>JASJBC010000180.1 GCA_030066715.1 Acidimicrobiia bacterium
TACTACACGAAGACCGTCGAGAACCTGCCTCTCGCCGGTCCGGCCGGGCCGGACGGGTCGTTTGTGTGCGGAGCATTGTCCGGGTTCGGCATCATGGCGGCCTGCGCCGTCGGTGAGATCGTTGCGACGGCAATCGCCGGCGGCTCACTGCCGGACTGGGCCCATCACTTCGACCTGCGGCGCTACGAGGATCCGACGTACGTGGCATCGCTGCAGGATGCGGGCTCGACCGGCCAGCTCTAGGCGGGCGGATCAAACTGCGTCGAGAGCCTCCAGGAGCTTGTCGTTCTCTGCGCCGGTCCCGACGGTGGCGCGGACGAAAGGCCCCATCGGTCGCACGATCACTCCGTGGCGGAGCAGCGAGTCGCTCAACACCGCTGGGTCCTGAGCGGGGCGGAACAGGACGAAGTTGGTCTGGCTGGGCACGTACTCGACCCGGCGTGCCGCCAGTCCCGCTTCGAGCTGGGTGCGGGCCGCCTCGTTGTCGACCACCCTGGCCTCGAGACGGTCACCGCACGACAGGGCGGCAAGCGCACCGGCCTGGGCTGCGGAGTTCACCGAGAACGGCACCTGCGCCCGGCGCAGCCGACCCAGAGTGTCCGGCTTGCCGATTGCGTAGCCGACGCGAAGCCCGGCAAGGCCAAACACCTTGGAGAAGGTCCGCGTCACTACGACGTTGTCCCTGGCGAGCGCCTCCGGCACCGCCGTGCCGTAGTCGGAGGCAGTGGCGAACTCGAAGTAGGCCTCATCGACGACCACGAGCGTTGCGTCGGGCACGGCTGCGATGAACCGCTCCACGTCGGCGATCGGCAGGTACGTGCCGGTCGGGTTGTTCGGATTGCAGACGAACACAACCGAGGAGTCGGGCCGTACCGAGGTGAGCATGGCTTGAAGGTCATGGCCGAGATCTGGGGTAGAGGGAACGGCAATGCCCTCGGCACCGCTGATGGCGGCTGCGATCGGGTACATGACAAAGGACGGGTCGGAGAACACAAAGCTCGTACCCGGACCGCCCATCGCCAGAGCCATCGCCAGGATCAGCTCCGTGCTCCCGGCTCCCATCCAGATGTGATCAGTGGGGACATCGAGATACTCGGCCAACCCGTTGACCAGGTGGTACACCGAGTTCTCCGGATAGCGGTTCATGTCGACCATTGCATCGGCAACGGCCTGTTGCACCTCGGGGAAGGGCTCCAGCGGCCACTCGTTGGAGGCCAGCTTGACGATCTCTGCGATGCCGAGCTCGCGTGATACCTCGTCTATTGGTTTCCCGGGGCGATAGACGGGAATGCCATCCAGGTCGGAACGAAACGAAGGCACATCAACCTCTCCGATTGCGTGCCACCAGACTACGCCCTGGGTCGAGATGACCGCCGGTTCCGGCTAGGGCGGGACCTAGATGACGCCCGTGAAGTGAAGCGTTGCTATTGCCCCGCTGGTGATGGCCGTGAAAGCCCAGATGGCAACGACTGCGCCGATCTTGCTGCGCTCGTCGTAGACCGGTTCGTCTTCGTACTCGTCGTACTCGTCGAACTCTTCGTACTCGTCGTGGTCGTCATACTCTTCGTGCTCGACGTGGTCGTCGTCCTCGGTGTCTTCTGCGTCGTCGGCTTCGGGCAACTCTGCCTCTACCTCGCTCTCGACCGGCCCGAAGCGACTGGCCAGGTCGGGCCCCTTGCGTGAGGAAGCGGGGGGAACGGAGGCGTCGCGAGCCAACTCCTCTTCAATGGCTGAGCCCAGCTCGTCGAAGGACTCGACCTTGGGCCTTGCTTCTTCGCGGGCGCCGTCCACAGAGATCAGCGATCCGTCTACCGCAGCCTGCTTCGGCTTGCTGGGTGGCGGCGGTGAGCTGGGCCGTTCCTCGGCGGGGCGGTCCGCAGGTCGCCGTTCCACTGCGGAATCCACCTCATCCGGGAACGACACGATCTCTCGCTGCGGCGGGAACGATCCGCCTTCGTCCTCGTCCTTGGGCCCGATGAGGTCCCGTACCCGCGTCCGCGGCGGGGGCGGAGCAGGGGTGGGTTCCGACTCGACGACCGATGGCGGAGTTGCCTTCGGCGGATCGGTGAGCAGGGCAGAGTTGGACGTCGACGTACCACCTTGCATCAGCCGATCCATCCGAGCTTTCAGTTCGTCGATCTGACTGAGGAGATCGTCATCGTCGCTTCTGGCCGCATCACTCGGCATTCGCATCTCCTGCCACAACTTGCTTCTCTGGGTGATTTTTCGGCAGCAAGCCAACCGACCTTGAGTCCGAGAATTCCCGAACTCGCTCCCGTTCCGCCGTCGTAACATGGCACATCAACTTCCCGGAGAAGGCCCGATGCGTCCCTACCCAGTACTGCTACTCGCCATAGTCATTGCCCTCGGCGCCTGCTCCGGCGGTGATGGCACCGGGGCGGAGAATGGCGACATAGTCACAGTGCACTACACCGGGACGCTCGATGACGGCACGGAGTTCGACTCAACACGCAGCCGCGAGCCACTCGAGTTCGAGGTCGGTTCCGATCAGGTGATAACGGGATTTGACGCGGCTGTGCGGGGCATGTCTGTCGGCGACACAACCACGGTCCGCATCCCACCCGAGGATGCCTACGGGCCCGTCGATGAGGAACTGATCTTTCCCGTTCCGATCGACCAGGCCCCCGCGGACGTAGCCGTCGGCGACGAAGTCCTCATCGACGGCGTCATCTACGGGAGGGTGACGGCGATCAGCGAGACCGAGGTCACGATCGACACCAACCACCGGTTTGCGGGACAGGCCTTGACCTTCGACATCGAGTTGATGACTATCAACGAGAGTTGACGGGAATTGGCGATGGCCTCCAAGGTATTCGTCAGTATCACTAATTACTCTTCACACCTGTCGATACCCAAGTAGAATCGAAGGCATACCCACGGGGTAGGCCCGACAGGGAGCAGAAAATGGCCCAGACAAGCGACTACCCACCCGTCCTCGATACAGCCATGGTGGCAGAGCTTCTTGGGATGAACGTCCAGGTAGTCCGGCGGATGGCTCGGGAAGGCTCGATCCCTTGCTACCGAATTCCCGGTGGCCGCCCCTTCCGCTTCTTCCGTGACGAGGTCCTCGAATGGCTGAAGGGCTTCCCGGTTCACGAGGAAGAGACCGAGAGCCAATCCGCCGAGAAGTAGGAGACGCGTGAGCACCTGGTGGTCCGAGCATCCGGACCTCGAAGGTGTGGCGAGAAAGGGTCGCGGCGAGCTCATCGCAGACGCGGCCTCGGCCGAGGCCGACACCGAGCACCTCCGCAAGAGACGCAGATCCCTCGTTGACGTCTGCTTCGAGTGGATGAGCCGGGGCGATCAGGTCACCGTCTCGGCAGCGGGATCGCAGTACACCGGGCGGCTCTCCGCCGCCCTGAACGACCTGCTCGTACTGGAGACCAACGACCGGGTTGTTGCGGTCAACACCGGCGCCGTCGAGTTTGCCCGCAGCGACGGGCAGGCCCGCTTTCCCGGCACGAGCGGAGAGCGGGCGGTTGCCTCGTTTCGCGCCTACCTCGGCCGTCACGAGGTCGACGGCACGCCGGTGCGGCTCGTCGGCGCCACGTTTGACATCGTTGCACTCGTAGAGGCCTGCAGCGACGACCACGTGCTGGCGCGGGACGAGCACGGCGTCGAGTGGGCTTTGCCGCAGCAGGTCATTGCTTTCGCCGTCGCCGAGTAGCCAAGCAGCGGGTTAGCGGGGCGTGACCGTCACCGTGGCGCTTGCGGTGCCGCCGTGGCCATCGCTGATGGTGTACGTGAACGTGTCGGGCGTAGTCCAACTCTCGGGATCCGGATGGCTGTATGAGCACTTGTCGTCGTTGACCGTGACCGTCACCCCCTGTGCGCTGGTCCCGCAGGAAACGAGGGTCAACGCGTGACCGTCCGGATCCTTGTCGTTCGTGAGCACCTTGATCTGGAAGTTCGACTTCGGGTTGCCGCTGGCTGAGTCATCCTGAGCAACCGGCGGCTGGTTCGCCGGGGCGACGGTGGTCGTGGTAGTGGTCGGGACTGTGGTTGTCGTCGGTGGCACGGTCGTCGTCGTGGGCGGGGCCGTGGTGGTCGTCGTGGAGGTGGACGTCGTAGCGGGAACAGTGGTGGAGGTGGTCGTTGTCGGAACCGTCGTAGAAGTCGAGGGCGGAGCCGTCGTAGTCGAGGTGGTGGTCGTCGCCAGGCTCGTGGTTGTGGTCGACGTGGGCGGTTGGGTCGTAGCCGCTACAGGGTCGGTGACCGTCGTCACAAGTGGGTCTGTGCCGGCCGGCTGTGGCGACTCTGTGGTGGTCACCAGAGCGATGGGGACCTCCGTGGCCGCTTCGACCGTCGCCGGGACTACGACTCCGGTGGCGACCGCCGCCACGACGACGGCGGTACCCGCAGTGGCGGTCCCGGCCCATTCCGCAACCCGCTGCAGACCGGCGACGGCCGGGATCTGGGCGAGCATGGCAAGCGGGCCGGTGAGCCTTCGCAGTTGCCGGGCGGAAATGTCGAGAAACGCCCGGACCACGGCCGGGTCGAACTGCGCGCCGGCGTTTGTGCTGAGCTCCCGAAGCGCGGCTCGCGCCCCTTTTGCCGGCTGATACGAGCGGGCTGCGGTCATGGCGTCGTATGCGTCCGCCACAGCGACGATCCTGGCGCCGTAGTTGATCTCCTCGCCGCGCAACCCCTGCGGATAGCCGGCGCCATCCCAACGTTCGTGATGGTGGAGAATCGTGTCACCCCATGGCTCCAGGAAGTCCTTGATTGGCGCCACCAACTCGTCGCCGAGTACCGGGTGGAGCCGGATCTCGTCCCACTCGTCCTCCTCGAGCCTGCCGGGCTTGTTGAGGACGGACGCCGCGATCCTCAGCTTGCCTACATCGTGGAGTAGCGAGACCCACCGCAGCTTCTCCCGCTGCTCCTGTGGTATTCCGAGTTCCTCGGCGAGGACGTCCGTGAAGGCACGGGTGCGCTCCGCATGCCCGCGGGTGACGTGGTCGTGTGCGTTCAGGGCCGCTACGAGCAGCAGCACGGTCTCTCCGGCCCGGGTTGGATCGTCGTCGAGACCGCTCTCTCGCGCCTCGCGGATGCGTCGCTGCAGCTGTGCCGTCGTCCAGGTACGCATAGCCACCTTCACGCGAGACGGTGCGGCGCCCGGAAACACGAGGGACATATCGAGCAGCGCGGCGAGTGGTAGGAACTTGCGGGCGAGGCGATCAGTCAGGTTCACCGCAGCGAACGACGTTCCGAGCACGACTCCCCACCAGGCGACAGCACCGAACACGTTGTTGTACCCGGGGATGGCGCTGGCAACGACGGTTGCGGCGGCGACCCCACCGATAAAGGGCACGACGAAGACGAACAGCCGCACCACACGTGATGCCCATCGATGGGATTCCCATTTTATTCCGGCGACCATGTGACGCCTCGTCGTCGACTCTTGCTTCGTCCCTCGCCCAAGCTTCATCGGCCGGACTGAGAAGCTGCTGAACCTCTCTTAGGCCCCGGCCGTTATTACGCTCGACAGCGATCACCCGTCGGAGGAGCTTGTATGACCCGTCTCGCCGTGATCACGGTGCTGGCCACACTTGCGCTGATCCTCCCGGTTCCTGCCGGGGCGGCTCCGGGCGACGCCATCTCCCCCGGAACGGTTCGCGTCGACGCAACCTACGGGAGCATCGGCGTTGTCTGGATGGTGACCGGGGATACGAATCTCGATAGCTCGATGTCGCTCGAGTTCCGGGAGACCGGTGCGACCGGCTGGCGGGCCGGGGCCCCCGCAGTGCGGGCCTACCCATCGATCAGCGTCAACGGGTCACCGCTGGGCCTCGACCAGTGGGGCGCCAGCGCACTGTTCCTCCGCCCCGGCACGAGCTACGAACTCCGGGTCACCATCACCGACCCGGACGGCGGCAGCGAGACCCGCACCGTCACGGCGACCACGCGCACCACGGCCACACCTGCTGCCTCCGGGCGTGAACTGCACGTCGTACCCGGCACCGGAGGCGGCACCGGCACCGTAGCCGACCCATTCCGAGGTCTCCAGACCGCCGCCGATACCGCGCAACCCGGCGACACGTTCCGTGTCGGCGCCGGGCAGTACGAGCCCTTCCAGGTGATGGCTTCGGGAACGGCCGCACAGCCCATCGCATTCATCGCCGAAGGCAGCGTCGTGATCGACGGTGCGGACACCGACCGAGGTGTCGTCACCATCGGCAACTACGACCGGGACACGGCCCACGTCATCCTCGACGGGTTCGTCATCCGGGATGGGCGTTGGGGCATCGATGCCCAGAACACGCAGGACATTCTCATCCGGGGCAACACGATCGAGGACGTCGACTATGGCATCCTCAACCGCCGCGGCAACGCCTCCGAGGCCCGGCAGACCGTCTGCGACAACGCCATTACGGGCCGAACGACATGGCCCCAGGCAGGGATCCCGTCCGAGCGCGGGATCGACTTGCGTGGGACGGGAAATGTGGTCTGTCACAACACGGTCAGGTACTTCGGTGACTGCATTTCGGTGCAGCCGTCCACCGGCGACTCCTTCGGCCAGGACATCTTCGGCAACGATGCGGCCTTCTGCGTGGACGACGGCATCGAGATCGACTACAACCAGGCCAACGCCAGGGTGTGGCGCAACCGGGTGACGAACGCCCGGATGGGGGTGAGCGTCCAACCCATCGCCGGGGGCCCGGCGTACATCTTCCGCAACGAGTTCTTCAACCTCGAGAGCGTCCCCATCAAGATGCACAACGAGACCACCGGGTTCATCGTTGCGCACAACACGGGTGTCAAGGTGCGCAACGGTCACGGCG
>JASJBC010000022.1 GCA_030066715.1 Acidimicrobiia bacterium
ACCAACGGCTCACCCATCGCTGGGTCCCTCCGTGTTCTCGGCGACGATCCGAAACCGGGCCGCCGCGTTGCCCCACAGCTCGGTGAGCGCCGCCTGCACCTCGGCGTACGCCTCCGCTCTGAGGTGATAGATGTTCTTGGTGCCCTCCTCGCGGTCGATCACCAGACCGGCCTGCTTGAGCAGGCGCAGATGGCGAGACACCGCGGGGCGACTGATCGGCAGCGCATCGGCCAGCTCCTGCACCGAGCAGTCCCTGTTGCCGAGTATCTGCACGATCATGCGCCGATTGCCGTCGCCGAGCACGTCCAAAGCCTCATCGCCGGCCATCGATCATCCCGCCTCGGCAGCTCGCTTCAGGCTGGCTGCGAACTCGTGGAACGACTCGGTCATGTCTGGGATCCCTTTTGATATCACCGGCTCGAGAAGCCCACTGAACTCCTCGGTCATCTCGAACGTAGTTTCGCCGTCGCCGGGAGTCAGGGTGTAGGTGCGCACCCCCTTGAACAGCCCGAGCGGCATGCCGTCCGACCAAACCATGCGATGGGGCTTGTCCATCTCGGTCACCGTCAGTTTGAACGCTCGCTTCGGGTTGACCGTCGACACGAGGGATATGCGGTTGCCCACCACGATCTCGCCGTCGAGGGAGATGATCGTCGAATTCCAGTCGGGATAGGCACCCGCGTTGGTGAGCAGCTCCCAGATTGTGTCGGCTTCGGCGGAAATCGTCTCCGTCACAGAGTAAGTGGTCATCGCCATTCCTCTCGTTGCACCTTGGTAACCTACCAGTTACCGTAACACGACGGTAACGAAGGAAACAACCATGACAGTTCGAGGCAACGGAACACCCGACGATCCCTGGACCCTGCAAACCCCTCCCGGCCGCTCCGAGTACCAGGCATGGCGTGACGAGACACTCGACCCGCCTGCGCTCGTGTGCCAGGTCGGCTCGACTCGCCTCAGCTATCACCTGAGGTGTATCGACGACCTCAAGGAGATGCTCGACGAGCGCGGGGACTGGATGCTGCTGGGCAACGCCGACGAGCAGAAACCGGCCAAGGAAGACACCGTCGAAGCGTGGGCCCGCTCCGCAGAGAATCCGGTCAGAGGTTGGTATGGCCTGAAGAAGGGTTTGCGAGGCAGGTTTGCCAACTATGTCCCCCCGGTCATGGAGGCGCTGGGTCTCGCCGAAGTCGAGCACAACGCCCGCAACAACCGGATGCGATCGATCGGCTGACAGTTAGGCTCACCGGGATTCTCCCGGAAGGCCGGAAATGCATCAACCAGCTGCGTCATTCAGCGACGTCGAAGCTGCCGCGGGCAGGATCGCGGCGCACGCCCACCGCACTCCCGTGGCAACCTCAGCGACGCTGCGTAGGGAAACCGGAGCAGATGTCTTCTTCAAATGTGAGAACCTGCAGAAGGTAGGGGCCTTCAAGGCTCGCGGCGCACTCAATGCCGTACTGTCACTCGACGATGAAGCCGCCGCCCGCGGAGTCATCACCCACTCCTCGGGCAATCACGGGGCGGCACTCGCCTATGCCGCGGCGACGCGGGGCATCGCCTGCACGGTCGTGATGCCCGACCACGCACCGCAGGTGAAGATCGAAGCCGTGAGGGGCTACGGAGCCAACATCGAGATGTGTGCGCACTCCGATCGGGAGGTCGCCACCGAGCGGCTCATCCAGCAAACCGGGGCGACGCTGATCCATCCGTACAACAACCGGCACATCATCGCCGGCCAGGGCACCGCAGCCTTGGAGTTGATCGAGGACGTGGGCGATCTCGACATGGTCATTGCCCCGATCGGTGGCGGCGGGCTGATGTCGGGGACGGCGATCACAACCAGATCCATGCTCCCCGAGGCCCAACTCTTCGGCGCAGAGCCGCATGCGGTCGATGATGCCTATCGCTCGCTGCAGACGGGGCAGATTCAGCCCGCAGTCGCCAACCCCGCGACCGTCGCGGACGGGTTGCTGACTGCGCTCGGCGAGCTGACCTTCGCCACGCTGAGTTGGGCAGGCGTCGAGGTCATCCGCGTTGCAGAAGACGACATCGTCGCTGCTGCTCTCTTCCATCTGCACCGGATGAAGATCCTCGTCGAACCTTCGGGGGCAACCGGGCTTGCGGCCTTGCGTGCCCTTGGCGACGAGGTACGAGGAAGGCGGATCGGGATCATCATCAGCGGGGGCAACACCGATCTGAGGTGGCTGCCCCGAAGCTAGGCCGGCGTTTTCGACCTTCTGCGCCTTGGTGCGTCACGGAAACGGTGGCCCTCGGGCAGATCGGCATCGACCCGGGTGAGAGCGAGGTACCACGCCGGTGACGAGCCAAGTGCCCAGCGCAAAAAGGTCACAACGACCTTGCCCAGGACGATCGCACCCGGCTTCCGCTTCACGCCGATGACCGTCCGGATAGAGACCGGGATAGTCGCAACCGCAGCCCAGTAGAGAGCTCGATAGGGGATTCGGACGAGAAGTGGGAGCGGTGGTTTGCGCAGGAAGTCGACGGCGTTCACCATTCCCGGCGAGATACCGATGTCCGGATGGTTCTCCACCCAATCGCTGAGAACGTCGGCGGTGCGCGGGAGCGGGCTTGCGTCGAGCAACCGCCCCACTGCGGTCTGCTCGGCCACAAATCGATCGGCATTGCGATCGTCGAGCTTGTCCTTTCCGTAGCGCTGGTGGGCGACCAGGAAGGAGTCGGTGAGCACGTTGTGCACCCAGGCGGCGTGACCGGGATTGTCTGCGGCATAGGCGCGCAGCCGGTGCGATTCCCCGCGCACCGGGCGATGTGCTCTGCGTACGATCATTACGGCTCGCTCGACCTCCGGCATCGCCCCGAAAGCCGTTGCCGTCACATAAGCCGACGTCCGCGACAGCCTCCCCAGCGGATCGTCCTTGTACCGGGAGTGGTCGGCAACACCGGCGGCGACTTCCTGGTGAGCAGCCTGGACGAGGAGTGCGCGTATCCCACCGACGAATGTCGCCACGTCACCGATCACCCGCCAAGTAACCGAATCGGGTCCGAAGAGACCGGGATCCCCCATGTAGTCGAGGCTGTTGGCCAGAGGGTCGGGAGCATGCGCAAACAGCCCGGTGGTGGTCCGGGTGATTCTGCTGCGCATGAAGTCGAAAATGCCCAGGGGACGCTCCTCGCTTGCGGTCCCTAGGTGAAGGCCGGCATCACTTCCCGGGCGAAAAGCTCGAGTCCGGTGGTGTCGTACGCTGCCTCGTAGAAGTAGACGATTGCATAGGACATCCCGACATCGGCCCAGGGCTGCATCTTCTCGATCAGCTGGTCGGGAGTGCCCGCCATCCGGCGGTACATCCTCTCCAGACCGTCGAGACGTTCCTCAGAAACGTAGGGACGGTACTTGTCTTTGATCCATTCGATACGGTCGTCCACTGCGGATTCGGTCTCTTCGCACACGACGTTGAAGTTGGTCGAACGCACAATCGCATCGAAATCGCTTCCCACTAGCTCGCAGTGACCTCTGAGTACGTTCGACTTGTGCTCGAACTCCTCCAACGTTTGCCCGAAGTTGGTGTACGACGCATAACGTGCGGCCACATTCAGAGTCAGCTTCTCACCCCCACCAGCGATCCAAAAGGGGATATGAGGTTGCTGCACCGGCTTTGGCTGGCAGATCGCCCCGTCGAGGCGGTAGTACTTGCCCGCAAAGCTCGCCTCTTCCTCCGTCCACATCCGCTTCATGATCTCGACGGCTTCGCCCAGCTGGCCGATGCGCACCGAGGCCTTGGGAAACGGGTAGCCATATCCGTTGTACTCGTGCTCGTACCACCCGGCCCCGATCCCCATCTCGAGACGTCCCCCCGAGATGGCATCTATCGAAGCCGCAACCTTCGCCAGGTAGGCCGGAGGGCGATACCCATTGCAGGTACACATCTGCCCGAGCCGAACTGTGTCGGTTGCCGCAGCCAGAGCTGCCATGAGGGTCCACGCCTCGTAGGTGACTTCTTGAGTCGGGACCGGCACCGTGTGGAAGTGGTCGTAGACCCATACAGACTCAAATCCCAGATCCTCGATGGTCTTCGCCACAGACAGCATCGCCGGCCATTGCTCCTCCGTCTCCAGGCCGACCAGGTCCAGACGCCATCCTTGCGGGGTAAATGCTCCAAATCTCATGCGCCGCAACTTACACCAAACCGCAGCCGCGCCCGCATCGGCCCTTCGTCGTCGCAGCGACATTTCGTCTTGACGGCGGCATCGCCGCGGCTACGCTTCCGCAGCAATGAAGTACGTCGCCACCGCCGCCGCATGTTGTTGTTGTCAAAACAGCACACTGCCGCGCGGAAAGGCCGACTCCTAGCCACCAGCTAGCCAAGAAGAACACCCGACACCCGTGACGGCAACAGCCGCCACGGGTTTTTTGTTTGGAGCAAACATGACGGCAACCCTCTCCAGCGAGAGTCTCTCGCTCGGCACAGACGCCGAGGCACGACGCTTTGGCGACATACGGGACCTACTGCCCAACGTCCACAATCCCACGCCGTTGGTGCGGGTCAATCGGGTCGGCACCCTCGCCGGCGTGGAGACCTACCTGAAGCTCGAATGGCTCAACCCGTTCGGTTCGGTGAAGGATCGAGCCGCGGCCTACCTGCTAGCCGGGATGGCTGAACGCGGCGACCTGGACGGCCGCGACATCGTCGAGGCCTCGTCGGGCAACACTGCCATAGCCCTCGCCGCCCTCGCCGCCCTCGCCGGGAAGCACCTGACGGTGACCATTCCCGATGGTGTCCCCGAGGAGAAGAAGGTGATGCTGCGCATGCTCGGTGCGGAGGTGTGGGAAACGCCCGACGACCTGTGCCCAGTCAACCACCCCAAGGACGGAGCGATAGCGCTGGCGCGCTCGCTGGCGGCATCGGAAGGCGGCAGCCGCTTTGCGATGGCGAACCAGTACGAGAACGAAGACAACGTCCGCGCCCACTATGAGACCACCGGGCCGGAGATCTGGCGACAGACCGAAGGCAACGTCAGGTACTTCGTTGCCGGTCTGGGCACGACCGGCACCATCACCGGGACCGGCCGGTACCTGAAGGAAAGGGACCCCTCGATCCGAGTGATCGCCGTGGAACCGCACAAGGGACACCGTCTCCCGGGGCTCAAGTCCTTCAAGGAGGCAAAGGAGCCGGGAATCCTCGACTGGGACATCATCGACGAAGTGATCCACGTCGCCGACCAGCCCGCCTACGAGATCACAAAACGCCTCCACCGCGAGGAAGGCCTCATCGTCGGCCCCTCAACGGGCGCAGTGGTCCACGCCATCAACCAGCTCGGCGACACGGCTCGAGGAATCGCCGTTGGGATCTCACCGGATTCCGGATCGAAGTACTCGAGCTACTTCAGCGACGTGCTCGGTGACGACGGACTCCCCAAGATCTGAAAGGAAAGCGCATGACCACACAAACAGACCGGCCGGAGGCAACTGAATCGCTCGACACCAGCGGCCTGCTGTGCCCGCTACCCGTCTACAAGGCGGCGATGGTGCTCGGCAAGTTGCGGGAGGGCGAAGTGCTGCACCTCACGTGCACCGACCCGGGATCTCTCGAGGACATCCCGGCGATGGCGCGCCAGCGCGGCGACGTCCTGCTCGCCAGCGAGGACCGGGGCGACACCCAGGTGTTCTGGATCGGCAAGGGGGCGTCATGACCGTCGCCGCCCAGAGGATCGAGCCGGAACCGGAAGCTCCGCCCCGCAAGAAACGTCTGGCTCTAGTCGCCTCGAAGGGGACTCTCGACCAGGCCTATCCCCCGCTGATCCTGGCAACTACTGCGGCCAGCCTCGGCTGGGAGGTAGGCATCTACTTCACCTTCTACGGGCTCGACATCCTGCACCAGGATCGCTTCGAGAAGCTGAAGGTGGCTTCTCTGGCCAACCCGTCGGGGCCAATCCGCGTGCCCAACCTGCTCGGTGCCGTGCCCGGCGCCACTGCGGCCGCGACCAAGGTCATGAAGGGCTGGATGGAGAAGTCGCGCATGCCCGAGCTGCCGGAGTTCATCGATATGGCGCAAGGCCTGGATGTCACCTTCTTCGCCTGTGCCACGACCATGGGGGTCATGGGCGTGGAGGAGTCGGACCTCATCGAGGGCTGCGATATTGCCGGAGCCGCAGCGTTCCTGGACTTCGCCGCTGAAGCGGACGTGCAGCTCTTCGTCTGAGCTCTAGCCGGCCGCGCCGTCACCAGGCGCGATGTCAGCGAATCCCGCCCGGCACGTCATTGCCACCTGCCCTTTTCGCCCTAGGGCTCAGGTCCAGATACTCGGGGTCGGGTGGCACCGTCTCCGGGCCTCCAGGCCCTAGCTAGCGTTACCAGATATCAGCATGGTGAAGCGAAAACGGTCCTAGGAGGACAGGTTCCAATGCGTCCCCACTACCTAAGCGCTCTATTCGCCCCGAAGTCGGTGGCGATGTTCGGGGCAAGCGAAACACCAGACTCTGTCGGCCAGGTCGTCTTCAACAACCTCCTCGAAGGCGGCTTTGACGGCGACATCTACGCAATC
The DNA here is from genome assembly GCA_030066715.1 of Acidimicrobiia bacterium. Lineage (GTDB taxonomy): Bacteria > Actinomycetota > Acidimicrobiia > Spongiisociales > UBA5794 > JAAETI01. The sequence goes on from JASJBC010000022.1 coordinate 6,522, forward strand.
AACCCAAAGCGGGAAACCGTGCAGGGAGAAAAGGCGTACGACGACCTCGAGTCGATCGGTGAGGACATCGATCTCGCCATCGTGGCCACCCCGGCCCGAACCGTGCCCGGAATCGTTGAGCAGTGCGGCCTCTACGGCATCAAGTCGATGATCATCCTGTCCGCAGGCTTCCGCGAGGTGGGCGAGCAGGGTCGGGCGCTGGAGGACAAGGTACGCGACGTCGCCCGCAGCCACGGTATCCGCTTCATGGGACCCAATTGCCTCGGTCTGATCCGACCCAGCCTCGGCCTCAACGCAACATTCGGCAACAACTCCGCCTCCGAGGGCGGTGTGGCGCTCGTCTCCCAATCGGGGGCCCTGTGCACATCGATTTTGGATTGGGCGGAGAACCGCGACGTCGGCTTCTCGGCAGTCGTCTCCACCGGCATCGCTGCTGATGTCGACTTCGGTGACATACTCGACTTCCTCGCCTCCGATGCGAAGACGGAGAGCATCATCCTCTACGTCGAAGGGTTGACGGACTCGCGTCGCTTCATGAGCGGTCTCCGGGCGGCAGCTCGCATCAAGCCGGTCATCGCCATCAAGGCCGGGCGGTCCACAGAAGGTGCTGCGGCCTCGATGTCCCACACCGGCGCACTAGTCGGGGGCGATGAGGCATTCACTGCGGCGCTGAATCGATCGGGTGTGGTCCGCGTCGACACCATCAGCCAGGTGTTTGCCGCGGCGGGCACTCTCTCTTCGAAGTACCGGCAGGCCGGCAACCGCATGGCGATAATCACCAACGCCGGCGGCCCCGCCGTGCTGGCGACCGACCACGCTCCCGACGTGGGTCTGAACATCGCCGAACTCGACGAAGGCACGATGAACTCGCTCAACGAGGTGTTGCCGGCAACGTGGTCACACGGCAACCCGGTCGACATCATCGGTGACGCCACCCCCGAGCGCTATCGGCAAGCCATCGACATCGTGCTCAAGGACCAGGGTGTCGACGGTGTCCTGGTGATCCTCACCCCGCAAGCGATGACCGCTCCGGTCGACGTGGCGCAAGCAGTTGTCGAAGCGTCGGAGAAGAACCGCAAGCCGATCATCACCTCATGGATGGGCGGCAGACAGGTCGATCCGGCCCGCTCGCTGTTCCGGCAGGCCCGCATCCCGACATTCAACACGCCGGAAGCCGCCGTCGAGGCCTTCGGCTACCTGGCCGCATACAAAGCCAACCAACAACTCCTGCTGCAAACGCCCGGCCGTCTTCCCACCGAGCACGACGAGCCCAACATCGAGGCCGCCCGGCTCATCATCGAGGCTGCACTCAACGAGAAGCGCTCAGTACTGACGGAACCGGAGTCGATCGCATTGCTCGAGGCGTTCAACGTCCCGACCGTGCGCAACGGGATCGCCCGCTCCGCGGAGGAGGCACTCATCCTCGCTACGTCGATGGGCTTCCCTGTGGCCATGAAGATCTACTCCGAGGACATCTCGCACAAGTCGGATGTCGGAGGGGTCAAGCTCAACATCCGCAACGCGGCCGACGTGCGCGGCAACTATCGCGAACTCATCGAGAGGGTGCAGCGGAAACGGCCCGACGCCCATCTCGAAGGGGTCACGGTCGAAGCAATGCATCGCACCACCAACGGCCGGGAGGTGATGGTTGGTGTGATCAACGACCCGGTTTTCGGGCCCGTTATCAGCTTCGGTGCCGGCGGTACCTTCGTCGAGGTGATGGAGGACGCGGCAATCGCGATCCCGCCGATCAACGAGCGGCTCGCCCGCAACCTGATCAACCGCACCAAGGTCGCCAAGGCGCTCGGCGAGTTTCGCAACATGCCGGCGGCGAACACGGAAGCACTCGTGGACGTTCTGCTCCGGGTCTCCAACATGGCCTGTGAGCTGCCGTGGCTGAAAGAGATGGACATCAATCCGCTGATTCTCGACGAGCACCAGGCGATGGCCGTCGATGCTCGCATAGTCGTCGGCGTCCCCAAGCCGTCGCCGGACAGATACGCCCACATGGCGATCCATCCCTACCCTGCCGACCTCGAAACCACGTTCCAGCTCCCCGACGGGCGGGACGTCACTATCCGGCCGATCCGCCCGGAGGACGCCGAGATCGAGCAGGACTTCATCCGCGGCTTGTCCGACGAGACGAAGTACTTCCGGTTCATGCACGCAGTGCACGAGCTCACGCCCGAGATGCTGGTCCGATTCACGCAGATCGACTACGACCGCGAGATGGCGCTCATTGCGGTCACCTGGGAGGACGGCAAAGAGGTCGAGCACGGCGTCGTTCGCTACGTGACGAACCCGGATCAGAACAGCTGCGAGTTTGCAGTAGTGGTCTCCGACGAGTTCCAGGGACACGGCATCGGCCAGCGCATGGTCACCCGACTGATGGAGATCGCACGCGCCCGCGGGCTCGACATGATGGAAGGCGAGGTGCTCACGGCGAACCATCGCATGCTGGAGCTGGTCCGCTCTCTCGACTTCCAGGTTGAACGCAGCCCGAGCAACCCCGGCGTCCAGTACGTGTGGAAGGAGCTCTGAACCGACGGTAGCGAGGCGGATCGCACCGGCTCAGGTGGTGATCCACGTCTCGTGAACGTTGTGCCACCGGTAGCGGCCGCCATCCTCGCTGAGGACGGCGGTCGACAACCGCACGGTCGACCGGGTCCCCGACTGGCGCTCCTCGTAGCTCGCGATGTGCACTCCGGCGACCTGCTGACAGGATCGCGCCACGGTTTCGATGGCAAAGCCCGGCTGCTCCCCGCCGCGGTGCCGCCGGATCGCAGTGAGGATGTGATCTCGCTCGATCAACTCGCCGCCGGGGGTCACGATGGTGAACCCGGGAGCTAGAGCCTCTTCACACAACCTGAAGGCAGCCTCGTCCAGATCCCCACGAAACCAGTCCTGGAAGAATCGGTGCAGCCGGGCGATCTCGTCGTGACAGACGCAATCGTCAGCCATCGGAGCCCCGCCACTCGCGCAGGGTTTCTGCGATGGTCTCGTGGGCTCGAGCGATGAGGTCCGTCGGATCCTCCCCGGCAATCCGGGGCAAAGGCTCCGAGAAGCGGACCCGTACCTTGGTCCCGAACGGGACCGGGAACAGACTGTTGCGCAGGAGCTTCCAGGCACCGTCGATCGTGGTCGGCACGACCGGCAACGAAGGCGCCGCATCCAGCAACTCCTTGAGACCTCCAGACCGGAACGACTTCATACGACCGTCGCGGGACCGTGTCCCTTCGGGGAAGATGACCACTGCCGTGTTGCGCGCCTCACAGGATTCCCCCAGCTCACGGATCGCAGCCCGCGCCTGCTGCGGGTCGTTGCGATCGATCAGCGCGTTGCCGCCATGTTTGAGGTTGAAAGAGACCGAGGGAAGCCATCGGCCGAGTTCCTTCTTCGAGACGTACTTGGGATAGTTGGTGAACAGGAGCCCGCCAAAGATCGGGACGTCGAACATGCTCTGGTGGTTGGAAACGATGATGTAGCCGGTGCGGGGCAAGATCTTCTCGGATCGATCTACATCCAGCCGCGTCCCAGCCACTCGGAACACTCCAAGCAGGATCTGCTGCATGACCCCCATCGTCACTTCCATCGGGCGGAGACCGAAGAGCCGGGCGACCCGGGCGATCGGTTCGAACACCGCAAGCGTCAGCCCGAACAGAACGAGGAAGGGGAGGGTGAAGATCCAATCGACGACCTTCTTCAACTGGACTCCTCACGGGACGGGCTGCGCGGCAGACAGGATGGCAGTTTGACTTCGCTATTCAAGCTGTTGGCGCGGCGAAATTCAGAACAACCAGTCGAGCACCCAGAGCGACCCCATGCCAACGGCGATGACCAGAGACACGTTGCGCCACTTGTAGGCGACGGCAGCCGCAATGACCCCGGCCATGAACCGCGGGTTGGCGGCCGGGAGAAACTCGATCACCCCTGCGGGCTGGACGACGGCGGGCAGCACTATCGCCCCCATGACCGCAGGGGCGACAAATCGCAGCGGGCGCTCCATCCAGCCGGGCATCTCCCGCTCGCCGAACGCGCCGATGAAGGACAGGCGAGTGAGGTAGGTACCAAGACCGATGATGAGGACGGCAATCCAGTTCACGGCTCCCCCAGCCTCTCCACGGCAACTCCTGCGGCAACACCGAGAAGCGCACCGATCACCAGACCGAGACCGTACGGAGCCTCGCCGGCGGCAACGGCGCCGACCCCGCCGACGATCGCGGCAACGAGACCCGGTCGCGTCTGCACCACAGGGATGAGCAGCACCAGAAACACGAGCGGGATGGCAAATCCAAGACCGAGCGACTCGGGAATCTGCGCCCCGAGGACCACACCGGCGATGGTTGCCAACTGCCAGGGCAGCCACAGCCCGAGGCCGGCGCCGACGAAGAACCACCGCTTGTATACCGGGTCGTCGGTGGTCTCGTAGCGGAGCATCGACAGCGCAAAGGCCTGGTCGGTGAGCAGGTACGGCAGCAGAAATCGGGAACGGCGTGGCCATTCGCTGAAGTGCGGAGCCATCGCTGCGCTGTACATGAGGTGGCGAACATTGATGACGAGTGCGGTGATGATGACGACAAACACGCTCGTGTCCGTGCCCAGGAGTTGCACGGTCACGAGTTGTGCGGCCCCTGCGAAGATTATCGGCGAGGTGGCGATCCCGAGCAGCCCGCCCGCCGGGGACGAAGCGGCGGTCACACCCAGGACGAGACCAAATGGGACGACCGCCAACAGCAGAGGCGTGAGAGCTCTGGCGCCATCCGCCAGACCTCCCCTTCGCATGTCCGTCTGATCCTTCATCGCGCCTCCGGTCAAGTGCGCCACCTTACCGACACGGCACCGCACCTCCTCCACGAGTCGGGACTGGGTGGTGAGATCGATCGAGACCGGGGCGCGGAGGCGTACCCTGGGCGCCCATGAGCACACCGGACCTGCTTGCAGGCTTTGACGAATCGAGAGCCCGCCGGCTGCGCAACATGAAGAGGAGCGCATCGGGCCTTCTCGTTCTCGCTGCCTTTGCCTTCGTCGCCACGTTCCTCTTCACCGATGGCGAGGGCTGGGCGGGGTACGCCCGTGCCGCCGCCGAAGCCGCCATGGTTGGGGGAATCGCCGACTGGTTTGCCGTCACCGCGCTGTTCCGTCATCCGCTGGGAATCCCGATTCCACACACGGCGCTGATCCCGCGGGGCAAGGATGCGATTGGGCGAGGTCTCGGCGAGTTCGTCCAGCGCAACTTCCTGGATCCCGACTCGCTGGTGGAGCGGGTCAAGGAAGCCGACCTGTCGCTACGGCTCGGCGAGTGGCTGCGCGATCCGGATCATGCCGCAACGGCCGCCCGCCAGGCGGCCGGCGTGATCGCCGCCGTTGCCGAGACCGTCAACGAGGACGAGATCCGCGAGAGCATCCGGGAAACGGTGGGGGCGCGTGTCGAAGCACTCGACACCGCTGCGCTGGTAGGGGCAGTGTTGGACCGGACCATCGCGGGCAAGCATCACGAGACCCTGGTCACTGCGGGTTTGCGGGGAGTCGGCAAGGCGATCAGCGACAATCGGGAGCTGATGCGTCAGCGCATCCACACCGAGTCGCCGTGGTGGGTGCCGGAGTACCTCGACGACGTCGTCTTCGAGAAGATCTACGTCAGCCTCCAGCAGTTCATCTCCGAGATCGCCCAGGACCCCGACCACGAAATCCGCCGGTCGATCAACGCACGGGCCGAGGAGTGGGTGGAGCAGCTGCGAACCTCGCCGGAGGTGGCGCATCGGGCCGCCGAGCTGAAGCGGGAGATGCTTTCCCATCCCCAGTTCGCCGCATGGACGGACGGGCTGTGGCAGTCGCTCAAGGAGCACCTCACTGCGGCGGCGGACCAACCGGATTCGGCCTTGCGCAAGCGCCTGGAGAACGTTGCGATCACTACCGGGGAACGGCTTGCCACCGACGCCGAGTTGCGGGACCAGGTAGACACGTGGGTCGGCAATCTCGCCCGCCATCTTGCGGAGCGCATTGGACCCGAGGTGGCAACACTGATCGCGGCCACGGTGGAACGATGGGACGCCGACGAGACGTCGCAGCGGCTCGAGCTTCAGGTAGGGCGTGACCTTCAGTTCATTCGCATCAACGGCACGATCGTCGGCGGTCTCGCCGGTGTGATCATTCACGCGCTCGTCCTTGCGTTCGGTGGCTAGCTTCGTGCTTTCCGTTCGGGAAGCCGCGGACGATTACGCTGTAGCGCGCCATCTCGTCACAGGTTTGATATGCGAATAGTTGTTATTGGGGCCGGCGCTGTTGGTTCCCACCTTGCGGAGCGGCTCTCGTTCGAGCACCAGGACGTCGTCGTTGTCGAGTCGAATCCGGTGACCGCAATGGAGGTGCAGGAGCAGATCGACTGCCTCGTCATCACCGGCAACGGATCCAGCCAGGAGACCCTCGAACAGGCGGGTGCCGACAAGGCCGACTTGTTCATCGCGGTGACCTCGTCAGACGCGGTCAACGTGCTCTCGGCCCACGCAGCAGCCAAGATCGGCACCGCCCGCCGGATTGCGCGGGTCGAGGATCCACAGCTCCGCTCCGGGGCAGCGGCACTTGGCGTCGATCTCCTCATCGACCCGGGCGATGCCACTGCCCGCGACCTCGAGCTCCTCGTTCGCCAGCGCGGCGTCTCGGAAGTGCGTGAATTCGCCGGAGGCAGCCTCGAATTGATCGGCGGCCATATCAGCGCCGACGCACCGGCCGCCGGCATGGCCCTCACCGATCTTCGCCAGCAGATGACCGAGTGGTCGTGGTTGGTGGCCGCCATCGTCCGGGACGGCGAAACGATCATCGCCCGCGGAGGCACCCGGCTGTTGCCGGGAGACCACGTCGTGATCATGGTCGAGGCCGACAAAGCCAACTCTGCGCTCGACATGCTCGGGCTGCATCTGGAGCCGGCCAAGAAGGTCACGATCCTCGGTGCGACCCGGGTCGCGGAGCTGACGGCGAAACGGTTGTGTCAGCAGGGACTGCAGACGATCCTCGTCGACCAGGACCCCGATCGGGTGCGTCGGATCGCAACCGAGAACCCCCGTGTCGTCGCCGTGTGCGGCGACCCGACCGATCCCAAGCTCTTCCACAGCGAGGGTCTGGAGAACTCCGACGCCTGCCTCGCCCTGACGGGCTGGGACGAGATCAACATCCTGGGCTCGCTGGTCGCCAAGGCCGTCGGCATCCCTACCGCCGTGTCCCGCTTCCATCGCCTCGACCTGGTGTCCTTGCTCGCCGGCGTCGGTATCGACGGCGGCGTCTCCTCGCGCCTCTCCGCAGCCAACGAGATTCTGCGCTTCGTCCGCCGCGGCCGGATCCACTCGGTCGTCACGTTCCAGGACAGCGATGCCGAGGCGCTCGAGGTCGAGGTGGACGCAACGAGCAAGATCGTCGGGGAGACGCTGCGGGATATCCACCTGCCCCACGACATGATCGTTGGTGGCGTTGTTCGCGACGACCGGGCGTTCGTGCCGCGCGGGCTCGATCGAATCGAAGCCGGCGACCGGCTCATCGTCATCGCCACACCGGGGGCGATTCATCTCGTCGGCGAGTTGTCCGGCTGATGTCCCGCCGCCGTCTTCTCGGTGTCATCGGGTCCGTGGTCGGGGCAACCGGGGTTGCGATGTTCATCCCCGCCGTCACGGCCCTGATCTACCAAGAGTACGGCGACGCTCTCCAGATCACGTTGGCCGGTGTCGTCACCATCGGGTGCGGTGCGCTGGCCTGGCGGTACGGGCGCAGAGAGGGGGCCATGCAGCTCACGGCCCGGGAAGGGTTCGTCATCGTCGGCATGTCGTGGATCGCGATGACGTTCTTCGGGACGCTGCCTTACATCTTCACCGGGGAGATCCTCGACCTGACAGATGCCTTCTTCGAGACGGCCGCCGGCTACACCACCACCGGGGCGTCGATAGTCCCCGACCCCGGGGAACTGCCGAAGGGCATTCTCCTGTGGCGGGCGCTCACCCAGTGGATGGGCGGGATGGGCATCATCGTGCTCTCCGTCGCCATCCTGCCGCTGCTCGGCGTCGGCGGTGTCGAACTGGCTCGCGCCGAATCGCCGGGCCCGACTCCCGACCGCCTCACCCCGCGTTTTCGAGAGACCGCGAAGCGTCTTTGGCTCGTCTACATCGTGTTCACGATCGTGGAGGCTCTCCTGCTGTGGGCGGGCGACATGACCCTGTTCGAGGCCATCGCCCACGCCTTCACGACCATGTCCACCGGCGGTTTTGGCACGGACGTCGGGTCGATGGATGCCTTCAGCGCCTACGCCCAGTGGGTCGTCATCGTGTTCATGCTCCTCGCCGGGACGTCGTTCGCCCTTCACTTCCGCGCGTTGACCAAGCCGCGCGACTATCTCCGCAACGCCGAGTTCCGGTTGTACGGCGGAATCGTCTTGGTGGCTTCGCTGGTTTCGATCGTCGGAACGTGGGCCGAAGAGATCGGCGATGTGATCCGTGATTCGGTGTTCACCATCACGTCGCTGGTCACCACCACCGGCTATGCGACCGCCAACTTCGGCGCCTGGCCCGCGGCGCTACAGATCATGGTCTTCGGGCTGATGTTCGTCGGCGGCATGGCAGGATCGACAAGCGGCTCGATGAAGACCTATCGACTGGGTGTTCTCTATCAGGCGTCGAAGACCGACCTGCGCCAGGTCATCCACCCGCGGGGAGTGTTCCCGGTGCGGCTGGGCAACAACGTGGTGCCCGACGCCATCATCAAGTCGGTGCAGTCGTTCTTCCTGCTCTACATGTTCATCTTCATGACCGGGACTCTCGCCTTCGGCGTCATCACCGGCATCGCCGGCGCAGACTTCGACCTCCTCACGTCGGCATCCGCGGTGGCATCGTCGTTCGGCAACGTGGGGCCCGGTCTCTCCGCTGTCGGGCCGAGCTCGAACTACGTTGCAGTCCCCGATCTCGGCAAGTGGCTGCTGTCATTCTTGATGATCGTGGGCAGGCTCGAGATCTTCCCCGTGGTGCTGCTGTTCACCCGCGAGCTGTGGCGCCGCTAACCCTCCCCCGGTTCTTGCGGACACCAGTTCGGAATACGGAAGTGACGTCCGCAAGAACGGAAGGGCGGCTACGGCAGGATCACGGTGAGGCGGGTGACGAGATCGTCGCGGCCGAGGGCGTCGCTGACGGCGATCACAACCCGGGCGTCGTCCTCCAGACCGTGGGAGGAGGCGAAGTCGGAGTCGGTATCGTCAGTGCGCAGGAAGTATTCGACCGCTCCGGCCAGCGCCCGCCTCTGGACAAAGGAAAGGTGAGTCGCACCGTCCAGAAGCGCGATCAGGCTTTCCGCAATGGGGTGCGCCAGCTCTCCATCCAGTGCCCGCCCCTCCTCGACGGCCTTCTCGATGACCCCGAGGTGGGAACGGACACGATCCCGGTCGGCGAGCAGCTCTGCGGCGGAACGAGCTTCGCAGAGGTCGAGAAATCCGAGCCGCTCCTCCACGCTGAGAGCAGACTCGGCAACAGCACGGGCGATGTCGTCTCTGGACATTGCTCGCATGGTAGAAGAAGCCAGGCCGGGTTCTGACATCGAGTCGGCATTTGGCAGCGCCTAGTCTGCCGCCCATGCGCGACCGGACCGCCAAGCACCTCTCCACGTTGCATCGTGTCGTCTATCGGGCCACGAGGGGACGCCTCGGGCGACGGCTCGTCAACAACGACATGCTGCTCCTGTCGACAACCGGGCGCCGCTCCGGTCGGGACCACACCGTCCCTCTGCTCTACCTTCGTGACGGCGACGAACTGGTTGTCATCGCCTCCTGGGGCGGCCGGGACGTCAATCCGGAGTGGTATCTGAATCTCGTCGCCAACCCGGAAGCATCCGTGCAGATCGACGGCACCCGGCTCGACGTGGTTGCCACCACTGCCGCGCCGTCGCAGCGCACCAGGCTGTGGCCTCGGGTCCTGGCCGCGTACGACGGCTATGGCCAATACCAATCTCGTACCGAGCGGGAGATCCCGGTTGTCATACTCAGCCGCAACAGCGGCTGACGTTCTCGCCGCGTTGCCGCGGACCTCGCTTTGCGATTGGCGTGACGGCTCAGACGGGCCGCAGGGCCGCATCCACGGCGGCCAGAGCGTGGAGACGTGTCGTCGGGAAGTACGGGATCGCCACGTCATCGGCCGTGACGAGCAGTTCGATCTCCGTGCAGCCGGCGATCACGCCGTGCGCACCTGCGGCGATCAGGCGGTCGATGATTGCGAGGTAGCGCCGCCGCGACTCGGCGAGAACACGACCCTGCACCAGTTCGTCGTAGATGACATCGTTGACGACCCTGCGGTCGGCTTCGCCGGGTATCAACACCCTGAGGCCATGCGCCTCCAGCCGGCCGCGATAGAAGTCCATCTCCATCGTGAACCGAGTACCCAGCAGGGCGACCGTCGTGATACCTGCCTCCTTCACGGCTTCCGCAGTCGCATCCGCAAGGTGAAGAAAGGGCACGTCGATTGCGGCCTCGATCGCAGGCGCCAGGAGGTGCATCGTGTTCGTGCAGAGGAGGATGAGGTCGGCGCCGGCCTCTTGGAGCCGGCGGGCGTCGGCGGCGAGCAACTCTCCGGCACCGTCCCAGTCTCCGGCCTCTTGCATCGCCTCGATGACGGCGAAGTCGTACGAGCGAACGATCAGATCGGCCGAATGCACGCCGCCGAGACGGCGCCGCACCTCTGTGTTGATGATGCGCTCATACTCGATGGACGATTCCCAACTCATCCCGCCCAGCAATCCGATGGTCCTCAACTTCACCTCCGCACGACAGACGCTAGCGTCGGCGCTACGGAGGGACGTCATGCAAATCGCTGTGCCAGTGTTCGAGAAGATCACCGCTCTGGATGCGGTCGGGCCGTACGAGGTATTGCAGCGTTTGCCGGATTCCGAGGTGGTGTTCGTCGGGCACCGGGAGGGCAACGTCCGCACCGACAACGGGTTTCTCGGCCTGGCCGCCGACGCGGTATTCGAGGACATCCCGTCACCCGACGTGGTCGTATTCCCAGGTGGAATCGGTACCCGGCCGATGATGCAAGACGAGCGGGTGCTCGGCTGGCTCCGTACCGCCCATCAGTCGACGCTGTACACAACCTCCGTTTGCACCGGATCGCTCATACTCGGGGCTGCGGGCCTCCTCCATGGGCTCGCTGCGGCAACGCACTGGGGTGCGTACGATCTCCTCCGTGCGACGGGCGCCAAGCCCGTGCTGGACCGGGTGGTGGAGCACCTCGATGAGCGGTTGCTGACTGCTGCGGGCGTCTCCTCCGGAATCGACATGGCCCTGCGCCTCGCCGAGCTTCTCGTCGATGCCGACGCAGCCCGGGCCATGCAGCTGATGATCGAGTACGACCCGCAGCCTCCGTTCGATGCGGGCAGCGTCGCCAAGGCAGGTCCGGAAGTGATGGCCCGGGCCGCGGAGTACGCCAGACACAGAGCCTGAAAGCTGACGGAGCCGGCTTCAGTCGAGGGTGGGAACTCCGGCATAGACAGCGGTTTGCCGCAGCGATGCGGCGTCGCCCAACGCCTCCTCGAGCGTCTCATCGTATGGGATCGACCCCAGGAAGCAGACGCGGTGAGCCGCGGCTAGATCGGCAATCGCCGTCGAGGTGCCTCGGTGCATGTTCTCGAGCAGGCCCACCATCGGCACCTCTAGTTCGGCGAACAGCGTCAGCGCCCTGCGCACGCTTTCGATGACCACTCGCGAGCCATTGCCGACAAGGAGAAACTCCAAGCGGGGCAACAGCCGGATCACATCCAGGTTGGTGTCGCCCAGCCCCGGCGGCATGTCGAGCACCAGGACGTCCAGGTCACTCCAGCGCGTGATCGCGAGCAGTTCGAGCAGGGCGTTGGTGGCGGCATCACCGCGGAGCGGGACCGGCGCATCGCCGGCAAAGAAGGCGACGGACATCATGTCGATGCCTTCGACGCGATGCGGATCGATCCCAAACTCCTCGTCGGGGAAGCGGCGATCGGCGCCGAGGACGACATGATCGCTCGGCGAGGTGAAATCGAGATCAAACAGCCCGACCCGCACCCCCCGGTCGGCGAGCGAGAGCGCCAGCAAGGAGGCAACAACACTCTTGCCGATGCCTCCCTTGCTGCCGGTGACACCGATGATCCGCTGGACTCCGGCCAGCCGATCGGAGACAACGGCGGTGCGGGGATCAATCCGCGTCATCGGCGCTCCCCTCGATCCGCTCCAAGGTGATCCCCCGGCCCTGGGTGATATCGAAGTCCGGGCTGGCGCACGACGGGCAACGCGCAAACGCATGCGACAGCTCGGGAATGAAGTGCACGGCCTCTCCCTCATCCCCTGCGGAGTCGATGTCGACGTCGGACCGGCCGTACTCGGTGCCGCAGGCGCGACAGGCGAAGCGCACGGCCTCTTCAGCGACATCGAACTCGGCGTCGGCCAGCCGCGGATCCTGCGACGGGATGACGCTCGTGAGCGAGAACTCGAACAGATCCTTCTCGATCTGCTGTAGTTCACCGACCTTGACGACGATACGACCGATGCGTGTGATGCCGGCGTCGTCGGCTGCCTGCAGGGCAGCCTTCACGACGGAATCGGCCAGTGCCAGCTCATGCATGCGGCAACTCTAGGTGACCGAGCGGGCCGTCCGAATGGCCTCGAGAAATCGCTGCACACCGCTGATCACATAGTGGGTGCGAAGCGAGTCGAGGACGTCGAAAGCGTGGTTGGCGCCGGGGATCTCGGCATAGACGACCTCGCTCTCCGAGACGGCGCGGAGGGCCTCCTCGAACTGATGCGCCTCAGCGGTGGGAACCACAGAGTCGACGGCCCCATGGATGATGAGAAATGGAGGGGCGCCGGCATGCACCTGATCCAGTGGCGATGCGAGGCGGAACAGCTCTTCGGCTTCACGGGGTTCCGCCTTCATCACCCAGCGGGGAATGATCGGCCAATCGTCCCGGGTGCGGTTTCGGTTCAGGAAGTCGTAGATGCCGTAGACGGGGATCGCAGCCTGCACCGATGTGTCCACTTCCTCGAACCCGGTCTGGTATTCGGGGCGACCTGCGGTCAAAGCCGTCAGCGCGGCGAGGTGCCCGCCGGCTGAGCCTCCGCAGATAGCGATGAAGTCGCCGTCTATCCCGTAGGCGGCGCCCTCGTTGCGCATCCACGCCACCGCTTTCTTGAGTGCGATCAGCTGATCGGGGAAGGTCGCCGCGGGCACGAGCGGATAGGACGCGGACACACCGATCCACCCGTTCCGTGCCAATCGGTGCAGGAGCGGTCTCCCCTGCTGGCGGCGATTGCCGCCACGCCACGAGCCACCGTGCACGTAGAGCAGCGCCGGACGCGGTTCATCTCCGGACCCGCTCCTGCGATAGACGTCGAGGTGAAGACCGGGCGCGTACTCGATGTCATCGAGCCGCTCGACGTCCTTCGGGACTTGATACGGGTAGGCGCGCAGCACGCGGCGCCAATCGACATGAGCGAAGCCGGAGGCATCAATACCGGCTCTGTCGAGCGCAGCCGCCATGACCTTCTTCGTGCTTGCGGCACGCCACTGGATGAGCAGATAGGCCAGCCACGTCAACACGGTGAGCACGAGTCCGACGCGGCCCGCGAGATAGTCGAGAGCACCCGCCCAGATGAGCAGTGCTGCGATGGCAGCGTGGATGGCCACCCGGAGCGGGACCGCTTCCGCCGTCAGCAGGGCAGGGAGAAACGGTGGTCGTAGCGGAGGCGGCCGATGCGTGGCCGGGCCGCGCAACGCGTTGACCGCCCCGAGCAAACCGAGGAGGCTGAGGAGGAAGAGCAGCAGTGCGGCAATCATCGGGCACATATTGCCATTGATGCCACCCGTGACCCTCCGTCGCCCCGGTGGCCGCACCTGCGAGCCGGTCGCACAGGGAGGGCCATTCGTCCCTAGTCTCGGTCACGAGGAGCGCGGACAATGGATTGTCCGCCCCGCATATGCGCTCGGCCGGCGGGCGAGGAAGGTACCGCTCACAAGAGGGAGTTAGGCGATGGCCATCGAGGTACGGAAGGTCGTGCTCGAGAGTGTTAGCGACGCATCTGGTCTGGCAGCTCTGATCGATGACGGAGCATTCGATGCCGACGGAGTAATCGCCGTCGTCGGCAAGACCGAGGGGAATGGCGGAGTCAACGACTTCACCCGGATCCTGGCCGACCAGGCGTTCCGCAAGGTGCTGATGGACAAGGGCACGCGGCCGTACGAAGTGGTCAAGGAGATACCCATGGTGTGGTCGGGTGGCACCGATGGCATCCTCTGCCCGCATGCCACCGTGTTCGCCACGGTCGCCGACGAGGGCCCGGTGTCGGATGAGCCACGCCTCGCCGTCGGGTATGCGATGAGCGACGTGATCCTCCCGGAGGACATCGGTCGCCCCGCCATGGTGGAGAAGGTCGCCGAGGGAGTCCGCCGGGCGATGGCCGAGGCCGGGATCGAGGATCCCGCCGACGTTCACTACGTACAGACCAAGACACCACTCCTCGTCATGGAGACGATCAACGACGCCAAGTCCCGCGGCCACTCGGTGTACACCGAGGATCCCCTCGAGTCGATGAACGTGTCGAACGGCACGTCGGCCCTCGGCATTGCAGTCGCGCTCGGCGAGATCGACATGCCGACGGCGGAGCAGATCGGGCACGACCTCGGTCTCTACTCGTCGGTTGCGTCCTGCTCCTCCGGTGTGGAGTTGGACCAGGCACAAACGGTGGTCGTCGGTAATGCGCCCGCGGCGGGGGGACGCTATCGCATCGGCCACGACGTCATGAATGACGCACTGGACCAAGAAGGCGTGTACCGAGCGATTCGGTCGGCCGGGCTCGACCTCCCGGAGCGGGCCAAGCCGGAGGATCTCGACGGCAGGCTGGTCAACGTGTTCGTGAAGTGTGAAGCGGATCCGACCTCGCGGCTGCGCGGCCGTCGTCAGGTTTCGCTAGACGACTCGGACGTCCACCACCATCGCCACATCAAGGGCGCCGTCGGCGGAGTGGTCGGCGCTGCGGTCGACGATGCTGCGGTGTTCGTGTCGGTTGCCGCACTCCACCAGGGTCCGAGCGGTGGCGGGCCGGTGGCAGCCATCGTGGATCTCGGGTAGCGGCGGTGACCAACCCCGATACCGCCGGGATCAAGCCACCCCCGACACCGGTAAGGGTGTCGGGGGTGGCCAGCACCGCGCTGTACAGCGTCATCACCGGCTCGGGGACAAAGGCCACTGTTCTCGGCTCGTCGAATCATGCGGTGTGGCTGCAGGCAGGCGAGCGGGTGGTCGTCATCGGAACGAGCGATTCGACCCGGCTTCCCAATGGGGTCCAGCTCGCCGCCGAATCCAAGGAAGGCTTGTTTGCGGCCATCGAACACGAGGGTGCGGTGGAGGTCGGTCACGGCCGCCTGATGCTGGACGGGCTCTCGGTGGAGGTGACACGCTGGTGGGATCCCCGCCCAACTCTGGCCGCCACGACGCCTGAGGCACTCATCGCCGCCGCCGACGGACTTCCCGATGACGTGCCCGATATCGACCCCGAACCGCTCCGCACGGCACTGCAGGCCCGGTCCGCAGGCGGGATCCTGCACGCCTCCCGTGCGCTGCTGGGCAAGGGGCCCGGCCTCACGCCGGAGGGTGACGACTATCTGGCCGGAGCCCTTGCCGCCACCCGCCTCCTCGCCGAAGCGCTGGGATGGGAGCGGATCATATCGATGATCGCCGGAATCTCCATTCCGCTTGCGGACCTTGCCGAGGCCCGCACCACCACGTTCTCGGCTGCGCTGATCCAATCCGCTCTCCGCGGCCAGGTGGCCGAACCGGCCGGCGCCCTGCTGCGCGCACTCACGGGCAGAGGCGACGTTGCGGGAAGCCATCTCGGCCTCATCAGGGTGGGCCACACTTCCGGGCCGGCGCTTGCGGCCGGCATCGTGCTCGGCGCGCAATCACTAGTACGCAAAGACTGACACGGAGGTAACCGATGGTCTCTCGGGTGGAGGTTCACCCGGGTCGATATCACGACTCGGTCCGTTTGATGCAGGCCAGCAAGGCACTCCAAGAGGTTGCGGGCGTCACCGATGCCCTCGTCGCCATGGCGACGGACCTCAACCTGAGCCTGCTCGCCGACATGGGTTTCGACATGGCTGCGGTCGCCGCAGCCGGTCCCAATGATCTACTCCTTGCCGTCCGCGCCGAGAACGAGGACTCGGTCGGAGCAGCCATACGGGCACTGGACGACGCCCTCGCCCACAAGGCGGCCCCCGCCGGTGGTCTCGATGCCCCCGAGGCCAAGACGATCGGCGGTGCCGCCGATGCGGTGGATGCCCACATTGCACTCCTGTCCGTGCCCGGGGAACACGCATTCGTCGAGGCGATGGAGGCACTCGACACGGGACGCCACGTGATGATCTTCAGTGACAACGTCCCGGTCGAGCACGAGGTGACCTTGAAGCGACGGGGAGTGGAGAACGGCCTCCTCGTGATGGGCCCCGACTGCGGGACTGCGATCGTGAACGGTGTGGGTCTTGGCTTCGCCAACGCAGTGCGACCCGGGCCCGTCGGGATTGTTGGCGCTTCCGGCACAGGCATCCAGCAGATCACTTGCCTGCTCGACGACGCCGGAGTCGGGGTCCGTCATGCGCTCGGGACCGGAAGCCACGACCTGTCGGAGGAAGTCGGCGCGCTGTCGACTCTGCAGGCGCTCGATGCACTGGACGAGGATCCGGCGGTAGAGGTCATCTCCATCATCTCCAAGCCGCCCGCCGCTCCGGTGGCGGCGCGCGTGCGAGCCGCCGCCGCAGAGTGCATCAAACCCGTCGTCATCACATTCATGGGCGAGAACACCCTCGAGGACGGTGCGGGAGAGATCCTCAGGGCCCTCGACCGGCCGGTACCGAGCTATGCGTCGTGGGATATCGATCAGGACGATCATCGACCCGGCACGGTGCGTGGCCTGTTCTCCGGCGGCACTCTCCGCGACGAAGCTCGGTTTGTCGCCATGCCCATGCTGGGCGAGATCGGGACGCACGAGGAAGACAGTGGCCCCACCTTCATCGACTACGGCGACGACGAGTACACACAGGGCCGCGCTCATCCGATGATCGACCAGACGGTCCGCATCGACCGGCTGGAATCGGCCGCGGCGGACCGATCCATCGGCGTGATCCTCCTGGATGTCGTGCTCGGGTTCGGAGCCAACGCCGACCCCGCCACGGAACTGGCCCCGGCAATCCTCACGGCAAGAGAGGCGGACGCAGCGGTGGTCGTTTCACTGTGCGGAACCGCCCGGGATCCGCAGAACAGGGACGCCCAGGCGCAAGCGCTGCGCCAAGCCGGCGCATCCGTTTGGCTCTCCAATGCGGCCGCGGCCATGGAGGCTGCCCGCCTGGCGACGACAAGGAGCTCAACATGAGCGACCTCACCCAGCTTCTCGACACCGAACCGGTAGTGGCCACCGCCGGCACCGACATGCTGGCCGACTCACTCACCCAACAAGGCGCCGCCGTCTCACGTGCCGACTGGCGCCCACCCCATCCGGGGACGGAAGCGGCCCTGGCCGCTCTCGCCGCCGACGGCCGGATGAGGGAGGCGAACGCCACGGCGATCGCACGCATGTTGGCGGTCCGTCCGCAACTGGTGGACGTCGCCATAGCCGGCGAGGTCTTCCCCGACATGTCGGAACGCACCCTCTTCCACGCCGGCCCCCCGGTCAGCTGGGATCGAGCCAGCGGGCCCATGCGCGGAGCGATCATCGGCGCAATGCTGTACGAGGGCCTCGCTGCAGATCCAGACGACGCTGCGGCCCGGGCAGCCCGTGGCGAGGTCGACCTGTCCCCTTGCCACCATCACGGCGCCGTCGGGCCCATGGCCGGCGTTACCTCCCCGTCGATGCCAGTGGCCGTGATCGCGGACGGCAGCGGTGACGGGGTTTCCTACTCGACGCTCAACGAAGGTCTCGGCAAGGTACTCCGCTACGGCGCCTTCGCTCCCGAAGTGATAGACCGCCTGCGCTGGATCGAGCGCGTGCTCGGACCCGTGCTGAGCGCCACACTGCGCAGCCGGGGCCCGATCGACCTGCAGTCGCTCATCGCCCAGGCCCTGCAGATGGGCGACGACGGCCACAACCGGAACCGGGCGGTGACCTCGCTGTTCCTGCGCGAGATCGGGGCCGCCCTGGTCGACGGCGCCGCAGCCCCCACCGATCAGCGACTCGAGGTATTCGAGTTCATCGATAGCAACGACCACTTCATGCTCAACCTGGTCATGGCAGCAGGCAAGCTCGGCTCGGATGCCGCAGCCGGAGTCACCACCTCCAGTTTGGTCACCGTCATGGCGCGCAACGGCACCGACTTTGGCATCCGTTTGTCCGGAACGGGCGACGAGTGGTTCACCGCACCCGCACCTCCAGTCGACGGCCTCTATCTCGGCGGCTACACCGAAGACGACGCAAGCCCCGACATCGGCGACTCCACGATCACCGAGACCGTCGGCTTGGGTGGCTTTGCCATGGCCGCAGCTCCGGCCATCGTTGGGTTCGTGGGAGGCACCGCCTCCGGCGCAGTCAGGCGGACACTCGCTATGTACGAAATCACCCTCACGGAGCACCCTGCCTACCAGATTCCCATGCTGGAGTTTCGTGGCACGCCGACCGGCATTGACGCCGCGCGCGTGGTGCGTACCGGGGTACAGCCACAGATCAACACCGGCGTCGCCGGCAAGGTGCCGGGCACCGGCATGGTCGGCGCCGGCCTCGTCGAGGCGCCGATGGAATGCTTTGCCGCCGCCATCACGGCGCTGGCCGAAACCGTGCGCTGAACACGTCACCACCGGCTGATGCGGGGCTAGCGCCCCCGGCGACCTAATCTCCGTGCAATCCGTCGCCCAGGAGGATTCTCGGTGCACAACAGGCTGCTTCTCCCCGTTGTCCTCGCCGTCGCGCTGCTCTCCGCCGGCTGCGGCTCGGATCAGCCGGAGGTGGCGCCCGCGGTTCCCACCACGCTCGAGGAGCTGGACGCCGCCGTTACTGGAGCCGCAGGATCGCTGCTGGCGCGAGAGTCGATCCCCATCGCCGTCGTCTACTTCGGCTTCGACGACCGCGAGGAGATAGTGCGCTACGAGTGGATCGACTACCGGCCCGGCGGAGATCTGCTGTTCGTGGACAAGTACCTCAATCGCGATCTTGCCATCGGTCTCTCCAGAGTCGCCAACGAGTGGAGCCGCGCCCAGGTCGCCGCCGACGAGACGTTTGGATGGCGGGCCGAGCCCGTTGTGGGGACCGCCGCAGAAGCGGTTGCCGCCATCGGCCTGCTCGAAGAGATGTCGGTTCAGGAGACCGCGGAGTTCTCCGAGTTCGACGAAACCCGCCGCCAGACGGCGACGCGGCAAAGCGCCGATGACGGCAGCGAGTTGTGGACGTTGACCGCCCCTCTCGACGCGGAGGCCATCACCACGAGACAGTGGATCATCAACCCCGACGGCATACTTCAGTTCTACCGCGTCTACACCGACCGGATCATCTTCACCCCCGATGTCGGAACGATCATCTACGAGTACGGGGTCGCCGACGACGAACCGGAAGAGGTGTACCGGCCGACGCTCGGCGATCCGCTCCGCCTCGACGACATGGGCATTCCCGAGGCCCTGCGGGATCTCGAGGAGTGAAGCTGCCGGCCAGCCTCGCCCGATTCCGCTCCGCAGCGGAAGGGCGCGAGTGGCTCGACTCACTTCCTGCCATCGTCGCCGGCTGTGCGGCGCAGTGGAGGCTGACCGTTGGCCCGCCATTCCCCGACTCCTACGTTTCGCTTGCGCTGCCAGCGGTGACATCCGGAGGCGACGAGGTCGTGCTCAAGATCCAGTATCCGGATCGGGAGAGCACGGCGGAGGCTGCTGCGTTGTCGTTGTGGGACGGGAACGGCGCCATCCGGCTGCTCGCGCACGACGCCGACCATCGTGCGCTCCTGCTGGAGAGGTGTGTGCCCGGTCGGTATCTGTCGACGGCGGGTCCCGAAGCCGGGCTTACGGTGCTGGCCGGTCTGCTCCCCCGGCTGTGGGTGCCGGAGCCGGCGGGGTTTGGGACGCTCGCTGCCGAAGTCGAGCGCTGGATCGCCCACCTGCCCGACACGTACGAGCGTTGTGGCGAACCATTTGAGCGCATGCTGCTGGACGAGGTCATCGCCAACCTCCAAGGCCTGGCGGCCACTCAGGGAGATCAGGTGCTGCTCCATCAGGATCTGCACGGCGACAACGTATTGAGCGCACGGCGGGAACCCTGGCTGGTGATCGACCCGAAGCCGCTGGTCGGCGAGCGGGAGTTCGGGTTGAGTCCGATCATCCGGTCCGCAGAGTTCGGCCACAGCAAGGAGCACGTGCTGCATCGGCTCGACCGGCTCACCGGGGTTCTCGGCCTCGACCGCGATCGGGCGAGGTTGTGGGCGGCCGGACAGGCCATGGCCTGGGGTTTCGAGGACGGCACGGTGCTCCCGGGTCACATCGAGATGGCCCGATGGCTTCTCGCTGCCTAGACCCGCCGCCGCAACTCCGCAACGAAGCCGGCGAGATGGTCGTAATGAGAGCCACGCCAGAAGACCCGCCCACAGTCTCCGCACCTGCCGAAGTCGTCGTAGTGTTGCCGTGTCAGCGGCTCCAGCAGATGGTCGATTTCGGCTTTGGCAACGGCCCCGACCCGACCGTTGCACTCGATACACCGCGTGAAGGGTTGGATCGAGGGGGCAAGGTCGAACCGCCGCACTACCTCTGCCAGCTGGTCCTTGGGGAGGACTTCCCGGACCAGATACCCGTGGACGACGATGGACCGCTTCAAGAGATTGCGATCCTTGGTGAGAAGGATGCGATCCTGCGTCGCCGACACCTCGGCCAGATCCCGGTCCGGCAAGCTCCCGTCGCTCAATGCGTCGAACCCGAGAAGACGGAGGTGTTTCGCCAGCCTCCCGAGATTGACGTCTACAACGAACCTGCCCAGAGGAGGCTCGGGCCGCAGCTTCGCCTGGACCGGTAGCGAGCGAAACACCGGGTAAACGCCGACCCTGTCTCCTGGTAGGAGCTGATAGTCAAAGGCGACGGAGCTGCCGTTGACAACGATGAGGTCAACTTCGGTGTGGGGCACCCCGCAAGCTTCGATCCGGTCCTTCACACTGGGAGCGTCGTCGACCACGACAGTGACCGATGGCTCTCCGGATGTGACCAACTCGGCCAGTTCTCCGTAGAAACGCAGCCTCGCCGCCTTCGTCACGTCATCTGCAGCGGGTGGCATCAACTCGGCCTCACTCCAGATGCTGCCGGAAGAACCCGGCACGCTCAGATCCACTACGGCTCCTCGAATGCGCGCAGATCGAGTATCGCACGCACGGGGACTACCCGGGATGGCGGTGGCTAGTCCTGGAGCATCTCCAGGACATCTGCCTCAGTCAGGCTTGCCGGCGCCAACCCGGTTGCAGCCATATCGGCGGCCAACCGTTGCAGCAGCGAGTTGATCGGAGTGGGGATTCCGTGGAGACGACCGAGCAGGGCTATGTGCCCGCTCAGGTAGTCGGTCTCGACGGTGCCCACACCCCTGGTGAGGCTCTGCCACACGGACCCACCGGGCCGAGCCTCCCCGGCGACGGGCCCGGTTTGCAGGATCGAGCCACGGCGCTCATCGTCCTCGGCCAGCGGGGCAACATCGATACCCGCCGCAGCCAGCACCCGCTCGGCTTCGGCGGTCGTCATCTCGGCGAGCTTGCCCCGGGCTGCGGGGCGACCGCAAACCGCCTCGATGCCGTTGCGCAGGTTGCGCACCAGCTTGCGGTACTTCCAACGCATGATGTCGGGACGCACTGCAGAGACAAAGGTTGCGCTGCCGAAAGCCGCGGCGATTGCCTCCGCGGTCTCGTCCGCGCCGGCGGGATAGCGCCCGAGGTCCAGGATCCCCGTCACGGGGGCCGAATACGCACGAACCACACCCGGCTCGAGGAACAGACAGGGGCACATCACCGGGACCCCGTAGACGTGAGTGAAGAAACGCAGCGCAATCCGCTCGCTCTCGACTCCGTTCTGCACGCAAACCACAGGGGTGTGCGGCGGGGCCACGGTGCGCAGTTCCGCCATGCAGTCCGCCGTGTCCTGGGTCTTGACGGTGAGCAGCACGACCGTTGCGGGGTCGACACCGGCATCCCCGATGGTTGCGGCCACGGGCACCTGGATTTGCACCCGCTCGGCCGGGCTCTCGAATGTCAGCCCGTGG
>JASJBC010000181.1 GCA_030066715.1 Acidimicrobiia bacterium
GGGCGTCATGAGCCGCCCACGGGTCTTTCTTGTGGAGGACGAGCACCTGACCCGGGTGGGCACCAAAGCCATCCTCGCCCCCGACTTCGACATCGTCGGCGAGGCCGACAACGTCACGGACGCGGTGGAGATGATCCGGGAACGCAAGCCGGACCTAGTGGTTCTCGATATCCGCATCCGGGAAGGGTCCGGCGTCGATGTGCTGAAGCAGGTGCGAAGCACCGACCCCGACATCGTGTTCCTCGCCGTCACCATCTCCACATCACGCAAGGACGTGGCCCGCCTCTTCCGAGAGGGCGTCGACGGCTACCTCACCAAGCAGGCAATAGGGCCCGACCTGCCGGACCTCGTAACCCAGGCTCTGCGCGGAGAACGGCCTATCTCCCGCCAGGTCGCCGGATACCTGCTCGACATCGACGACGACGTTGCCGACGATGCGGGCATCGCCCGGCTCACACCACGCGAGAGGGAGGTCGTCGTGCTCATCGCCCGCGGGTTCACCTACCGGGAGACTGCGGCCGAGTTGGGAATGGCCGTCAAGACGCTGGAGAACCACATCCACAGCATCTTCGAAAAGCTTGGGATCGCCAGCCGTCACGAGCTCTCGGCTCTCGCCTACGGCACCGGCTTCGTCGCTCCGGAACCCTGAGAGCGGGACCCGGTGTTCCCCCCTGGTCCACACCGGGCCGCCGCCCTCTACCCCCGTTTGCCCATTCCTGCGAGCGCATCGCCAGCGTGCCAGCTCGCGCCGCGCCCCGGTATGGGGGGTTTCCCCCATGGGACCGATTGCGGCGTCGCCATACGTTGAGGGAGTCGCACACAGGAGGAACAACATGCGGCAAGCTACTAAGGCAATCGTCGTCCTCGCAGTGTTCGCAATGGCGCTAGCCGCAATGGCCGCACCGGCCGAGGCGACTCGCACCCGAGCCCGGGGCGCCCCCCTCTATCTGGCGCTCGGCGACTCCTGGGCATACGGCCAGGGAGCCACCGACCCGGCGAGCGGCGGCTATGTCGCCCAACTCGCCGGCGATCTCCGCACCGAGCTCGACTGTCATCCCAGCCCGTGGCGGGATGACTGCCGCCGGCTCCGGCTGCACAACCTGGCCCGGCCGGCAACCGACACGCTGCCGGGGGTCACCGCCGAACTGGTGGCATCCGAGCAACTGCCGGTCGCACTGCCGATACTGGAGAGAAGGAACCAGGACCGCAACCGACACAACGACGTCCAGGTCGTGACTATGCATGTCGGCGGCAACGACGTGTCCGGCCCGATCCAGGCTGCGTGCATTGGCGGCTTCACCCCGGAGTGCCTCAACACCTGGGTCGGTGAGATGGCCCAGTACGAGCTCGACCTCGACTACGTCGTCGCCGAGTTGCGGGAGGCGGCCGGGGACGAGATGCCGATCGTCCTCGGGACGTACGACAACCCCGTTCCGTTCTGCAGCCTGGGGGCCATCCCCGGGGCAGCCGAACTCGGGGCGGTACTGCTCGAGGGCACACCCGACGGGAGCCTGGACGGCATCCACGACATCGTGCGCAGAGTTGCGGCGAGCTACGACGCAGAGGTGGCCGAGGTGTTCGGCTCGCTCGGCGCCGGAGACTTCGTCGGCGGCGACGACTGCCTGCACATCACCGACAGCGGCCACACCCAGGTGGCCGACACGTTTCTCGACACGATCGTGAACTGATCGCACCAGACCGATGAGGGGCGCCCGGCCCGGCGCCCCTCGCCGGCGGGAAGAAGACGGACATGGGTGCCCACCAAGCCCCTTTGAAGCCATGGCAGGGGGATCCGGCGCAACTACGACGCCGGCCGTCGGGTGAGCCCGCTCCACTACCCAAGGAACCGCTGGCCGGACTGGGCTGGCTCTGGGTGGGTTCGCTGGCCGTCGTGCTCGGGATCATTGCCATCTCGCTGACCACCTCCGAGCTGTTTCTGGCCCGGGAGTCGTGGTGGAGTGGAATCAACGAACCGGTGACCGACTGGTTTGTCGCCCAGCGCAACGCAGCTCTCACCAACGTTGCCCTCACCCTCGATGCCCTGAGCTCCGACTGGTTCCTCGCCCTGCTCCGGTGGGGCACCGTCGCAGTGCTGATCCTCACCGCACGCTGGCGTCACCTCTATGCGTTCATCGTCGTGGTGCTCGGCACCGAACTGCTCGTCGGTGTCCTCGCCCAGCTGCTGGCTCGCCCCCGCCCTACCGGCATCGAGGTCCTCGTCGATACGACCGGATTCGCCGCACCGTCCCTGAGCGGTGCCGCCGTGGCCGTCAGCCTCGTCGCCATGACCTACGCCCTCGTTGTGCCCGGCAATTGGCGGAAGCGAGCCCTGTACGGAGTCACGGTCGTCATCGTCATGTTCGGCGTGGCTCGCATCTACCTCGGTGCCGAGTACCTCACCGATATTGCCTCCGGAGAGATCATCGGCGTCGGTATCGCCGTGCTTGCCTTCCGAGTCATCACCCCAGATGCCGTCTTCCCCGTCTCCTACAAGAAACGCAAGACCGCACATCTCGAACTCTCGCCAGCCAGAACCGCAGCCATAGTTGCGGCAGTGCGTGACCAGCTCGGGCTGACCGTGGCGAGCATCGAGCTGTTCGGGCTGGAGGGATCCGGAGGCTCGACGCCGTTGCGGATCCGGCTCGAGGACGGCGCCGGCGTCTTCGGCAAGATCTACGCCAAGAACCATCTCCGCTCCGACCGTTGGTACAAGCTCGGCCGGAGCATCCTC
Source organism: Acidimicrobiia bacterium (assembly GCA_030066715.1). GTDB lineage: Bacteria > Actinomycetota > Acidimicrobiia > Spongiisociales > UBA5794 > JAAETI01. The sequence continues at coordinate 2,732 of JASJBC010000181.1, forward strand.
TACGGCGCGCTCGAAGACGAGGCTCCGTTCCGGACCGTGCGCCGCCTCGCCCAGCATGAGGACCACGTCATGCGGCTCATGCACGATGCCGGCGTACCGATCCCGGAGCCGGTCGGGATCGTCGAGCTGACCCCAGGCCGGGAGTACATGATTGTCACGAGCTTCCTCGACGGGGTGTCCGAGCTGTCGGCCGCCCGGGTTGACGCGTCCGTTGTCGACTCTGCAATGTGGAGCATCAGCAAGATGTGGGACCGCGGGCTTGCGCACCGCGACATCAAGCCCGCCAACGTCCTCGTCGGCGCCGGTGGCGTGCACATCATCGACCACGCCTTCGGTGAGATCCGGCCCAGCCCGTGGCGGCAGGCGGTCGACCTGGCCAACATGATGCTCGCCTTGGCCGTCCATCTCCCCACCGCCACGATCTACGAGATCGCCCGCGATCATTTCACCGACGACGAACTCGCCGAGGCATTCGCCGCTACCGGCGGGGTCACGATCCCCGGCGAGCTGCGCAACCGCCTCAGCGAGCTCGAACACGACCCCCTCACCGAGTTCCGCTCTCTCGCCCCGGCGCGGCCCCGGGTCCGTATCCAGCGCTGGACGCGACGCCGGGTGCTGGGGTTGTGCATCCTGCTGTCCACGGTGGCGGCCGCGATCTGGATGGCGGTCGCTAATCAGACGGTCGTCACCGGCCTGCTGTAGCGCCAATCTGCGCACGGGTGACGAAACCCCGTGGAATCGGCCATACTGTCGCCGATGAGACCGCCCCATTTCACCGCTGAGGTAGAGATCAAGCCGGCGATCATCGTCGAGGAGGAAACCGATCTCCGCATCGACGAAGACGGCGACCACGACCGCTTCGCCCACTACGTGCGCAAATCCGACATTGTGCGCAGCAACGTCGATGGTGTCCCGGTGGTGGCCCTCTGCGGCAAGAGATGGATCCCCAACCGCGACCCCAGCCGCTACCCCGTGTGCCCTACCTGCAAGGAGATCAAGGCTCGCTTGCCCAAGGGCGTGGGATGAGCCAGTCGCTGGACCTCGATGAGCTGGCGGCATACCTGCGCCGGTTCTCCGCAGAAAGGGACTGGGAGCAGTTTCACACTCCGAAGAATCTCGCCATGGCGCTGTCGGGCGAGGTCGGCGAGCTGGTCGAGATCTTCCAGTGGCTAACCCCTGAAGAATCGGCATCGCTGGAAGCAGAGAAGCTGGCGCACGCCGGGGACGAGATGGCCGATGTCGTCATCTACCTGGTGCGGCTGGCCGACGTCCTCGGCATCGATCTCGGCGAAGCGGTCACCCGCAAGATGGAGGCCAACTCGGCTCGCTACACGGTCGAGGCGTCACGAGGCTCGGCCCTCAAGCGCTGATTCCGCCTCCAGCGCGGCGATGCGAGCGTTGTTGATGACGGCTGCTGCGGCGGCAAACTGGACAGCCCATATTGCCGCTCCGATGATGAATGGTGCCCGCAGGCCAAACGCGGCAGCAGCGACTCCGCCCAGCAGTGCACCTAGTGGCTGGGTACCCCAGGCCAGCAACCGGGCCACACTCGCCACCCTCCCGCGCAGCTCATCGGGCGTGAGCTTCTGCCGCAGGGAGATGGCGACAACGTTCCACAGCGCGATAGCGAACCCGTAGAAGAAGGCGATGACTCCGGCCACGATCACGCTGCTGGTGAGGCCCATGATCAACGAACCGATCCCGAGACCAATCACCGTTGCCAGCAGGGTTGTTCCCTGCCCAATCCGTTTGGTGACGAGCGGAGCTACCAATGCTCCGCCGAGGCCGCCGGCGCCGATCGTGGCGATGATCAACCCGTAGCCGACGTCGCCGAGCTCGAGGATGTCCTGGGCGAACAGCACGAAGATGGCAACGATGCCCATGCCGACGAGGTTGGTCACGCCCGCCATGATCGCCAGCGTGCGCAACACCGTGTGGTTCCACAGCCAACGTACGCCCTCGCCGATGTCGCTCCGCAGCTTCCGCTGCTTCTCGTCCTCGTCGCGGACTCGCTGGAACGAACCGGCGATGGTGGACACGAGCACTGCGGCAACGACGAACGACGCAGCATCGAAGAGGAACGGCAGCGAAGCCGCCGCGGCGAACAGCGCTGCTCCCAGCGCCGGGCCGACAAACGAATTGGTCGCCCATTCCGACGCCTGGAGCCGGCCGTTGGCGGCGTCGAGCTCGTCGGAATCGACGAGAAGAGGCAGGAATGCCTCTGATGCGGTGTCGAACATCGTTTCGGCAGAGCCGAGCAGGAACGCCACTACATAGATGACGGCAAGGCTGACGTCCCCAACCAGCAACATGATCCCGAGCGCGCCGACGACGACTGCCCGGCCCCAATCGACCACGACCATCACCCGGCGGCGGTCCATCCGGTCGACCAACGCTCCGGCCGGAAGGGCAAAGATCAGCCAGGGGATCCTCCCGACCACCGTGGCACCCGCAACCAGCAGGGGGTCGCGTGTTATCGACGCAACGAGCAAGGGGAAAGCCACCGTCATGATCCCGTCGCCGAGGTTGGAGACGATCACCGCACCCAACAGCCTGTTGAATCGCCCGCCGAGGCCAGCCATAAGGCCACCCTAGGGGGCGAAAGCCTCCGCTGCACTGGAAAGGCAGATTCCCCTTGGTTCGCTAGCCGCTGAGCCTGCTCGCCAGCGGCCGCTGCAACGGCTCCACCTTGTCCTTGGCGATCAGCAGCAGCCCCACCGTATCGATGACTCCGTGGGTCAGTATCGGCAGCCAGATGTTGCCCGCAGCGAGGAAGATCAGGCCGAGCAGCGCGCCGACCAGACCGGTCGTGATCCCACCGCTGCGGCCCTGATACGAGTGCGACAGCCCGAAGACCACCGATGACACGATGAGTGCGATGAGGTCGGCACCGACGCCGCCGCCGAGGAGATCGGAAATCTGGCCGAGCATGAAGCCGCGGTACAGGACTTCCTCGATGGCGGCGACGAAGACCCACACCACGACGAGCCATTGCACGAGGGCAAGCCAATTGCCTTTGACGCTGTCGACGATCGAGTGGTCGTGAGGCTCGCCGGTGCGGGCTTCGACGAGCGGCTCGAACACCGCCACCGACGCCAGCTGGATAAGAGTGCCGAGCACGATTGCGGCGACGATGGTGACCGGCCAGCTGTCGGGAGCCACGAAGCCCAGGTCGGCAAGGCCGTCGTCCCGGTTCCAGATGAACCACAAGACGATGACCACCGAGCCGAGAATGCCGATGCCGGGAACTCGCCTCCTCCCGCTGACGACCAGCAGCACGGCGGCCGCAACCAAGCCGATCCACACGATCACATCGTTGCTCATCATCCCTCCCTCACCCCAACGTCCCACCGCCGCGATACACGACGTACTGGAACACATGTGGGCTGGTGTCCTCCGTCGCTTCTGCGCTCTCGCTTGACAGCCGCGCCACCACCTTCTCCATCTCCTCCATCAACTCCTCGGCCTGCCGGTCGGTGAGCCGCACCACCTGACGACCGAGGCTCAGAGTGCGTTGCGGAGACTGCGATTGGTTGAGGCTGATCGCTCCGGAGCGGATGCGGGCTCCGAGCTCAGCTCTGGTGGTGTCGAAGATCACTCCCAATGCCGCCTCGGCCACGTCGTCGAGCGGGGCATCGGCGAGCAGTTCGGGCGTCGGGACGAACCGGTCGGCAACGGCCTGGTAAGAAGACTCCGTGGTACCCCGCACCTGCCGGGTCTGCACGGTCTTCACCAGTCCGGCTTCCTCGAGCCGATGGAGATGGCGGTACAGCCGGGTGCGAGGCACGCCGAGCTCGTCGGCCAGTGCGGTCACCGTTGCCGGCTCGGCGAGCAGTTCGAGAATGGCCAGCCGCATCGGGTCACTGAGCAGGCGCAACGTCTCGATGTCGGTGATCCGGTAGTCGCTCACATTGTTCACTATACCTGAATATTTAGTATATGTGAATAGTGGGGAAGTCCGTGTCCGCGTAGACGCGGAAGGGGGCCTCCCGGGCGAGAGGCCCCCTTGCTTCCGATCCCCCATTGTCGG
>JASJBC010000182.1 GCA_030066715.1 Acidimicrobiia bacterium
CCCGACTGTGACTCTGGCGGAGCCAAACCCAACCCGACGAGGGCGGTGTTGGTGGTGGGCGGCGGCCGCGGGATATCCACCCAGATCTCGTGCCACGCTCCGTCGTTGACCAGCGGCAACTCGACGTCGACCGTCTCCAGCGCAGACGAGTCCGGCTCACGGGTCGGGTCGGTGTCGTCGAACTCGTAGAAGACGACACGGGCGAACGGTATCCCTGCCCCTACCCGTTTGGCCCAGACCCGCAGCGAGTAGGTTGCCGTCCCGTCGATGGGGGCTCCGGCCGCATCGAACCAGCGGTGGTCGGGGATCGCAACCCTGGCAGCAGTTCTGGCGACGATGTCCGTCAGGTGCTGGGAGGTCCGGTCGAGTCTGACGACCCACGAGCCTGCGGGGCTTTCGGGATCGATCACGAGGCTGTCGGCGGGAAGCGACCATTCCAGGCCCCCGCGCGGTTCCCCATCGGCTTGCAGATCCTCGAGACCACCGTAGCCAAAGACATCGCGGCCGATCGTCAACCCGGCAGCGCGGTCGTCTATACGAAGAAGCCCCCCGTCGAGCGGCGTCGGCACGGCTGCATCGATTTCTACGGCATGGGCGGTTGCCTCGCGGCTAGCGACAACCGTGCCTCGGCCCCCGTCGTTGGTGACCATGGCGGTGACCGGTGCTTCGGTGGGTGTCGAGCCGATCCGCAGATCGGGGAGGCGCAGCGACTCGGCATCCTGCCAGGATGCCAGGTTGACCGTGGAGAGGATTCTGTCGGCGACGGCCCCAGACGCCGCCACCGGTCGATAGTTGTCGAGAATCACGGGGTAGACGGTCGCCGCGATCAAGTCGGTGCCTTCGAAAACCGTCCGCAACATGATCGAAGGATGGGTCGCGAGGAAATCCTGATCGAAGACGATGTTGCCGAGGCTGTAGGCGATGAGGGTGTCCTTGTAGATCTCGAAGCCCTGGAGCACGTGGGGATGGTGGCCAATGACCAGGTCCGCGCCGGCGTCCACTGCCGCCCGGGTGGCGTCGCCGAAGTACTCGGATCCCACCTCGGAGAATTGATAGCCGCCGTGCAATTGCACGACGACTAGGTCGGCGCCTGCGGCTCTCGCCGCACCGACCGAGTCCGCAACGGCCGCTTGCGAGTACTGAGCCGCCCCGCCGTGACCGCGCCTCGCTACCCAATCCTGAAGCTCGGGATAGACGCGGGCCACGTCGAGCCACAGGTCGGCGGCGTCGGCTGTGCTGAGGTCGGCTTCCAGCGAGTCGAAGAGGCGCCACATCGTGCCGGGCCGCCTTGCGGCGGTCGGGACGAACGCAGGCTCACCCGGGGCGCCGAAACCGAAGATCCTCGCCTCGTACTGCCAGCGTTCGCTATCGGCGATCGCTGCGGGCGCCGGTGCGGTTGCGTCGGGAAGGCTGTCGTTCACGTAGTCGCCGGTCACTGTTGTCATCGAGACCACGCCGATCTGTAGCGAACCAGCGTCGACGACGACGGGGGCAGCCGCCTCCGCCGCTGAGGTCCCCGCCCCCACGTGGGCGATGCCGGCCAACTCGAGGTTGCGCAGCGTCGAGGCAACACCGGCCTCACGCCAGTCGTTGCTGTGGTTGTTGCCCAGTGTGACTAGATCTACCCCTAGCTCGTCGAGCGCCGCCATAGTGTCCGGTGGGCTCTGGAGGAGATAGCGCTTGCCCGGATATGCGTCCTCGTGTGCAAGCGTGCCGATCACGCTCTCGAGGTTCACGCTGGTGAGGTCGGCAAGCGCAAAGAGCGGAGCTATGTCGGCAACGACGGCGCGGGCACTCTGCGGATCCGATACCAACGGTGGGTCGTCGCCCTCGCTCGCGAGGTAGCGCCGCCCCAGCATGAAATCGCCGCCGAAGTGCATCACGGTGCGTCTCCCGCCGGGGCCGTTTGCGGCAAGCAGCCGCAGGCTCACTTCGGATTCATTCGGCGTCCCCACCACCACAGCGTCCGCCAGCATGCCGGTCGCTTGCACGGTGGCGAGTTCCGGAGAGCGGAGCTCGACCTGGATCTTCCCGTCATCACCTGTGACGAGTGACGAATCGCCGAGGGTGACGATGGCGCCGGACACGGGCTCGCCGTGCTCGGTGAGGACGGCGATTGTGAACGACTGCTCGGGTGGCGTTGTTGTCGCCTCCGCGTCGATGCGCCACGCGACAACGAGCGCAACCATCATTGCGACGGCGAGCGCAAAGAGAGCCGCGGTGCGGCCGTCGGTCTTCATCAAGTCGTTTGCCATGGCCTTCTTCCGTGCCACGTGTTGGGCACGTGTCTGTCTTCGGCATGCCGGCGGGGGGTAGTGAGCCTTCTGTCGGGCGGCAGCTACTGGGTCGAGTGGCCCAGAGAGTCGTGAGGACGGAGCCGGCACTCGTCCGTGATCATCAGTCACGGCACACTTTGTCTTTGCGAGATCCGGAGCCCATCAGGTGCCAACGGCATCGGGTCGCCGCCGGGGACCCGATTAGCCTGGGGAACATCATCTACCAGGAGGTTCGTGTGTCCGGACCGCGCCCGGTGCGGGCTCCACGGGGTACGCAGTTGCGTACCAAGGGATGGCTCCAGGAAGCGGCGCTTCGCTGCCTCATGAACAATCTCGACCCGGAGGTTGCTGAGAACCCGGACGAGCTCGTTGTGTACGGGGGGCGCGGCAAGGCCGCCCGCACCTGGGATGCCTTCGACGCCATCGTGCGCAATCTGGAGAGCCTCAACGACGACGAGACGTTGTTGGTGCAGTCGGGCAAGCCGGTCGGTCGGTTCCGGACCCACGAGATGTCGCCACGGGTGCTGATCGCCAACAGCAATCTCGTGCCCGAATGGGGTACCTGGGAGCACTTTTGGGAGCTCGAAGATGCCGGGCTGATGATGTACGGGCAAATGACGGCCGGGTCGTGGATCTACATCGGTACCCAGGGCATCCTCCAGGGTACGTACCAGACGTTCATCGCTCTGGCCGAGAAGCGATTCGGGGGATCGCTCGCCGGCACCATCACCCTCACCGGTGGTCTCGGCGGGATGGGCGGCGCCCAGCCTCTCGCCATCACGATGTGTGATGGAGTCGCGCTGTGCGTCGACGTCGATCCGTTGCGGATACAGCGGCGAGTCGACCATAGGTACCTCGACGTGTTCGCCGGCTCATTGGATGAGGCGGTCGCGCTGGTGCTGGCGGCGAAGCGGGACCGCAGGCCGCTGTCGGTCGGTGTGGTCGGCAATGCTGCGATCGTGTTTCCCGAACTGCTGCGGCGCGGCGTCGAGATCGACATCGTCACCGACCAAACGTCCGCGCACGATCCGTTGAATGGATATGTGCCCGCCGGCTACTCGTTGGACGAAGCCGACGACCTGCGCGACGAGGATCCCGACGGTTATGTCAAAGCGGCTCGTGAATCGATGGCCGTGCACTGCGAAGCGATGGTCGGTTTCCAGCGGGGCGGGGCCGAGGTTTTCGACTACGGCAACAACCTGCGCGGCGAGGCGAGGCTGGGCGGCTTCTGGGATGCGTTCGAGTATCCCGGCTTCGTTCCGGCCTACATACGCCCGCTCTTTTGTGAGGGCATGGGCCCGTTCCGCTGGGTCGCCCTCTCTGGCGAGCCCACCGACATTGCTGCAACCGACGCGGCAATCCTCGAGTTGTTCCCGGAGAACCGAGCGCTGGCCCGCTGGATTGAGATGGCGGCGGAACGGGTGCACTTCCAGGGGTTGCCGGCGCGGATCTGCTGGCTCGGCTACGGCGAGCGCCACCGGGCAGGGCTCGCCTTCAACGCCCTGGTCGCATCCGGGAAGATCTCGGCGCCAATAGTCATCGGCCGGGATCACCTCGACTCCGGCTCAGTGGCGTCACCGTATCGCGAGACCGAGGGAATGAAGGATGGGTCTGACGCCGTGGCCGACTGGCCGCTGCTCAACGCAATGCTGAACACGGCGTCGGGGGCAGCGTGGGTGGCGATTCACCACGGAGGAGGTGTTGGCATCGGCAAGTCGATTCATGCGGGTGCCCAGGTCGTCGCCGACGGCACCGAACAGGGTGCACTTCGCGTCGAGAGGGTTCTGACCAACGACCCCGGGACCGGCATCATCAGGCACGTGGACGCCGGCTACGAGGAAGCTGAGCATGCGGCCGCCGAGCGAGGCGTGATCATCCCGATGCAGGAGCCCGAATGAGGTCGGGCTCTTTGGCTTTGACCAATATCGGGCAACTGGTCACCAACGATCCGAGCCGGGAGGGTCTGCTCGGTGTCGTCGCAGACGCCGGCGTGATCGTCATCGACGGCATCATCAGCTGGGTCGGCGCAGCTGCAGACCTGCCGGAGACGCCGGACGTCATTGACTGCGACGGGGCGGCTGTTGTCCCCGGATTCGTCGATCCCCACACCCATCTTGCCTTCGCGGGCGATAGGGCCGACGAGTTTGGTCGGAGGCTCCGTGGCGAGTCCTACGAGGAGATCATGGCTGCGGGAGGAGGTATCCGGTCGACCGTTGCGGCGACTCGGGCGGCGACCACAGGGGATTTGACGAGCGCCACCCTCGATCGCGCACGGCGCATGCAGGCGGCGGGGACGACGACGGTGGAGGTCAAGTCCGGCTACGGCCTCGACCTCGAGCACGAGAAGCGGCTTCTCGCCGTTGCGGCGGCGGCCGGTTCGGCTATCGCCCTGGATGTCGTGCCCACGTTCCTCGGGGCACATACGGTTCCGCCGGAGTTCGCCGGTGACGCCGACGGCTTCGTCGATCATCTCGTCGAAGTGGTGCTGCCGGAGTGTGCGCCGCTCGCCCGGTTCTGTGACGTCTTCTGCGACAAGGGAGTCTTCACGGTCGATCAAGCGCGCAGGGTGTTGCTTGCTGGGAAGGAGCACGGGTTGCTACCGAGGCTGCATGCGAACCAGCTGGCTCGCTCCGGAGGCGTGCAGCTCGCCGTCGAGCTCGGGGCGATGAGCGCCGACCATTTGGACCACCTTGCCGATGAGGACATCGCAGCATTGAGTGCGGCGGAGACGGTTGCAGTTCTGCTCCCGGGCGTGTCGTTCTCGCTGCGGCTGCCCCAAGCACGCGGGCGCGATCTCTGGGACGCCGGTGTGACGGTCGCCCTCGGCACGGATTGCAACCCGGGCACGTCGCATATCGAAACGATGCCGTTCGTGATCGCACTGGCTTGTCTCGAGATGGGATTGACCCCGGAGGAAGCGTTGTGGAGCGCGACGCGAGGCGGCGCACTTGCGCTCGGTCTGGAGGACCGCGGCCACATCATCCCCGGCGCCCGCGGCGACCTCGTTGTCTTGGCCCATACGTCCTACGTGCATCTTGCCTACCGGCCCGACGCGCCGCCAGTCGCCAAGGTGATCAAGCGGGGGTTGCGGGTCTAGACGACTACGTTCCGCGACTGCCCGACGCCGGGCGCCGTCATCGCGCCCTCGACGCCGCCGTTCACATCGGGCGGTCCCAGCGGCAGGCTGAGGACGAATTCGCTGCCCACCGGCTCGTGTGGTCGGTACACCAGATCGCCGACCATGGCACGGGCGAGATGGCGAGCGATCGCCAACCCCATTCCGTAGCCGCGCACCCGGCTGCCATCCCTCTCCCCACGGTCCCAGAACCGGAAGATGCGTTTCACCATCTCGGGAGGGACGCCGGGGCCGCTGTCCGCGATCACGATTTCGCAACTCTTGCCCACAACGGCAGCCGACACCGCGACGTCGACCTTGCCGTACTTCGCTGCGTTCTCCACGAGGTTGCGCAGGATCTGCAAGAGCCGGTCGGGATCTGCGAGCAGTGTGATGGTCGGATCGATGGTTGTTTCGACCTCGATTCCGTAGCGTGCGTCGACCATCGCAACGGCATCCTCGGTGGCCTGCTTCAGGTTCACGATGCCGAGGTGGAGGCGGAGACGGCCGGTCTCCAAGTGGGATAGCGTCAGCAGATCGTCGACCAGCAGAGACAGATGTGTCGACTGGCGGTTGATGATTGCCAGGAACTCCGCAATCTCCGGCTCGGTGAGAGATGTCCATTCTGAGCCGAGCATCTCGGCGAAGCCGGAGATGGCCGTGGCCGGGGTGCGCAGCTCGTGTGAAACCATCCGCATGAAGCGGTTGCGGGCATCGAGTAGATCCTGTTCCCGCTGTAGTGCGACCTCCCGGTTGCGGGCGAAGCGATAGACGACGAAACCAAGACCGGCGAGGACCACCAGCAGGAGCGGGGCAAGAACTCGGGTGATGAGTTGGGTCTGCTCGGCGGTTTCGATCTCGCCCGCCAACCGCTCGCGCGTGGACTCGATAGCCTGGGCCAGCAGTTCGTTCAGCGACCGGTAGGTCGCATCGGCGGCGGCGTAAGCCTCTTCGCTGGAGACGACGATGGTGCCGCGGCCGGCGGCGTGGAGTACGACGTTGTCGAGAACGGCAACCGGACTACCGGCGAGGAAGGTGTTGACTGCCTCCTGCGATACCCCCAGCGACGAGAAGCGCGAGAGTTCTGCACCCAGCATCTCGCTGGGCAATTCCGTCTCCGGAGGCAGCCGATCTGGAGTGGCCCGGTGCTCCAGGAAGCGGCCGACCGACGCGGGGATGCCCGGGGCCCGCCGGCTCTCCCTTTCGATGGCGATGTAGAGGTAGTCCCACGCTGCGTCGGGGACTTGGGCGGCTGCCTCCAGGTCCCGCAGCTCATCAATGTGGTGCTCGTCCGAGGGGACGATCCCGGAGCAGCATGCGATTTCGAT
>JASJBC010000183.1 GCA_030066715.1 Acidimicrobiia bacterium
ACCGACACCGTGTACAACATCGAGGGTATGACCTTCGGGCCAAGGCTGGATGACGGCCGGCATAGCCTCGTCATCGTCAGCGACGACAATTTCGCTCTCTTCAGCCCGGATCAGACCCAGTTCTTCGTACTGGCCGTAGACATAGAGCGCCACTGACCGAGGTTGGTCCCCGGTTGCCCGGGGACCAACCTTCACCTGCCGAGCGACGAGCCTGCCCCCGATGACCTTTGGCGGGGGGCGCTGTGGTTCGGTCTGCCATTTCTCCGCCGGCCGGGCCGGCGTGTCGGCTCCCGCCTACGGCTCGCCTACCTCCTCGGGAGCGAGCACCGCGATCCGGCTTATCCGACCCCAGATCGCAGCGAGGATCAGAGCCGACCCCACGAACCCGAACCAGTAGACGGCGGTGACGCCGAGAGTCCCGGCGATCAAAGCCCCCAGTCCGGCTCCGATGACGAGACCGCCCTGGAGAGCAAGTTGATAGACGCTAGACACCCTGCCCTGGTAGTCCAGGGGAACAGCCGCCTGGCGAATACTGGTCGACAGAGTCCCCCACATGGCGGCGTGGGCTCCGAAGAGGACAAGCGTGCCAAAGGCGACGGTCTGCCGCGTTGTGGTCGCCAGCACGAGATGTGTCGCAGTTTCGATGATGAGACCCAGCCGCATGATCGCAACGACACCGATGCGCCGTTCGGTCCACCCGAAAGCAGAAGCTCCGACCACCCCGCCAACGGCAGCCGAACCAACCAGCAATCCGTACCCGAACTCGTCCAGACCCAGCCGCTCCGACGCCAGGATGACCAGGACCGAGAAGGCGGCGCCAAAGGTGATGTTGAAGAGGAATATCAAGATGGTGAGCGTCCGCACTCGGGAATGACTCCACAGCCACCTGACCCCCTCCCCTATGGCTGCACGCAACGATCCCGCCGACTCGCTGCCTGCCGGGCGACCGCCGGCACCGAGCACCCGAGAGATCAAGACCACACCAAGCGCCATGGCCATAGCCTGAGCTGCAAACGGCAGCCAGAGCCCGACGGTGAACAGAGCGGCACCGATCGGTGGTCCAGCAAGCTGATTCAGCGTCATGAACCCGAGCGTGAGGCGGGCATTGGCCGTGGTCAGGTCCTCGACCGCAACCACCATCGGGAGCAGCGTGCTTGCGGTGTTGTCGGCGAACACCTCGGCAACGCCGAGCACGAACAGCGCAGCGAGGATTGCGGATACGCCCACGGCATCGGAGGCGATCGCCGCCGCAAACACGGCGAGCACAACCGCCCGTAGGCCATTGGCGAAGACCATGATTGCTCTCCGGTCGAGCCGGTCCGCAACGACACCCGCATACAGCCCGAAGAGAAGCCAGGGAAGACGCGACAACATCCAGGCGAGCCCGACGACCGCCGCATTCGTTGTCTCGGCGGCGATGAGAAGAGGCCCCGCCGCCAACGCGATTCCGTCTCCCAGGTTGGTTGTCCACGACGAGGCAACCAGCCAACGGAAGTCGCTCCCCATGCGAGGGGGAAAGATGGATGCCAACGGGTTCATGGCCGCAACCTACCTTGCTTCCCCAACCGAACAGCCTCAGGCCGGTGTCGCGGCGGGCCGGCAGCGCCCGTTAGGGTGGCTCGATGGACACACTCCGTGAACTCCTCGAGCTCGAGCGCTCCGGCTGGGAATCCCTATGCGATGGGTCCGGAAGCCGCTTCTACGCAGGGCTGATGACCGACGACGCACTCATGATCCTTGCCGATGGAGTCACGATGACGCGAGACGAGGTCGCCGCCGCGCTCCAATATGCGCCACCGTGGGCTTCGTTTGCGATCGCCAACCCTCGCGTGATCACGATCACAGAGGATGTGGCGATCCTCGTCTATGTCGGGACCGGCTTTCGCGACGAGGGTGATGCCTTCACGGCGGCAATGAGCAGCACATATGTGAGGGGATCCAACGGATGGCAGCTTGCGCTATACCAGCAAACCCCTGCGCCTACGTCAGTCGAGTAGCTCCACGACGCCCGTGTTGCCGTCCAGCCGAACTCGGTCACCGCTTCTGATGCGCTCGGTCAGGCCGGCCGCATTCGTAACCGCAGGGAGCCCGAGCTCGCGCAGGATGATCGATCCGTGCGACAGGTTGCCGCCCATCTCGACCGCCACGCCCGCCACGAGTGTGAACGTCGGCAACCATCCGGCGTCGACGGACGGTGCGACCAGCACCAGGGGCTCATCGGTGAGAGCCGGAGGGATGTCGGTCGCAGGCTCGCTGAGAACCCAAGCCCGGCCCTCCAGTTGCCCGGCCACGAGCCCGATGGCATCGCCGGCAGGGTCCTTGTTGAGCTGCGATGAGAAGCGGCTGATGAGATTTGGCACTTGTCGTGTCCTCGCTGCCGCGAGCTCCTGACGTCGCCGCTCGAGCAGCGAGGGCGGCGGGATCCAGCCACGATCCAGCCGACGCACCTCTTCGGCCGTGAGCAGCCAGAGATCATCGTCGGCGAGGCCGCGCTCGGCGCTGAGGCGAAGGAGATCGTTGCGAATTCTCTGGAAGATGCGCATCGCCTCCGACCGGAATTCCTCGCGGCGCGCCATCGGGACCTTTGCCAGCAGCCACAGCGGCAGTGTCATGATCTGCCGGAGGTCCCAACGGGGCCCGCTGCGTCGGATCGCCCTACCGGCCGTCAGGGCGGCGAAGATCGGCCCCGGAGCCTCGCTGTAGCGGGGACGTGACAGATCGGATTCGTAGGCACCGCGGTGTCCGTAACGCCGCAGCCAATCGTTCCATGACCGGCGGAAGGTGGCCGACCGGGGCAAGAGGCCATCATCGAGCCGCTCCCTGTCCTCGGCGGTGAGCTTCTTGCGCAAAGGGTCGAGCTCGCGGAACATCGCCGTGGCGGCTGTCTCTTGCCTCGCCCCGTGTGCCTCCAGAGTCCCGCTCGCCTTCAACAGCGCCGTCGGTGCGGCAGCCGCAGTGTTGAGTGCGGTCATCCCGTGCACGGTCGCAACGAAGGCCCGCCGCGCCCGTCCCACGGCCTCCTCGAGGGTGGTCGAGTTGGCCGCGGTCATCCAGCGCATATCGCTCAGCATCCTCTCGGCATAGCGCGAGGAGCCGAGTTGGGCCCTCGCCAGCCGCAGCAGCGCGGGCAGCCGCCTGATGGCGCGCATCGGGTCGAGGCCGCGGTCGACAACGGCGCCCCCTCCAATGGAGTCGGTGACGAGGCGTGTCGGGAGGCCGAGAGAGCGCATGAAGTCCGTCATCAGGGAGAGGTTGATCATCGGCCTGTGATCGAACACCTCGATGAACAGACGCTCCTTGGTCAAGGAAGGATCAAAGCGGCGGTAGTAGTCGAGAAGCTCTCCGGACCCCTCGGCGAGTACGGAGGTCATGAACACCGAAGGTGGATCCGGGAGGATCTCCCGGTGATTGGCCATCGTGAACCAGTCGTCACGCCGGGTAGGGGCGGTCGTGGGACGGATCTGGATCAAGGAGCACTCGTGACCGTCGTCTGCCCATTCGACGTCCCACCCGTTGTCCCCAAACTCCGCCCGTATGTCCCTGAGGAGCAGCGCAAGCCTCCCTCGCCAACCCTCGTCTGTTGGTTTCTCCCCGGGAAGGAGCCGGGCCAATTGACTTGCCGCGGGCCGCTCCTCGCCGGCAACGAGACGCTCTGCCGTGCCGGTGGTCGACTCGATCAGGTCATCTGCGTACCCGGGCTCAGAGAACGCAACTCCCGATGTCACGGCATCGACCATCTCCATGATGAGGATGTCACGACGAATCGTTGCGTCGGCAGAGGCGCGCACTTTGTCGACCGCGGTTCCGACCTCGTCGGGAGACACGCGGAGGACAGTGGCGTAGTAGCCGGCATGCGACTGGGCGGTTCCGTCCTCGGAGCCGAAGGCCGAACGCACCGCTAGCGATTCGCCGAGCCACGACGGTACTTCCACCGCGTCTTCGCCATCGGGAACGATGATTCCTTCCGGCACGCGCAGGCCCGCTCGTTTGGCGCGGTCCAAGTGCGCCGCCTTGGGTGCGATTCCGTCGGCCGCTGCCGTGCCGGAGCCCAGTGTGAGAAACCGCTCGGAGTGCCGGACCAGCGAGTTGGCCCATTCGACGACCCTGGCGGTATATGCAGCAGGGTCTGTGGCCATCGGGAAGTGTCCCCAGCCGGGAACGACATCGACGCGATTGTCCGGAAGAAGGCGTCGATAGTCCTCGACCTGATCGGCTCCGAGGACGCGGTCGTCCATCCCCCACAAGAGAACAGTCGGTGTTGGGGTCGGAGCAAGCGAGTCCCACCAGGTGCTGTTGATGATGTCAAACATCTGTCCAAAGGACTGGGCGCGCCCGTATTCCGCAAGGAATCGGTTCGCATACTCGTCCGGCACCTTGCCGCCAAAGAATCGTCGGCGCAACAGCGGTCGACTGAGCCGCGACGATATCCCCCATCGCACCAAGCGCCGCACCGCTGTGGGCTTCATGAGCCGGGGGAACCAGCGGCTGTCGAGACGGGTCCCAACCGGGGCGTGGAGAATCAAGCCGGCAACCTCGTGACGTTGCAGCAGGTCGAGAGCAATCGTGCCGCCGATCCCGTGGCCCAACAGCACGATTGGCCGGGGTAGATCACGGATCTCATGCCAGAGGTGCTCCGCGTAGTCGGTGACTGTGAGCAGCGTGGGGTCGGCGGCACGACCGCCGAAGCCGGGCAGAGTGATGGCCTCTAGCCGCACATCGTCCGGTACGTGGTCCCGCATTCGTGAGAAGCGGAAGCCGCCTCCCCCATTCCCGTGAATCGCCACGACTGTGGTCATGAGATCACCAGCTCAGCGATATCGGACCACCTGGGATGATCCCCCGCGTGCTTGCCGTCGTGACGCCAGAGTATGCGGTCTCCGGCAACGAGGAGGAATGTCGGGAGAGTCCAGGGGTCCCCCTTCTTGCGCCCAATGAAGTTCCCTTTCATTGTCGCCCTGATGCCACAGGTGAACGCCCCCGGTCCGAACATCTCAGCCATGCCGCCGCGTTCCACACCGAAAGCGTCGTAGAGCCGCTTGTGCGGGTCGGCCAGGCCCTTCGCCCCGGGCCAAAGCGACTCGAGGAAGGCTGCGCCATCTTCTGTATTGCCCATGAACACGAAAAGGGCCTCCGGAAATCGAGGGTCGCCACCGGCAACCCGGCGGAGGTCCTTGACGACCTCCTTGGGAAACAGTCACCCGAAGTGGCGCAAGAACACCAGCAACGTTGGTCCGGTGCCGATGGCTGCACGCAATGATGTTGCGGCGACACCCGGGCCGGTCACCTCGAGGTCGAGCAGGTCTGAACTGATTCGGTCTTTCATGTCAGTGATTCGTCGCAGGCAGATGGACCGGATTCAGCCAGCTGTGACGCTGCTCGACTCTTGCCACGCGACCGGAACAAGCACCTCGTTGCGCCGCAGCATGGGTGGTTTCATCGGGCCGTCGTAGACCGCGTTAGTGGGGTCTCCGAGAGTCGCGACGCCGTCTCGCTGCAAAGCCTCGAGAAGCCGGCCCTCCATGCGCTTGTAGGTGCCCTCATTCCTTCCACCTCGGTATCGCATGGCGGCGTAGTAGCCCGCCGGGACACGCACGATCTCGACCGAGTCGTCCAGGGGGCGCGGCAACTGGCTCTCCGAATAGGCGCTCTCCATGACAAAGCGATAGCGATAGGTGCGCGCATTTGTCTCCTGCCTGGTCACCGGCACGGTCATGTTCATTCGGATGCCCTCGGCGTTCCTCCCGAAAATGAAGCCGGCGAGACGACGAAAGGCGGTGTTGCCGGTTGAATCGACGTCGCCCGACACGGTCGTCTCCGCGGCCAGGTAGGACTCATAAAGTCGTATCTCGTACGCGCCCGCGGTGGCGACGACTGAGTATCGAGGTTGCTCGTAGCTGCTCATGCTTCGTATTCGTTGCGCACACCGCACTCGGACCCAACTCAGGCGGAAAGGCAATCTATCGCCGCAGCGCCACCACCACTATCCGAGCGCCCTCCTCAAGAACGCGGCCATCTGCCCGCGGGTCACATAGCTGTGGGGGCAGAAGCGGTCATTCATCGGAGGGTTGCAGCCTTTGGTGACTCCGGCGGTGCCGAGCTTGTCGATGGCGTCTTCGAAGACCGAGCCGTTGTCATCGGTGAATAGGTCTCCGCCGCCGTTGTCGGTGTAGCCGAGGGCACGAACCAGGAACGCGGCCATCTGCCCGCGGGTCACATAGTCGTTCGGGCAGAAGCGGTCATTCACCGGTGGATTGCAGCCTTTCGTGATGCCCTGCGCAGCGAGCCAGTCGATGTCGCCCGCAAAGGTGGTTCCCCCTGTGTCGACGAACCCCGAGGTGGTGGAGACATATCGTCCGGGCCCTTGCCCGTTGGTCCACTGGTCCTCTCCGTCACCGGCCTCGACGCTGAAGTGATACTGCGTCCCGGCGGACAAGCCGGTGTAGGTGTACGACAGGTTGGTGGTCGTCCCCACGAGGTAGTGGTCCTGATACACGGCGTAGGCTGTGACACCGACGTCGTCCTGGGCCGGTGTCCAAGCGATCGTGACCTGCTCACGCTGGATATCCGTGGCGGTGATCGAGCTGCCTGCCGGCCAGGTCGGCGGATCGTCACCGGCGCCCGAGGACGTCGTGACGTATCGTCCCGGACCTTCTCCGTTGGTCCACTGGTCCTCTCCGTCACCGGCCTCGACGCTGAAGTGATACT
>JASJBC010000023.1 GCA_030066715.1 Acidimicrobiia bacterium
GCCCCGCCGACCCTCCCCAAGGGAGGGTGAAACGTCTGCCAAGCTAAAGCCGCTGAAGAGCGGCTTTAGCCGTCGTCATCTGGTGGGGGGTCTTCCGGTGGGGGTGGGGTGACCACACCTAGATCGACCGAAACAACCGAGCCGTCGTCGACCATGGTTCCGGGCTCCGGGCTCTGTCCGGCAACCAAGCCTTCCAGACCGCTGTCGGGCGGCACCTCGACGGTGCCGACCACGTTCAGCGTCAGCCCGACGGCCAGCAAGGCGGATCGTGCATCCTCCTCGGACAAACCGGTCAGGTCGGGCACAGACACCTGAAGCAGAACACCGAGGCGGACGTTGATCTCGTCGCCGAAGACGACCTCGGTGCCCGGGGACGGGCTCTGTGCGGCGATCATCCCCACCAGACCACTGGCCAGGGTGACCTCGATCGTCTCCGCATCAACGATGAGCGTCAACCCGCGCTCTGTAGCCAGGGCGTTAGCGTCGACGACAGATCGGCCGGTTAGGTCGGGGAGGGGGAACGGCTCCGGGCCCTTGGACACGATGATGGTGACCGTTGCGTCACGCTCGGCCAGTTGCGATGCCGGCGGCTCGGATGTGATCACAAAGCCTTCGAGCATGTCGTTGGAGAAGTCCTCCTCCACGGCGATGTCGGTGAAGCCGAGCCTGGTCAACTCCTCTTCGGCGGTCGTGCGCGGGACGCCGGTGAGGTCGGGCATGGTCAGGAATCGGGGTCCGGCCGACACCACCAGATTGACCACTGTGCCCGGCGGAGCTTCGGTACCGGCGGGTAGCGACTGGCTGATAACGATGCCCTCTGCAAAGTCCTGGCTGTCCTGTGACGTTTCGGTGCCCACGACGAATCCTGCCGTCTCCAGCTGGGTGCGGGCTTCGGCCACTTCGAGATTGGTGACGTTTGGTATCGGAGACTCCCCCGGTCCGGCGGAGATCACGAGCGTGATCCGCGTCCCGGCGGCGACCTCTGTGCCCGGTTCGGGATCGGAGGTGATGACCAGGCCCTCCGCAATGTCCGAGCTTGGCTGTTCACGGAACGACGGGCGCAGATCCTCATCGAGTAGCGCATCCTGCGCTTCGCTGAGGGTCATACCGGCTAGGTCGGGCACGGTGATCAGATCAGGCGCGGCGACCTCATCGGGGCCGGACAGCAGATTCCACAGCATGAAGCTGCCGACGGCCAGCAGGAGGATCAACCCGACGATGGCGAGAATGTAGCTGGTCTGGCTCCGCTCCCGATCGGGGTACTGCGCTACGTGTCGTGCGGTTTGGTCGGGAGTCGCCGTCGGCGGGGGGGCCGGGCTGGTCATGAGCCGGGTCTGCGCCGTCGGTTGGGCGGGTACCGTCGGCGGAGCTGCGGCGGCGACTGCCTCTTGCTCGATCGTCATCTGGTGGGCAATGGTCATCTCCCCGCGCAGGTAGCGCAAGAGATCGGCGCGCATGTCCTCAGCCGTCTGATAGCGGGCGTCGGGATCCTTCTCCATCGCCCTCTCCACGACGGCCTCGAGGCCGGCGGGCACATCGGGGTTGATCCCGCTCGGGGGATCGGCAAACTCCGCCACATGCTGATAGGCAACCGCAACAGGGCTCTCCCCGGTGAAGGGCGCCTGGCCGCAGAGAAGCTCGTAGAGAACGACACCAAGCGAGTAGATGTCCGAACGGGCGTCGGCCGGAAGACCCTGCGCTTGCTCCGGGCTGAAGTACGTTGCAGTTCCGATCACGGCGCCGGTGCGGGTCAACTCCTCCGAGTCGTCGAGGGCGCGGGCAATGCCGAAGTCGGTGACCTTCACCGTGCCATCAGGCGTGAGCATGATGTTGCCCGGCTTGATATCGCGGTGATAGACGCCGGCTTGGTGCGCAACGGTGAGGGCCGCGGCCGTCTCGGCGGCGATCTCGGCCGCACGCCGTGGCAGCAGGATCCCCTCAGAGCGGCGGACGTCGCGCAGCGTGCGACCCTGGATCAGCTCCATCACCATGAAGTAGGTGTCGTCGTGACTGCCGAAGTCGTAGATGCTGACGATGTTGGGGTGGTTGAGACCGGCCGCATTCTGCGCCTCACGGCGGAACCGGGAGACGAACGCCTCGTCGCGGGCGAACTGCGGGTGGAGGATCTTCACTGCCACGCGGCGGCCCAGAGAGATGTCCTCAGCGGCGAAGACGTCCCCCATGCCTCCACGGGCGAGGTGTCCGGTGATGCGATAGCGGCCTTGAAGCACGCGTGTTTCAGTCACGATGGGAGATGGTACTGATGCTGGGGGCTACTGACACAGTTCACTCCTGTCCGACGCCGAAGAATTCGGCAAACACGAGCTGGGCGATGGGTGCGGCAACTGTCCCGCCGGTCGCAGCCTCTCCCGCGTCCCCACCGGATTCGACGAGAACGGCGATTGCGATCTGTGGGTCCTCCGGTCCGGCGTCGACGGGACCAAAGCCGGCGAACCAGGCGTGCGGCGCCCCGCCCGGTACCTCGGCGGTGCCGGTCTTGCCGCCGATCCGGATGCCGGGAACCGAAGCGCGGCGCCCGGTGCCGGAGGTGACGACGTTCTCCATGAGCCCGGAGAGGGCTGTGGCTGCGGCCGGGCTGGTCGCCTGCAGCCACAACAGGGGCTCCGTGGACTCCTCGACGACCCCCTCGGAATTGAACACTTCCTGCACGAGGTAGGGCACCATGATCTCGCC
The DNA here is from genome assembly GCA_030066715.1 of Acidimicrobiia bacterium. Classification (GTDB taxonomy): domain Bacteria; phylum Actinomycetota; class Acidimicrobiia; order Spongiisociales; family UBA5794; genus JAAETI01. The sequence continues at coordinate 2,695 of JASJBC010000023.1, forward strand.
ACCGTTCGCCACCGCCGCCGCGGTCATCGCCATCTGCAGCGGGGTTGCCAGGACATCGCGTTGCCCGATGGCCGTCTGGGCCACTCCGGGCACGTCGAACTCGAAGGTCTCTGCCGCCGGGATGGTGGCCGGGATCGACGGGATCTCGAGCGGAACCTCGGCGTTGAAGCCAAAGGACTCGGCGGTGCCCACCAACTGCTCCGCACCGACCTCCATTCCCAGCATGCCAAAGACGGTGTTGCAGGAACGAGTGAAGGCGACGGAGAGAGGCACTTCGGTGCCGGGCCCGCAGGCCTGTCCGTCGAAGTTGCTGATCGTGGCGGTCGAGCCGGGCAACTCGAGTTCAACAGGGTTGGGGAAAGGTGTGCCCGCCGAGGCGACGCCCGCCTCGAGTGCAGCTGCGGTCGTAATCACCTTGAAGGTCGATCCGGGGGCGTAGGACGCCGCGGTGGCGCGGTTGAGCAGCGGTTGGCTCGTGTCGTCCTCTAGCGCCGTTCCGGTGGGGCCGGCGTCGAGGCCGGTGAGGGTGTTCGGGTCAAAATCCGGCGTTGACACCATGGCGAGGATTGCTCCCGTTGCTGGGTCGAGAGCAACCACGGCTCCACGCTGGTTTCCCAGAGCCTCGTGAGCCACCGCCTGCAGCTCGTGCTCGATCGTCAGACGCAAACCACGGGGTCGCACGTCACCGCCGACCAGCGCTCCGAGCACGCCGGAGATGGTTGCGTCTCGATAGGAAACGAGATCGTCGCTGTTGGTCGACTCGACCCCTTTGCTGCCGAAAAGCAGGGTGGTGTAGCCAACCGTGTGCCCGTACAACGATCCCTCCGGGTAGCTGCGGCGGAAGACCTGCGGATCGTCCGGATCCGCTTCGGACTCGGCAACAACAACGCCGTCGGCGGTGATGATGGTTCCTCTTTCCCGTCCGGCCTGGCTGGTGGCAACACGAACGTTGCGGGGGTCGTCGCGGTACTCGGGCCCGACGATCACCTGGTGGTATGTGACCGCTGCGACGAGCACCGCAAAGGAGGCGAAGACTGCGCCGGCGAGTTGACGGATCGGCCGGTTCATGTGCGCTCCCCATGTGAAGCGCGCACAAGCAGAGCGACGAGCACCATGTTGGCCAGCAAGGACGAGCCGCCGTAGGACATGAACGGGAGAGTGATGCCTGTGACCGGGAAGAGGCGGAGCACCCCCGCAAGGATCAGGATCGCCTGTACCGCAACGACGATCGTCAACCCAAAGGCAAGGAACTTGCGGAAGACGTCCCGGGACCGGATGGCGATGCCAAATCCGGCGGCAGCGAGGAGGGCGTACGCTGCCAATACCGCGATCGAGCCGGCGAAGCCCATCTCCTCGCCTACGGACGCAAAGATGAAGTCGGTGGATGCGGCTGGGATGAGATCCGGCCGGCCCAAGCCGAGGCCGCTGCCGGTGAGAGAGCCGCTGCCCAGTGCAAAGAGACCTTGGACGATCTGGTAGCCGGCATCGGCGAAGTCATCGAACGGATGCAGCCAGGCAAAAACGCGACGTTGGACGTGGTCGAACTGCTGGTAGGCGAAGTAGCCGCCTCCCGCGACGAGCACGAATCCCGTAACGAGATAGGCCGCTCGTCCTGTGGCGACAAAGACCATCGTGATGAAGAGCGCAAAGAGCAGGAGCGAGGCCCCGAGGTCGCGCTGGTACACGAGGACCGCAAAGCTGGCGCCGGCGGCAATGAGGATCGGCCCGAGCTGGCGTGGCTCCGGGAGGCGGAGCGGCCCGAGCTTGCGACCGGTGGTCGCCATCGCCAGGTGGCGGTCGGCGAGGTAGGACGCCAGGAAGATCACCAGCAGCACCTTGGCGACCTCGCCGGGCTGGAAGCTCAGCGAACGGGTTCCCACCGGCAACTCGAGGCGGACCCAGAGCCGTGATCCGTTGACTTCTGCCCCATGCAGCGGCCAGCTTTCCGGGAGCAATGGCAGAAGGAGAAGCAGCACGGCCCCGGCGAGGAAGAGGTACCGGTAGCGCCGCAGCATCACCACGCCCTCGTCCTTGAGCAGGAGGAGGACTGCGGTGGTTATCCCGCCGGCGAGAAGCATCGACCACCGCTGTATGGAGGCCAGTCCCGGGTCGAGGCGATAGATCTCCGTGAAGCCGATGGCCGTGAGGAAGGCGGCGATCGGGAAGAGGTAGGGGTTGCCCTCGGGCGCCCATCTCCGCAACGCCATGTGGATCGAGCCGAAGCTGACCGCAAAGACGAGGAAGGTCAAAGCCACCTGGGCATCGAAGCCGCGTCCCATCGCAAAGTTGACCAGGGCAACGCCCATTGCAGCGACAACAGCAGCGGCTGCGAGCAGGGCCGCCTCAGCGTTCCGTGTCACGAGGAGACGTCCACCACCGCTACGGTCGTGTTGTCGGTCCCCCCGGCCGCGTTGGCGGCCTCGACCAACGACCATGCAGCTTCTGACGGCGATTCAGCCTCCTCGAGGCAGGCTGCGATCTCAGCATCGCGCAACATGGAGTTGAGCCCGTCCGAGCAGATGACGACCCGATCGCCGGGAAGAAGCGAAACCTCGAACTCGTCGGGTTCGGCGTCGGGTGCCCCGATCACACGGGTAACGAGGTTGCGTCTCGGGTGAGTCTCGGCCTGCTCCGCGGTGATCTGACCAAGCGCAACCAGATCGGCAACCAGCGTGTGGTCGCGGGTCAGCTGCCGCAACTCGCCGTCGCGGAAGAGATACATCCGGCTGTCGCCAACGTGGGCGATGTGCGCAGCGCCGCTGGGTGTGAACAGGCCCAGGGTGAGAGTCGTCCCCATCCCGGACAAGGTGTAGTCGTCCTCTACGGCGCGGACCACAGCTTCGTTGCCGAGCCGCACCCGTTCGCCCGGGGTGAGATCGGCGGCGGGATCCGCAGCTACGGCGGCCTCGATGGCGACCCTGGAGGCGACTTCACCGGCGACGGCGCCGCCCATGCCGTCTGCGACGGCGATGACTACAGGCTCCGCGACCGACCCATCGGTCTTCGGATGCACTGAGTCTTCATTGCCGGCGCGGACCAACCCAACATGGGTCGCGCTTGCCCAGGTGAATCGCATGAGCTCTCTTGGTCGTCTTCTCAGTGGTCTCAAGATATCGCCAAACGCAAGTTGTGCGGTCCCTAGTAAGGATAAGCGACGGCGGGCGGCAAACCCGGTGACGCACCTCAGCACTCAAGATTTCCCCGGTTTTGCCGACAGATATTGCGTTGTGGGCGTCAAAGGTAGGCCGTTCCCGATGACCTCGGAGGCAAGATCTTGGGGTGGTGCACCCGGTCGATCCAGGCCGGGATGGTCCCCGCGCGGCGAGCCGCAGATGCGGCCGGACGAGCTTTCCATGCTCTTGAAGATCACCGATGCGTTCTCCTCCGGCTGGCGGGTCAGCGAGATCCTCGACTCTCTGTACGACGAGCTGCAGTCGATTCTCCCCTTTGATCGGCTCGAGTACTCCACCATCGATGAGACCGGCTACGTCCTCAACACTGAATGGTTCCGGGCCACGTACGACTCCAAGCTGATCCCGGTTGGCTACTCCTACAGACGCAGTCAACGAGTCGCGACAGAGCCGAAGTATCGGATCACTGCGATCGACAACGACATGCCGGCGTATGCCCGCAACCGACCCCCCGATCACCCGGTCAGCCTCCTGGTGGCCGAGGGAATCAAGTCCTCGCTGAGTTGCCCCCTCGTCGTTGACGACGAGACGAAGGGGTTCCTCTTCTTCAACACACTCCGCTACGACGGCTACACCCAGCATCACGCCAACCTCATCCAACTGATTGCGGGACATATCGCCTCGGTACTCGGGCGTGCCCGGCTCAATGATCAGCTGACATCACGCAACGAGCAGCTGCAGGCCATGGAGCAATCCCGGCTCGAGTTCATCGCCTCGATCAGCCATGAGCTTCGCACCCCACTCACCGCCGTGGTCGGCTTCGCCTCTGAGATGGCTGACCGGGTGGCCGACTTCTCTGAGGATGAGCTCCGCCAGTTTGCCGGGGTCATCGCGGCCCAGAGCAACGAGGTGGCGGGAATCGTCGAGGACCTGCTGGTGATCACCCGTGCCGAGGCTGGTCATCTGACGGTCAACCCGGTGCCGGTCAATCTCGCCGCCGAACTGAAGCATGTTCGTTCCTCCCTGCCCAACGAGCGTCCGGAGCAGAGGATCACCCTCGGCTTGGCCGACATGGTTGCCTGGGCAGACCCGCTGCGAGTGCGACAGATCGCCCGCAACCTGCTCTCCAACGCTGCACGCTACGGCGGCAACGACGTTCGAGTAACAACGACGACGGCCGGGTTCGACGTAGTGATCGTTGTTTCCGACGATGGTCCGGGGATTCCGACGAAGGATCGGGAGATGGTTTTCCAGGCCTACGGCCGGTCACACCTCTCGGAGAGCAAGCCCGGGTCCATCGGTCTCGGTCTCACGGTGTCCCGCTACCTGGCCGAGGCTATGGAGGGTGGACTCGAGTACGACAGGGTGGACGGGGTGAGCAGGTTCACCTTGAGTCTCCCGCTGTACCGTCCGCGACAGAGCCGCTACGAGCGTCCTACCTGACCTCGAGGATCGTCTTGCCGATCTGAACCGCATCACCCTTCTGCAGTGAGGTAGGCACGGTGACCCGTCGCCCGTTCACATATGTGCCGTTGGTTGAGCCGAGGTCACTGAGCACGACAGAGTCATCCTGCATCCCTATACGCACATGAAACTCCGACGCATATGCGTCGTCGACGTAGATGTCGGCATCCTCGCTGCGGCCGAGGACCGCCGGGGCACCGATGGGGAAGCGCTGCCCGGCGATGCTGTCGGACCTGACGACGACAAGCTCCCCGCCCTTCTTCGAGCGGCGCACAGACTGCGACGGGCCGATGTGGGCGCCGATCGACCGTCCGATCTGCCACAGGAACAGATAGATCAATGCGATGAAGATCAGTTTCAGCAGGTTGAGAAATAGTGCCGGCAAGGTCTACTCCACTCGCAGGGCAAACGTCGTTGGGCCGAAGGACAGCATATCGCCGGAGCCGACTTCGATGGGCTCACCCGCTACGGCGTAGCCGTTGACGAGGGTTCCGTTGGCGGAGCCGAGGTCGGCCAGCCAGAGCCTGCCGCCTTCGCGAAAGATCACGGCATGCATGCGGGATACTTCGGCTTCGTCGATTGTGATGTCGACGTCGCCAGACCGGCCGACAACAACGCGGTTGTCGCGCAGGGGGAAAGAGCGTTCCCCGCGATGCTCGGAGAGCTCTCCCCACGCAGCGAGCTCGGCGGGCACGGGAGTTGCGGTGCACTGGATCGAGCCCCGACTCACAGACTTGTCTGTGCCGATCCGTACCGAGATCGGACCCCCGGTGCGCCAACCACGGTCGGCTGCCGTTGCGGTGAGGGTGTGCGCCAGCTCTGCCGAAAGGGCGGTGACGTCGAGATCAGGGTCCAGGTCCGCCTCACTGACTGTCACGTCGAAGAAGTTGGGAATCTCGGGCCCGGCAGGAGTCTCGCTGACCATCAGGTCGGCTTGGCGAATCAGCCGGTTGGCCAGGTCGATCGGCTGCATGCGGCCGCGGAAGACCGCCGCCGACAACCCATCGGCGAACCGTTCCAGCCTCTTCTCGAGATTTCGAGCGATACCCACAATCGGGATTGTAAGGAGCGGTGCGGATTAACGGCCCGTCCGGCCGCAGCCTAAGGCGCCGCTCTCGGCGCCTCGTCGCTATCGAGAGGCACAGATCCGTCCCGGCTGTGATACTCGGCGTGCGCATCGACCAGTTCGGTCCAGTTGTCCGGGTCCTCGATGTCGACGGCAACCCGGTGCGTCGTGCGGGGTGTCCCATTCATGTCGAGGCTGCGGGCTCGGCGCAGGATCGCGGCACTGGCATCGTCGATGCGCCGGTGCTGGGCAAGATGCTCCTCCCAGGAGACCGTGAGGAAGAGCTCGGTGAGCCGATGGGGGTTCGACGCATCGCGATAGAGACGCCAGCGGTAGGCCCCAGTGCGGAGACGGACCAGGCGGACATCCTGCATTACCGCCAGGAACTCATCGAGACGGCGATGGTCGACGTCCCAGCTCGTCGTGATCAGCACCGGTCCCCCCACCGTCACCACGTGGTCCGGCTGGGAGCGGTTCTCGTCGAACTCTGGTGGCTCGACTTCGCCAAGGGCGGGGATGCGCAGTGCCGGGGCGACGAGGAAACCGACCACCGCTCCGACCAAGCCGAGGAGGATGTAGGCGCCATCGGCCCCAATCCGATCGGCGATCCAACCGGCGCCGATCGAACCGAGCGGGAGCACGCCGACGAACGACAGTGTGTAGAGACTCATGGCCCGGCCCCGCACCCACTCCGGTGACATCAGCTGGGCCGTCGCGTTCAAGGTTGCCAACGCCCACACCCAAGTGAACCCGGCAGCGACCATCGCAAAGACCACCCAGGGAATCGACCCACCGAGACCTACCCCGACCGCGGCGAGGCTGAAGAGACCGACGGACACCGGGAGCGTGAGGGCGCCCAGCCGGTTCGAGATGGCATGCCGGCTGAAGCCACCGCCGAGTGCCCCCAGACCCATCGCACCGAGCAACAGTCCGTATGCCCCGGCGTCGCCGCCGAGTTCCTCAGTGCGATTGGGCAGGATGGCCTGGACCACTGCCGAGGTGAGGGCAAACATCGCAGCAAGCGCCAGAAGGCGGCGGAAGGTGGGTGTGAACCGGGCGAACCTGACGCCGAGCGCGATTGCGTTGACCATCGAGGTTTCCTCGCGATCCGGTGTCGGCATGACCCTGGCCAGCGCCACCAGCACGATGATCACGCCGAGGTAGGAGAGCGAGTTGAGGCCAAATGCCAGTTCGGGCCCGGCAACCACGATGATCAAGCCACCCAGCGCCGGCCCGACGGCTCGGGCCACGTTGAAGGCAACCGAGTTGAGCGCCACCGCACTTGCCACCATGCCCCGGGGGACGAGGTCGGGCACCGTTGCCTGCCAAGCCGGCAGGTTGAAGGCCAGCCCGGTGCCGAGCAGCAGCCCCAAGGCGAGCAGCGATCCGGGGGTGATGCGGTCCATCATCGTCAGGACGGCCATGGCGGCGGCCGAAGCGCCCATCGTGGTCTGGGCGACCACGAGCACCCAGCGCCGGTCGAACATATCTGCAACCGCCCCGGCAGCCAGCGACAGGAACAGCAAAGGCAACGTTGCGGAGGCTGCCATCAACCCCACCCATGTCGCCGAGTTCGTCAGTTCGAGCATCAGCCACGAGGCAGCGACGGCCTGAAGAAACGACCCGACGTTGGAGAAGATCGAAGCCAGCCACAGCGTCCGAAATCGTCGAATCCGCAGCGGCGCAACAGTGGTGGTCATGAGGAGCAAGTCTACGCCTGACCCCTTTGGGGGTCAGGTTGGGGGCTTTCACCCTCCCTTTGGGAGGGTCGGCCGGCCGAAGGCCTGGCCGGGGAGGGCATGGACTCGGGCCCGGCCCTACAGGTCCACAGGTCCCGACTCGGCCGCTTGCTGGATGGCCCGCCCGGTTGCCACCGCCCGCGTACTCGCCGCCTCGAGCGGGATGTCGACATCTTCCCCGGCGACGGCGCGAGCGAACGCCTCGGCTTGGGCCCGGATACCAGCACCGAACGCGTCGTCGGTCTCCGAGCCCGGGACCACCTCGACCCCCGCTGCCGTGGCCAGACGGGTGCGACCGGTCGGGAGGAAATCGACGAAGATCGCGCCCTGCTCTCCGAGGATCTCGGTGCGCACGTCATCCTCGTAACGGCAGTTGCGACTCAGGTCGACGGTGGCGACGACCCCGTCGCCCATCTCCAGCACGGCGACCAGATTGTCCACATCGCCAACATCGGCGAGTGACTCGTCGACGAGCGGCAGGTTGAAGGCGGTCACCTTCTTGACGGTGGCGCCCGTGAACCACTCGGCCAGGTCGAACTCGTGAACGCCACAATCGATGGCCAGCCCACCACTCGTCTTCGGGTCGCAGAAGCTCGCGGGTGGCGGATCGGCGTCCCATTGGGAGAGCCGAACCATGAGGGGGCGACCGATGGCGCCCGCGTCGATCAGCCGCTTTGCGGCTGCCCACGGCGGGGAGAAGCGCCGCCAGAAGCCCACTTGGAGGACCTTGCCGGCCGCGAGCGCCTCCGACCCGAGCGCGGCGCTGTCTGCAACATCGAGCGAGAGCGGTTTCTCGCAGAGAACATGAACGCCGGCCGCCAAGGCCTCGCGCACCAACGCGGGATGGGTAACTGTTGGTGTGGCGATCAGCCAACCGTCGGCTTCCGTCTCGAGGAGATGATCGGTCGTCGTGCACGGAGAGGCTCCGATCTCACCGGCAACGGCGGCGGCAGCAGCAGTGTCGGTATCGGCAACCGCAACGACGTCGACCAACGGGGAGGGGGCGATCGTGCGCGCGTGCACGGCGCCCATTCTTCCCACTCCAACGATGGCCAACTGCAGTGGTGCAGACATAGCCCGATGGTAGTGCCGTGTCGAGAAGGACCGTCTGCGCCACTCCCCAGATCGTCAATGCTGCAGAGGTGATACCATCCTCTCCCCCACGGGCGAGTGGCGGAATTGGCAGACGCGCAGGATTCAGGTTCCTGTGAGGTAACACTCGTGAGGGTTCAAGTCCCTCCTCGCCCACGCCGTCGCCGGGCGCGATCCAGCGGCGCGTGTCTCGCAAGCTCGTGCGCCGGGAGTCCCGCGGCTCCCTCGATCTAGGACCGTGCACATGGCATATTCCGACTTCGCACCGCCCCGGCGGTCACGGCGTCGTCGCAACATCGTCATTCTCACAATCATCGCCCTGATCGTTGGCGTGCTCGTGCTGGCAGTTCGGTACCGAACGGAGCGTCGGGAGAGCATCGACTATCTGACCGCCGCCGAGGAGGTTGCTCTCCAACACGGTGACATGTCGGAGCAGCTCGCCGCCGTGCTGCAAGGGCTCGGCCAAGCGGGGCAAGAGGACCGCCCCGAGCTCGAACTCCGCCTCGAAACGCTGTCCGCAGATGCCAGCGAGATGGTCAAGGTGCTGGAGGCGCAAGTCGTCCCCCGGCCGGTCGGTGAGGTAGCGGGGCTGATGTCCGTTGCGGTGGACGCCTGGGCGGAGGGAATCGATACGCTCGACGCATCGGTCGTTCTGATCCTCGATGCGGAGGACGGAGATGAGTCGGGCGATGAAGGGTTGCGTTCGTCCTTCGAGCTGATTCGTCTTGGTGACCGTGCCTACGAACGCGCCGTGGCTGCCACCCTCCGGCTCGACCCGGAATTGGTCCCGGCCCCTTTGCCTGAGATCTCGTACACGCAGGGACAGTATGGGCCGCTGTACAACCACGTTGTTGTTGCCGAACGCCTGCGTCGTCAAGGCGGGCTCGCAGAGTTGATCGACGTGGCGCTGGTCGCCAACACGGTGCCCCAGCCGGTGAGCCAAGACACGGCCGGAATCTGGACAATTCCTGCGTCGGAGGAGCTTGCGCTCGAGGTAACGGTCAGCAACACGGGCAATGTGGTGGTCGAACGAGTTTCCGTGCTCGTCACCCTGCAGCGGGTTGGTTCCAGTGAGGAGTTCACCCCGTTGGTTCAGCTGATTCCCGCAATCGAACCGGGTCAATCGGAGAACCTGATCTTCTCGAACCTCGAGGCCGCACCCGACGAGGTGTACTCGTTGACCGCGACCGCTACCGTCGAAGGCCGCGATGATCAGACCGACGACAACTCCTTCAACCTCATCTTCAAGAGGAATGCAGAATGATTGAGATTGCGATGGTTGTGGCCGCAGTGGCTCTGCTGGCCGTCATCATCCTCGTAATTCAGGTGAACGGATTACGGCGTCGGTTCAACTCGCTGCCGGCCGATGAGAACGTGTTCACGGTTCTGCGCGGAATCGACAACGAACTCGGTCGTCTCGACGCTGTAACCGCCGGCCTGGAGCCGCGGCTGGAGGCTGTAGAGGAGCTTCTTCCTCACGCCATCGTCAACACCGGTGTCGTCAACTACGACGCCTTTGGGGATATCGCCGGGAACCTGTCGCGTTCGATGGCGCTGCTTTCGCTGAATGGTGACGGTGTCGTCCTGTCGATCCTCGTCGGCCGTCTCGATGTCCGGATTTTTACCAAAGAGGTCCGCGGCTTTGTCGGTGTGGAGGAGCTATCCCCGGAGGAGAAGGAAGCGGTGGCCAGGGCGCAGGGGTAACCTGCCACGGTCATGATTGATCCACGCATCCTCCGTACCGAGCCCAAGACGCTTGAAGCGTCACTGCGGCGACGCGGCATCGATCTCGATGTTGGTCACCTCGTTGCCCTCGACGAACGACGGCGCAGCGAACGCGTGCGTGCCGAAGAGATTCGCGCCGAGCAGAAGGACGCAGGCAAGGCCGTTGCCAAGCTGCAGGGCGACGAGAAGCAGGCGGCTATTGCGAAGGCTGGAGAACTGTCTGCTGCCTACAAGGAGGCGCTGGCAACTGCGGACACTTCGGACGCTGAGTTCAACGACATCTGGGTCTCGCTGCCGAACCTGGTGGACGAGACCGCCGCCGCCGGCACCGAGGAAGAGGACGCGGAGACTCTGCGCACCTGGGGTGAGCCGGCGGAGGGCGAGTTTCTCGATCACGTGGAACTCGGCGAGAAGCATGGCTTCCTCGACGTGGAGCGTGCCGCCAAGGTTTCGGGGAGCCGATTCGGCTTCCTTCTCGGTCCTCTCGTCCGGCTCGAGTTTGCACTCGTCAGCTATGCGCTGGACAGGCTGGAGCCGCACGGCTTCACCCCGGTTGTGCCACCGGTGCTGGTTCGCGACCACGCCCTGTACGGGACGGGGTTCTTCCCCGGCGATCGGGACCAGGTCTATTCGCTCCCCGATGACGACCTGTACCTGATCGGGACCTCGGAGGTCGCACTGGCGGCAATGCATAGCGACGAGATCCTCGATGCGGAGCGCTTTCCGCTGCGCTACGCCGGATTCTCGACCTGCTTCCGCCGAGAGTCCGGGACCTACGGCAAGGACACGAGGGGCATCTTCCGTGTCCACCAATTCGACAAGGTTGAGATGTTCTCCTTCGTTCATCCCGACAAAGCAAAGGACGAACACGAGTTCCTTCTCGCCCGCGAGGAGGAGTTGGTGCAGGGTCTCGGCATCCCGTACCGCGTCATGAACATTGCCGCAGGCGACCTTGGTGCATCGGCTGCCAAGAAGTACGACATCGAGGCCTGGTTCCCCGGCCAGGGTCGCTACCGCGAGATCACGTCGACGTCGAACACGACCGACTACCAATCACGCCGGTTGAAGATCCGATTCCGCGGCGAGGAAGGCAACCAGTTCGCCTACACGCTGAACGGAACTGCAATCGCTATGGGCCGCTGGCTCATAGCCATCGTGGAGAACAATCAGCAGCCCGATGGATCGATCGTCGTGCCCGAGGCGCTGCGCCCGTACGCCGGTTTCGAGACGATCGGTTGACGTGAGCAACGGGTCGGTCTTCACCGACATCGCCGCCAAGTACGACCGGATCAACCGAATCCTGTCGCTTGGTCGTGACCAGGCCTGGCGGCAGCGGGTGATCGACATGCTCCCCGACGGGAGGCTGCTCGATCTCGGCGGCGGGACCGGTGCCGCCAACCCGGTCTTCGGGAGCAGGGAGGTTGTGGCTCTCGACCCCTCACCCGAGATGCTGTCGTTGAACGAGGTCCCGAGCCGAGTAGTGGCGGTGGGAGAGAGTCTGCCGTTCGCCGATGGCGCCTTCGACTCCGTCTTCTCCGCCTACGTGTTTCGCAACCTGGACTCTGTCGAGCGCACCGTTGCCGAGGCAGCCCGGGTACTCCGACCCGGTGGCAGGCTCGGAGTCGTCGGCCTCGGTCGCCCCAAAGGAGAGCTTGCGGCAGCGCTGCATCGCATCGGATCGTCCGTGGTCCTCCCGGTCGTGGGCACCCTGGCCGGAGCCCGCGACGAGTACGTGTACCTCAACAGGTCGCTCGACAAGCTCCCTCCACCGGAGAAGATGTTTGCGGATACACCGATGCGTCGCGTCTCCCTGTGGCGGATGGGTCCCCTAGGTTTCGTCTACGGCGTTGTCCTAGAAAAGATCTAGGGGGGTCGCATCAGTCCCCGCCTCACCTTCGGTGAGGTTCGAGTCTGGCTACGCCAGACATCGCCGATGGCAGCGGGGGGAAAGTACCGCCGGCCGAAGGCCGGGGGTAGGGGGGTATTGCTTCGCAATACCTTGGCAGTTGCTGCGCAACTGCAGGGGGAAGGGGGCCCTCAAGGCGTGAAGCACGCCTCGGTGGAGAGCGGCCCTTCCTTCTCGTTGAGGTCGACGGCCCCGATCACGTAGCAGGTCTTCCCCACGGTGAGATCGACGGGGAAGTCGATGTAGAAGACACGGCTGGACCCGTCGCGAACGGCTTCGTCAACGGTTGTCTCGAAGGTGAACGGACCGCCCGGGAACTCGCTGTAGTAGACGTTGTAGAAGTTCATGTCGCCCTCGCTGTTGGGCGTCCACGACACGTAGGCTTCGCCGCTGCCACCACCCGTGCCGACGGTGACGCCGGTGACCTGCGCCGGTGCCCCGGGCTCCGAGTCGAAGCACTCCTCAACCGACCGCGGTCCCTCCTGACCGGCAACGTCGACCGCGCTCACCTGGTAGCAGTCGCGGCCGCTCATCTGCAGTCGCGGCCAGTCGATGATGTACCAGTGATCGCCCGGCCGGGTGGCGGGCCCCTCCAAGGGATTGAGCACGAGCAGCTTGGTGGCCCCCGGCAGCTCGCTGTGCCACACGTTGTAGCGATCGATGTCGCCCTCAGGGTTGGCGTCCCAGGACACGTCGATCTCTCCGCTGCCTCCGCTCAGGGTTGCGATCAACCCGGTCACCTGCACGGGGGCGACGTCCAATGCCCGGCGGAGGAACGCTGCCATCTGCTCCCGGGTCACGTGGTCGTTGGGGCAGAACTGGTCGTTGGTGGGTGGGTTGCAGCCGCTGGTGATGCCTGCGGTGAAGAGTTTGTCGATGTTGGCTTCGAAGACGCTGTTGTCGTCGTCGGTGAAGTGGTCGCCGCCTCCGTCATCGGTGAGATCGAGGGCGCGGACGAGGAATGCCGCCATCTGCCCGCGGCTGACCTTGTCCTTCGGGCAGAACTCATTGTTGGTCGGGGGATTACAGCCCTGGGTGATGCCCTCCAGGGCCAACCACTCGATGTGATCCGAGAAGATGTTCGTGTCCGGCACATCGTCGAACAACGGTGTCGCCGCGACTGGGGCCACCACCGCAACACTCAGCACCGTCGCCAGAAGGAGTAGAAGTGTCCGCCGTCCCATGAGAACCCTCCCAAGTTTCCGCCGTCCCACCAGTCTACGGAAGCCGCCCCGCCGGCGGCGGGGAGCTCACAGACCCCTCGGGGTTTGTCGGGAGTTGGAAAGCCTGAGTTCCGCTGTAGGGATCCCAAAGAGCATTCGGGTATACAGATCGCCGGGAGTTTGGAAAGCCTGAGTTCCGCTTTGCGGAACTCAAAGCTCATTCGGGCCTTCGGGGGTTGCCTGGAGTTTGGCTATGCCAAACTCCCAGCTTTCGAGGCTCTGCCTCGAAAGCCGTGCACCCGCCTTCGGATGCAATGCCCGCGGCGCAAGCCGGGTGGTTGACTCCAGCCAGGCTGCCCTACGGCACCCGGGTGCTAACCGCTTAGGGCTGCTTCCTTCCGGACCTGACCCGGTTCACGGCGCCCCGCCGCGCAGGACCCGGCCTTCAACATCAACTCGTCCCGGTGCTAGACCCGCCAACATCCCACCCTCGGGCGGGGATTCAGTCCCGCATGAGAGGGTTTCGGGTACAGGGCACCCCTAGTGCCCCACCTAGCACGGCAAGCGGCAATGGTAACCAGTTGCTGCGGCTTCTGATCTGGCCGGTGCCGCACCCTGCTAACTTCACGTATCCCAGGAGGGATCGCACAGTCTGGCCTAGTGCGCACGCCTGGAAAGCGTGTAAGCGGTGACCCGCTTCGTGGGTTCAAATCCCACTCCCTCCGCTCTGGACCCCGGCAACCATGCCGGGGTCCACTGGCGACGGGGATCCGAACCTTGATCGACTACAGAGAAGTGATGGACCTAGCCCTGGCGGAGGCGCGGGCTGCGGCAGCTCACGGTGACGTCCCGATCGGAGCAGTGCTCGTTGACGACGCGGGGAACGTAGTCGCCTCCGATCACAACAGACGTGAGGAAAGAGCCGACGCCACTGCTCACGCCGAGATGCTCGTGCTGTCGGCCGCCTCCCAGGCCCGCGGCGACTGGCGGCTCGACGGCCACACCCTCGTTGTGACTCTCGAACCGTGCCCGATGTGTGCGATGGCCGCGGTCCTGGCTCGTGTCGACCGCATCGTGTACGCCGCCGCCGATCTCAAAGCCGGCGGTGTCTGGAGCCTGTTCAACATCCCTCAAGACGAGCGGCTCAACCACCGCTGCGAGGTCATTGCCGGTGTCGGCGAAGCCGAGGCGAGTCGGCTCCTCGAGGACTTCTTTGCGGAGCGCAGGTAGCTCGATCCCTGGTCGTCATAGGCCGACCGATGACTGCTGTGCGGGACTGGTTACAATCCCGCCCGTTGGCGGCGTAGTCGCCACCAGGAGAGATGGCCGAGCGGACGAAGGCGACGGTCTCGAAAACCGTTGAATCCTATTTGGGGTTCCGTGGGTTCAAATCCCACTCTCTCCGCGCAGAAGCCCGGCAATCATGCCGGGCTTCCTGGCTGCGAGGGATTTGGCTATCTTTCTGCCCCCGGGCTCCATTGGCAGCGCCGCTGGTGGCCGATCTGCCGGGCATTGCCTGGAGGGAGACAGGTTCAAATCCCACTCTCTCCGCGCAACCCTTTCAGTCCCCCCGCTGTGCGGGGGGAAGGTACCGCCGGCCGCAGGCCGGGGGTAGGGGGGCAACAACGGATCCGGGAGGGATGGCCGAGCGGACGAAGGCGACGGTCTTGAAAACCGTTGAGGTAATACCTCCGTGGGTTCGAATCCCACTCCCTCCGCCGCAGAAGCCCAGCATCAGCTGGGCTTCTTTGCTACGGGGATTCGAACGTTCTTGTTTCCTGCGGGATAGACCGTGTGCGCCGCCGATGTCCGATACGACGTGGACACCGCGATAGCGGGGCAGGTTCGAATCCCACTCCCTCCGCGCAGTCCCGTCAGTCCCCCCGCTTTGCGGGGGGAAAGTACCGCCGGCCGTAGGCCGGGGGTAGGGGGGCTTCCTTGCTGGAGGCGGATTCGAGCGTCTTGTTGCGCGGGACAAACCGTACGCGAGCCCTCAGCGACGCAGGCGGATGCGGATCGGGCCACGGGCAGTAGACGGATCCACCGGACGCCCGCCCTGCGTGATCTCGACTTCCCCGGCTGCAACCAAACGACGAGCCGCTTGCCGCACGGGCTCCATCAGGGGACGCCAGTCATCCGGGGCGAGCTTGCGGGCCACGTCCGACGGGCAGATTGAGGCTCCCCGCGCGCGTTCGGAAAGCAAGGCCACGATCGCCCTCTCGATCTCCCGATCCCGGTGACCGGGCTTGCTGCGCCGGCACCGCTGCGAGCAGTACTTGACCTCATCCCAGCTGTGCTTCCAGGCGCGTCGCCACTCGAAGCGTCGTCCGCAAGTGGCACACGTCTTGCTGGGCTGATTCTGTGTCCTCATCACCAACCTCGTGTGGCAACGTATATACGGTGCAGCGAAAGAACTCGGACCGAGAATGAACGAAGCCGACATACTCATCGTGGGAGCCGGGATGGCCGGCCTCACAGCCGCGACCCAACTCGAGAAGCGTGGCGTTACAGCCATCCTCCTCGACAAGGGCCGAGCGCCCGGTGGACGCATGGCCACTCGCAGCATTGGGGAGGCTCGATTCGACCACGGCGCCCAGCACTTCAGTGCCCGCTCCGCCGCCTTCCGCAAACAGACTCAGGAGTGGATCGAGCAGGACATCGTCAGGGAGTGGTTCGCATCGGCGAGCTTGACTCAGGCCGATCGACCGATCGAACCTCGCCATGTCGGTGTCGGAGGAATGCGACGACTCCCGGAGCGCATTGCCGCAGACTTGAATGTGTTGACATCGATCCAGGTCGAGCGTGTGGAGTGGTCCGGCACGGAGTTCACCGCCGTCTCCTCACGCGGCAGGACATGGTCCGCACGCGGCCTCATCCTCACTCCACCCGCCCCGCAGACGCTCGAACTGCTCGGCCGCAGCGGCATCCACCCCTCGAGCGATGTGGAGAGCATGCTGACGGGGGCAGAATACGATCCCTGCCTTGCGGTGATGGCTCGCCTGGAGCAACGATCCGGGCTCCCCGAGGGTCATCTCGCCCTCAACTCCGAGCCGATCGCATGGATCGCCGACAACCAGCACAAGGGCACTTCGGCCGTCCCTGCGGTCACGGTTCATTCCTCGGCGTCGTACGCAATGGAGCACCTCGAAGCCGATCCCGACTTCTGGGTGGATCGGTTGGTGGAGGCTGCCGCGCCCCATCTGTCTGGCTCGGTCGTCGACGCCACGGGACACCGCTGGCGCTACTCACAGCCCCGCCGGGTGTTCGACGTAGGTGCAGTGGCCGCTGCGCCCGGGCTACCCCTGGTGCTGGCCGGAGAGCTGTTCGCCGGGGCGCGTGTTGAGGGCGCCTACCGCTCGGGGGTTGCCTCCGCCGAGTTACTGGAGACGATGCTGTGAGGCGGATCTCATCCTCGATCGAAATCGCGGCCTCCCCAGACCTCGTCTGGCCGCACATCGCGCAATTCGACCGCTGGCCTGCATGGGGGCTATCGATCACGGCGGTGGAGAGCAATGCCGATCAGGTCGCCCCCGGCGTTACCGGTCGGGTACGCACCCCGGTCGGCTTCTGGCTGCCGTTCACCATCGAGGACGTAACACCGGAGTCCTACTGGGATTGGCGGGTTGCCGGCGTCCGCGCCACCGGTCACCATCTCGAACCAACCGCCATTGGAACGCGAGTCCGCTTCACCGCCCCGTGGATCGTTGCCCCGTACACCGTGATGATGGCCGCCTCGCTGCGCAAACTGAAGCGAGAGGTGGAGGAATCGTGACACCCCTGCCAATCCCGCAGCTCGATCGTGAAGCGGTGAGGGAATGGGTTGCCGTCCATCTCGATGGCCTCTGCTCCGGCACTGCAACCGGTTCGCCGGCCTTCGTCGGGGGACAGACCGCCGCCAACCGTGCCCTGGCCGAATACGACGTTGCCGGATACGCAAGCACGCGCAATGAGGTGTGGCCCGACAGCAGGCAGGGTGCTTCCCGGCTCTCGCCGTACATCCGGCACAATCTGATCCCGCTGCCCGAAGCTTGGAAGGCAGTAGCCGGTGGTCCCGCCCGGGACGTGGCCAAGTTTCGCGATGAACTGCTCTGGCAGGAGTACGCCCGCCACCTCTACGCCCGTCTCGGCATCGCTACCCGAACCGGGCTGCGCGCCTCCCTGCTCGGAGTCTCGGGCAAAGACGGATGGCCTCGTGAGATGAAGTGCGTCGACCTTGCTGTGGGGGAACTCGAGAACGACGGCTGGGTCGTCAACCAGGCGAGGATGTGGCTTGCCTCCCATTGGGCCGTCCGCGAAGGGGCTGACTGGCGGGAAGGGGAGGATCGGTTCTTCAGACATCTTCTCGACGGGTCGCGCGCCGCCAACCGGCTCGGCTGGCAATGGACTGCCGGCACCGGCAACGGGCGCCCCTACGGATTCTCCCGCAAGCAGGTCGAGCGACGAGCCCCCGGGCTGTGCCGATCATGTCCTCTCCAACAGGCCTGTCCTATCGGCGACTGGCCAGACGATCCCAACCTGGAAGCGTCGGTTGCCAACCCGTCGTTGCAGACGGACCCCGACGTATCCCGCACCGCCGGCCCGGTCGGCGCCGAGACCACAGGCACACCGGAAGCCGTGTGGCTCACCGCCGAGTCCCTGGGGGACCGTGACCCGGCTCTCGAGGCTCATCCTGACCTGCCGGCCGTGTTTGTCTTCGACGAGCCTCTGCTGCACCGGCTGCAGCTGGACGGGAAGCGCCTCGTGTTTCTAACCGAAACGCTGGCCGACTTGGCGACGCGACGGGCCGTCGAGATCCACCGGGGACGACCGGAGGATGTACTTGCCGATCGGCCGGTGGCTGCCACCTTCACACCCGTTCCCGGCTGGAGACGCAAATCGAGGACCATCAACCCGGTAGTGATCCACCCGTGGCTGTGGCTGCGGCGCCCTGCATCGGGATCGGTCGCATCCTTCTCGGCGTGGCGCAAGTCGCTCGATCGCTGAGCTTCGACAGGGTTCTCGAGCAGCTGATCGGAGCCCCGTGGCCGGAAGGTCGTCTACAGATCGAGAATCGCCGGGCTGCGCCTAGAACTCGTCGACCTCAGCCTCGGCCTTGCCCGGATCGCGGAACAGGCCCGCAGTCAGGCGATGGAAGAAGTCCAGCGGCGTTTCCTGGGCCGGCTTGATCGGTCGGTTGCGTAGGGCGGTAGTGCCGACAGCGACCAGGACCATGTATCCGGCCAGTCCGAAGACCAGGTTGGCAGGGAAGAGCATCACCAAAGCGATTCCGGCAATCGTTGCTGCGGCGAGACCCGCCTTCTGCAGGGGAGAGAGACGCGGTCCGGAGGCTATGCGAGTGGCGAATGCCGCATCGCTCTCGTAGACGTTCGCCTCGATTTCATTCAAGATTTTGATTTCTCGGGAGTTCATAGCGGTCCCTATCGATTGCCATCACCGGGTTCTCTGTCGGCCGCATCCTGCGACACACAACAAGTTCGGGGGCACGGAGCGAAGCGGATGGTCGCAGTGGCGTCGAGCAATTGTGACTACGGTCCCGGCGATGGAACCTCACAAGCACCGAGCCTGGGTCGAGCAACTGGTCGGCTGGGCACAGGGCAACGTCGATGTCGTCGGGATGATTGGGGCCGGATCGACGGGTGACGCCGAGCGCGAGGCCGACCAGTTCTCAGACCACGATGTGCTCGTGTTCACCCGTGACGGTGCCGCTGCTGCGCTGCGCAGCGATCTCTCGTGGCTTCCCGATCCCGAGCGCATCGTTTACGTGCACGTCGAGACCGTTCACGGGCGAGGAGTCATCTACGACGACGGCCACCTCTTCGAGGTGGCGGTGATCGACGGTGCAGAGCTGGAGGTCATCCGCCTCAACGAGTACTCGGTCCTCGTCGACAAGGCCGGCCTGGCATCGCGATTGGAGACGGTGGCCGACCGAACAGAAGCGGAGGCGCAGACCGACGACCCCGATGGTGTGGCGCGTTACGGGCACTTCCTCCAGGACATGATCGTCGGCGTCAACCGGTATGCCCGTGGGGAGCGCCTGTCCGGCAACAGCCGCATCCGGGGTCGGGCGACGAGCAACCTGCTGAGCCTGTTGGGCAACCCCGCCGACAATCTGGATCCGCATCGCCGGTTCGAGGCCGCTCACCCTGCCTTAGCCCGCCGCCTCGATGCCGCCCTCGACGCCCCGCTGCCTGTGACGGCCCGCGAGCTTGCGGCCATCGCCCGCGAGGAGCTGCCGAAGCGGCTCGATGTGGCAACCACTGAAATACTCGACGTCCTCGTCGACCTGGTGGAGGGACTCCTGCCTAGTCGATGACGGTGGTCAGCCGCTGTGTGTCCACGTCGAAGATGGTTCCTCGCACCCGGTCCCGGTTGGGAAGCAGCGGCGTCGTGCGCAGCAGTTCGACGCCGCGGCGCAGCTCTGTCTCCAGGTCGGTGAAGTCATGCACGTCGAAGGTGATTCGCTCTCCCGTCTCCGCCTCGATACGCGCTTTCTCTACCGTGGCCGGATAGGCCATAGCGGCACAGTCGGTGTGCATCATGACGATGATCTGGTTGGTGCCGTGGTGCTGAGACACCATCAGTGACCGAAGCGCGTCGTCGGTGACCAGACCGCCGCCGTTGCGGATGACGTGGTAGTCACCGGGCTCACCACCCAAGATCAGCTCCGGCCGCACTCTGGCATCGATGCAGGCGATGACTGCCGCGTTGCGGCGGGGGGACTTGGGGAGGCCACCTTCTGCGGTCGAACGAGCCTGCCGTATGAGTTCTTCGCTACCTGTCATTGCTGAGGCTCCTTCCCGGTGATGATCCTCAATGCTATTAGCGGCCGAGGTGTCTAGAACCGTCGTTGCCCGCCCACGAATGGTGGTTCTGCGCCGGCCTCGAACTCCTCGACGTTGGGGCCACCGAGTTGGTTGCGCCGCTCGACCCCCACTCGATACGTGTAGTAGAGGAGCGGGAGGATGGTCGGCCACGACGTGAGCGTCTTCCAGATCGCCAGGGCTTCAGGCTGCTCGACCAGGTACAGCCACAGCGACACGACGCCGCGGATGAGGAAGTACGCAAACCAGAACCAGGAGACAAAGCTATAGGCGGGTCGCACATCGTCCCGCCAGTACCAGCGAAGCGGCCATTGCCGGTAGGCCCAGCTGGTCCAGGTGGAGAGAGGGCGCTTGATCAGGATCGACAAGAGCGTTCCTGCCGCCCAGGCGAACGTCGAGACGATTCCGGGGAGGAAGTAGTCCTCGGCGCGCCCGGAGCGAACCGCCAGCCAAGCGGCGAAGGCAACCGCCGCGATGCCGGCGACGGCGTACACAACTTGCTGACCCTTGCGAACTCGCCATGCGGCGACAACCACGCCGGCGGCGATGGCGATGGCCGCTGCCGGGCCCACACTCCAGATGGCGTTGACGGCGACGAACAACAACGGCGGGGCGAACGAATCGCCCAGCGTGCGGTCCCCGATGAAGAGGCTGCGAATCTCTTCGCGGATGTCGTCGTTGACGGTCGTGGTCATGCCCGCAGGCTACGCACCAAGAGCGGCTTTCATGACGGTGCAGCCTCGCGGAGAGGAAGCGACAGCGTGAATGTGCTCATCGGGCCGCGTCGTTGATAGCTGAGGTCGCCGCCCATGAGACGCGCCAGCTTGCGGGAGACGGACAGACCGAGCCCAATGGCGCCTATCTCGGTGCCCGGATCATGCGCCGACTGGTAGGCCTCGAAGACACGCTCCGGGTCCGGGCCGGGAATGCCGGCCCCGTCGTCGGCGACGTCGACGAGTGCCACATCGGCACCGGTACGAATCTCAACACGGACGTTCTCCCCTCCGTAGCGATCCGCATTGACCAATAGGTTGCGCACGACCTGCTTGACGCGGATCGGATCGGCAAAAGCAGTGGCGGAGCCCGCCACTCGCGTGTTGGCTGCACACGAAGTTGCGCGGATGGTCTCTGCCGCAATCTCGCCGAGTTCTATCTCCTTGGGGAACACGGCGACCTCGCCGACGTCCGCCCGAGCGACAACGAGCAGATCCTCGACAATCCGGGCGACCTCCTCGGCCTCGCCGGCGATTAGCTGATGGAACTCACTGAGCTCCTTGCCGCTCAGCTCGGTGGAAGGCTCGCTCAGCTCCTGCGCCAGGCCCATTACCGCGGTCAGCGGGGTGCGCAGCTCATGGGAGACCGAGGCGACAAACCGGTCCTTGGATTCGACGAGCTCCTGCAACTGCACGTTGCTCGAATGCAGCGCGACGACTGCGTCCGATCTAGCCATGTCGGCCTTGCGGAGTCGAATCATCACGGTGGCCACGATGGCCGAGATCGCCACAGCAAAGAAGACAGTCGCGGCCAGCTCGATGACGATCTTGTCATCCGGGCTGTACGGGGCCTTGAGGTCCTCGTAGGACCAGAGGAGGGTGACGCCGACCCAAACGGCTGTGTACAGACCCACCGCAACCGCTCGGCGACCGGAGGTGAGTACCGACGCCACCACTGCATAGAAGCACAAGGCGGCGGCTGTCACCGTTGGGATCGCCATCGTGAGCGTCCCGACTGCGATACCGCCGCCGTCGATCAAGAGGGTCATCCCGCCGGGCTCCCTCCTGGTGTGCTTCAGGTAGAGGGCGTGAGCAAGAGGGATTCCTATGCCGACCGGCACCCAGGGCCCGTTGGGCCATCCGGTCACCGTGCCGACGGAGAGCGACAGCAGCAGGCCGCCGAATCCAATGCGGCGGCGTAGATACTCATATACGACGGGAAGGTCGCGTCTGTTGAGGAGGTCGAACCGTGTGTCGCGAGGTGGGTTGTGGATGGCGGCTTGCCGGCTAGCCATTCTTAGTCTGTCGGCGGATACGCCGCAGTCTGAAGGCCGGCGACGCAGGATCAGCCCACAGCTAGTCAGTCGGCAACCACTGTTACCTGAGCAAACGCAGCTCGCAGCGCTTCGCGCGCATCCATCCACGCATCGTGGACGGAGCAGTAGTCGCCGTCACCGCAGGGGCCTCCTGCCAGTACACACTTGCCGTTTGCGATCGGGCCCTCGATCAACTCGACCACTTCGAGGATCGAGATGCGATGCGGGTCGGCAGCGAGGCCGTAGCCGCCCGTTGGGCCGGGCCGCGAATCGAGCCACCCAACCTGGACGAGTGGGTTGACGACCTGCGACACGAACGGAAGCGTGGTCCCGATCCGATCGGCGAGCTCCCGCCCCGGCAGACGATCCTCGGCCTCGTACAGCGCCTGCATCGCACGCACGGCAAGGTCCGTCTTTCTAGTCAATTCCAGCTTCACGAGAGCAAGAGTAGAGCGTCCGCTCGCCCTACGATCCCGCTGCGTAGTCGACTACGAAGTCGGCGTTGTGCTTGGAGCCGGCAATCAGGTGAGCATTGACCTGGTCTGACTCCTGCACGTGACGCTCTGCGTGTGCCTGAGTCTTGCCGAACTCGACGTGCCTGCGGATCAGCCGATCGAGCCGAGTCTCCTCGTCCAGTTCCAGGTAGACGCTCATACTGAGAAGCTCCCGGATTCGATGCCACGGCGGCAGGTCGAGCAGCAGGTAGTTGCCCTCGGTGAGGACCAAGCGATCGGTGAACGCCACGGGCACGGCGGCCGCGATCGAATCCTCGATCGACCGATCAAACTGCGGCACGTAGACAGTCTCATCGGCATTCTGTCGGCTGATGCGCTCCAGGACGGCCACGTACCCCCATGCATCAAAGGTGTAGTGCGCACCTTTGCGATGGAGGAGATCGATTTCGATCAGATGGTCGTTGCCGAGGTGGAACCCGTCCATCCCGACAACCGGCGGCGGCGGGTCGAACCTGGCGGCCAGGTCAGCGGTGAAGGTGGACTTCCCCACACCGGGCGCTCCCGTGATGCCCACGAGGCACCTCTCGCCGCGCGCCATACGGTGCTCGAGATGTCGGACGATGGTATCGATGTCGCTTGTCGCCGGCTCGCTCACCGAGCCGAGACTAGGACTCCTCGCGCTCCAACCTCATCGAGGCCGAGTTCATGCAGAAGCGTTCGCCGGTCGGCTGTGGCCCGTCGGGGAAGATGTGGCCCAGATGGGCGCCGCAGTTGGCGCAGGTAGCCTCGATGCGAACCATCCCGTGGCTCCGGTCGACGATCCGGTTGACCTTCTCAGGGTCGAGAGCCTCCCAGAAGCTCGGCCAGCCGGATCCCGAGTCGTACTTCGTGTCGCTCGAGAACAGAGGCGTGTCGCAGACAACGCAGTGGTAGGTGCCCGGATCCTTCGTGTCCCAATAGTCGCCGGTGAAGGCACGCTCCGTACCCGCCTCCTGGGTTACGTTGTACTGCAGCGGGGTGAGGCGCTTGCGGAGATCGATCTCAGTGAATTCCATGCTGCTCCTTTGTTCGCACTTAGTTAACACCCGACGGACGTCTGTTGTTGCCGGTTTCTCACGAGTTCATCTGTAGTTAAGGACCGGCCGAACTTAGGCTGGTTCCCATGCTCAGGTTGGCCATCGCAATTGCCCTCGTGCTACCGCCAGGGGGAACGTTCGTGGACGACACCGGATCCGTGCACGAACCCAACATCGAAGCGATAGCCGGCGCCGGGATCACTCGTGGGTGCAACCCGCCTCTCAACGATCGGTTCTGCCCCGAGGCATCCGTCACCCGGGCGGAAATGGCCACCTTCCTCAGCCGAGGTCTCGACCTACCTCCGGCGGAGGAGAGCTATTTCGGCGATGACAACGGCTCGATCCATGAGGACAACATCGACGCCGTTGCCGCCGCAGGGATCGTCAAGGGCTGTGACCCGCCGGCCAATACCTCCTTTTGCCCCGGACGCTCCATCACCCGAGCGGAGATGGCGACGATGCTGGCCCGTGCGTTCACCTATCCACTGTCGACGGTCGATCACTTCGCGGACGACGATGCCTCGATTCACGAGAGTGCCATCAATGCCATCGCCGATGCCGGAGTGACGCTTGGCTGCAATCCACCCGACAACGACGAGTTCTGTCCAGGGGACCCTGTCACCAGAGGTCAGATGGCATCGTTCCTAACTAGGGCGCTTGGTCTCGCCCCGATTAGGCCGCCGTATGTGAGCTACGTTCTGCCGAGAGATGTCGGTGCAACCATCGGAGTGGGTGTCATTGGACCCGCGCCGACTGTGCATGTGGGGAGTCAGACGCTCGACACCGATGGGGCGATCCTGGAGAACGTGATAGTGGACGGCTGTGTCACTGTCACAGCCAACGACGTCACCATTCGCAACGTCATCATCAACTGTGGCGGCTACTACCCGGTCAAGGCGAACGAACCCGGCGTGCAGACCGGCCTCTCCATCCACCACTCGCAGATCAACGGTCTGATCGACACCAAGTTGTTTCTCCTCAACGGGATTCGAAACGTCACCATTGCCAACAACGAACTGGTCGGTGGCGATGACACAGTCTTCGCCGATGGCGATCTCGACGGCTTTGTCTTCACCCGCAACTACCGGCGGGACCCTTTGGGTGACAGCAGTTCCCATCTCGACGGCTTTCAGTTGGGTGAATTTGGGGTTACGACCGGCGACTTCGAGATCTCGTTCAACTACTTCGATGAGATCCCGGACGGCATCGGCGTCACCGATCTCATCTTTGCCACCAACTACTCCGAGATGCATATCGACGTGATCGGCAACTACATCTCTGAACATGGGTGGTACACGCTTCGTGTCTACAACGAGGCGACGATGAATGTGCTCGGCAACACCTTTGCAGAGACGGTCAACTGGGTGGCCTTGTTCAATTCTCCCGGGCCGCACTGGTTCGAGTGCAACAAGTTCACCGATGGCAGCGACGCCACGTCCGATCACGTCGCCGGATCCGGTGGCGTCATCTACGGCAGTTGCGACTGATCGCCCGCGTTGTCGACCTGATAACCTCTTGCTACCCGGAGAGGTGGCCGAGCGGTCGAAGGCGCTCGCCTGCTAAGCGAGTAGGGGGTTTAAAGCTCCCTCGAGGGTTCAAATCCCTCCCTCTCCGCGTATAAGAATGAGGGCCCCACTAGGGGCCCTCATTCATATGAGAAGAAGTGATTTGAGCTTCTTTCTGCCTCCGAGACAATCCGCTAGCGCCGCCAACGGCCGATCCGCCCTGAATCTGGCGATAGCGGGAGCAGGTTCAAATCCCTCCCTCTCCGCGTTTGAGACTGTGGGCAACAATGCCCTCCCCGGCCTGCCGCCTGTGGCGGCGGCCGACCCTCCCAAGGGGAGGGTGAGTTTCCTCTCCGATTACCTCTCCCTT
>JASJBC010000020.1 GCA_030066715.1 Acidimicrobiia bacterium
TCGGAGCTGTACGGTCGCCAGCTAGAGGTGTGAGCTGCCGAGGCTGCGTGCTCACAGGTTGCGGATCCGCCGGTTGTCCGCACTCGTCGCTACGACCTGCTTGATTCGCTTTTCTCTCGTCGGCGAGGTCTTGGCGAGCTTGACCCAGCGCAGGACGTTGCGGCGATAGGAGGGTGGAAAGGCGGCAAACCGTGCGAAGGCACGACCATCGTCTCGCAGGGCAGCCTCGAGATCATCCGGGATGAGCAAGGCATCTACGTCGTCCATGAAGTTCCACAGTCCGCTTCGCTTGGACTCCTCGATGGCGGCGAGCCCCGACTCGTGCATGCGACCGGAAGCGATCAACCGCGCCGCCCGCTCCTTGTAGCTCTTGGCCCAGTACTGAGTGCGCCGCGGGGAGACCAACTGCATGGTGCGGTCGTCGTCCAGCTTGCGCCGCACACCGTCGACCCAGCCAAAGCAGAGAAGCTCATCGAGAATCTCGTCGACGGACACATATGCGTCTTCGACGTGCTTCTTGAACGTGACCAACCAGACCGACTCCGCACGGTTGTGATTGGCGAGCAGCCAAGCTCGCAGCTCGGCTGCCGACCGAACCTCCAACCGGGCGAGATCGTTTCCTGTCATGTCCGCGCTGTGTCCCGCGTGGCGGATCGACCGCATCTAGTGAGCGGGACGCCGCCCCTCACAACCCGGTGACGGCGGGGACGATCTCCTTGCCGATTCGCTCGACGACACCGGCCGGATCGGGCCCGAACGGCATTATCTGCACCTCTTCGATGCCGACGGCGGCCATCCCCCGCATCTCTTCAATGAAGGCGGCGCCGTCCTGCTGTGCGTTGGCACCCACGTAGAGGATCGTCTTGCGAATGGCGTCGTAGTCGGTTCCCACATCGAGACAGTGCTGCCGCAGGACCTCGAGTTTGTGCGTTGCCTCATCGGGCGTGTTGACAAACAAGTTGCAGGCGTCGGCGTACTTGGCGACGAGGCGCAGCGTCTTCTTCTCGCCGGACCCTCCGATCATGATCGGTGGATGCGGCTTGCTGATGCTGTTGGGCTCGTTGAGGGTCTCGCCGAGCTGATAGTGGACTCCCTGATACGGGCCCGTGTCGTCGGACCACATCTGCAGACAAATCTGTAGCGTCTCCTCGAGACGCTCGAACCGTTCCGCAGTAGGCGGGAACGGCACGCCGAGCCCGGCATGTTCCCGCTCGTACCAGGCCGCACCGATGCCCAGCTCGCCACGACCCTCGGACAGGACGTCGACCGTGGAAACGATCTTGGCCAGGACCCCGGGGTGGCGGTAGGTGACCCCGGTGACGAGGAGCCGCAATTGCACGCTTTCGGTGACGGCCGCTAGGTAACCGAGAGTCGTGTATCCCTCCAGCATCGGCTCCTCGGCAGCGAAATACCCCTCCATCTGGAAGAAGTGGTCCATGACCGAGAGCGAAGCGAACCCCCCGCGGTCGGTCGCCTTGGCCACCGCTGTGAGAGTCTCAGCAGTCGTCTGCGGACTGCCGGGCCAGGTGAAATTGGCTACGTGAATTCCGAGATCCATGACTGCTCCTTCGATCGGCGCCGGTGAGCCTGCAGCGGCGAACCTAGTAGTGATCCCGCCCGCTCCACGACGCTGCGAAGGGTGCTCGCATCGACATCCGATCCGTATCTCGGACCCGAAACAAGACCAAACGGAGAAGCAGGAGGATGTCATGGCAGAGATCAGTGTCGATGGGCGTACGTTCGAGGTTGCAGACGGGAAACGGTTGGTGTTGGCGCTGGCCGACAACGACGTCGACGTGCTCCATCTGTGCGGCGGCAACGCCCGTTGCACCACCTGTCGAGTTGAGTTCAGTGACGGTGAGCCGGCGGCGATGACTGTGGCCGAAAGCGCCGTACTCGAGAAGCGCGAGTTGAAGGGGAAGGCCCGACTCTCGTGTCAGATCGAATGCCACGGATCGATGGCAGTGCAGCCTGTGATGCGTTTGTCCAACACGGAGTTCGACGCCCCCGGCGATCGCCCGGCGGATTCCATTACCCCAGAACCGGAGTGGCTCTAGGGCCAGGTTCCAGCCCGACCGAGAGCCGACGGCAACGTCCTGCCCAGGCGCTCAGCCATCCAGTGGCCGGTAGCGATCACTGCGTCGAGATCCAGACCGGTGTCATGCCCCATCCTGTGCAACGTGTAGACGACGTCCTCCGTTGCAACGTTGCCGGTTGCGTTCGGGGCATACGGACAACCTCCGGTCCCACCTACTGAAGCGTCGAGGACACGGACTCCGGCAGTGATCGCGGCAACACCGTTGGCCACGCCCGTGTTGCGCGTATCGTGGAAGTGACAGCGCATCCGGCTCTCCCCCGCCGATGCCCTCACGGCAGCGACTAGTGCCGACACATCACCCGGGGCCGCCACCCCGATCGTGTCCGCTAGCGCAATCTCGTCGGACCCGGCGGCGACTGCCTGCTCGACGAGATCGACGACAGATCCCACCGGCACTTCTCCCTCATAAGGGCAGCCAAACGCAACAGAGATCGTGACCGTCGTCGCCAAACCCGCAGCCTTCGCCTCGGGAAGCATTGCGGCGATCTCGGCGATCGTCGTGGCCACAGATGCACGCTGGTTGGCCTGTGTGAAGCTCTCGCTGGCCCCGACGACGAAGTTGACCTCCTCGACATCGGTCTGCAGAGCACGCTCCAAGCCACGCCGATTGAGCACGAGGCCAATGCGGGAGACACCTTCCATTGCATCGAGCCCGGAGACCACATCCTCGGCGTCGGCCATCTGCGGCACCAGGCGGGGGTGCACAAACGACGCCACCTCGATGCGGGCGGCGCCGGCAGCGGCCATACGATTGATCAGCTCGATCTTGTCGCCGGTGCTCACCGACACCGCTTCATTCTGGAGGCCGTCCCTGGGCCCCACTTCGACGATCTGAATACTGTCCCCAATCATGTCACTCAGGGTAGGCGGCCGCCCCCGTGCCGATGGGCACAACAAACCCCCCGCCACTCTATGTGTTTAGGCGACCACGAAAATGACTAGTCCATGCTGAGTCAGCAGAAACCCTCCTACCGGGCCAACGAACCAGTCGTTACTGTCGTAACCGTTGGTCTGACCATGCCAGGGGACCAAACCAAACAGGGCCAGATATGGGAACCACAGGGGGTTTCAGGACATGACTGCACGCAATGGTATGGGGACAGTGGTGGTCCCGCTCCAGGAGCTTCTCGAGGCCATGAGCGACGGCGTCCTCATCACAGACGAAAACGGACGCTGTACCTACTCGAACCCCGCCCTCGACGACATGGTCGGCGGCAAAGCCTGCGATCCGGCACTGACCGACGACGCGCCCGGCTGGATAAGCCTCCCCCACCAGAACGAGTATCGGCGCTTCATCACGCGATCGCTGAATGGTCGTATCCCGCGGCGCCCCCAGTCGGTGTCGTGGAACCTCATGAGCCTCAGCGGCGACAACATCGCAACGACCACGAAGATCATCCCGATGCACAATGGAACAGGCCCGTCGGCCGCCCTGCTCTGGATCTTCAGCCCGGCGCCGGGGGAAGTCCGCATGATCCAGGATCCGCGGCGTCGTGAGCTCGAGGACGCAATGCGCCGCATCTCCGATGAGTTGGGCCGTGTCGGCATGGCCGGTGCGGGCGCAACCCCGGAGCCCGTCCCCACTCATCCCGATCTCGATCTGCTCTCCCGCCGGGAACGCGATGTGGTGACACAGCTGCTCCAAGGCCACAGGGTCGTATCGATCGCTGAACTGCTCGAGGTGAGCGAGCACACGGTGCGTAACCATCTCAAGTCGATCTTCCGCAAGCTCGGCGTGCACTCCCAAGCGGAACTCGTCGATCGGCTGCACAGCGCTTCCGTCGCCAGCTGAGAATCCGGTCACGGTCCGTCTGGCGACTACGCTGGCGGACCGTGATTTCATATTCCCCCTCGGGCGGTAGCTGATGGCCCGCCTGCGTCTGTTTGCCAACCTCAGAGAAGCAGCGGGCACCGCGCGGGCTGAGTTCCCCGGAGAAACCGTTGCGGACGTGCTGGACGCGGCCACCGCGGCCTACGGGGACGAGTTCGCCCGTGGTCTCTCCATCGCCAAGGTGTGGGTGAACGGGGACCCGGCCGAACCGACGGATCCCGTGACGGACCGAGACGAAGTGGCCCTCATCCCACCGGTCAGCGGTGGCGCCCTCGCCCAGGTCGGCCAGAGCTCGGGAGCGCTGCTGGTCGTCGCGTTGCTGGCGGCGCTCGTTGTCTCCAACCTCGTGAGCACGCCGACATTCATCTTCGTGGTCGTCGGGTCGGCACTCGCCTGGCTGTGGGACATGACGGATGTTCTCAAGCTCCGCACGCTGTCGATCAACCCGATTCCGCTCATGATCGGCGCCACTGCGGCCGCCAACGGCGCATACACCTGGGGCGAGGCCGGCTTCGCCGGCGGAGTGGCCGTGGCCATAGTCATCTCCCTGGCCTGGACCGTGCTCGACCCGACCCAGCGAACCAGTCGTGCGGTAGCCGTAGCCATGGTGCTGGCGGTGGTATCCGCCCTCGCTGCCGGTAGCCTCACCCTCACTCATCTCTACTCGATACCGATGGTCATCGCCGCGATTGCCGTCGCCGCCGCTGCCGGCTTTGCGGCCTGGGGTGTGCAGCAGTCCGGAGGCGAGCTGGGGGGACTCGATCCCAATCTGGCCATGGTCCTCGGAGCTGTCGTTGCCGGCTTGATCAGCGGTCTGGCTGCAGACACTCTTGAGGTCACAACGCTGCTCCTGGCCAGCGCCGCCAGCGCGGCAGGGCTCATTGCCGGCCGGGCCTTCGGCTCGCTGCTTCGCACCGGCTCCGTGATCCACACCGCTCGTGCCCCCGGGTTGCTCACCATGTTCGATGCCGCCGTGCTGGGAGTCCCCGCGTTCTGGGCGGCAATCTGGGTCTTCGCGTAAGTCTCGGGACATTTCCCGAGAATCACGGCTGAGTTCGGCTCCAAGTAGGTGCGTGCCCGTTCTTGCGGACGTCACTTCCCAATGTGAAAGCCGGATCCGCCAGAACAGGAGGGCTCTGCGCCCCAGCGGCTGCTAGCCGGCTGCGAGCTGCTCGCCCAGCATCACGCCGGCGAACGCTGCCGCCAGCCCGACGACGATAGAGATCGCGACGTTGCCGAACGCCAGGGCGGCGCTCCCCGTCCGAGCCAGCACGACGGTCTCTCCGGCGAAAGTGGAGAACGTCGTGAAGCCGCCGAGGAATCCGAAGAACAGCGCAAGCCGCATCGTCGGCCCGACCCGACCCGCATAGATGCCGGCGAGAAGACCAAGGACAAAACTTCCGGCGACGTTGACCAGCAGCGTGGCCCAGGGAAACCCGCCCGATGCGCCTATCAGCCGCCACACCAGATAGCGCAACGCACTGCCGACCGCTCCGCCGGCGCCTACCCACAGGATGTCCTTGACCACGGGCAGGAGAATAGGCCGGGCCGATGCGTGATAAGGCTCAAGGCAGAACTAAGCTTGTGCCGATCATGGGACATATGCGACGTTCTCGTCTGTTGCTTCCTTTGCTTCTGATCATCATCCTCGGTCTCATTCCTGTGAATGCGGCCGCACAAACTGATGCCATCGAAGATGCCAAGGAGGAGAAAGAGAACGCCTACGAGGAATGGAAAGCGGCTCAGGCCGAGGTTGACGCAGCTGTTGGTGTTCTGCTCGAGCTCGAGGCGCAGCTGTCGGATCTCGAGTACCGCATCGATCGGATGGAAGGCCGCATCGACGAGGACGAGGAGAGCATCGCCGACTTGAGGTCTGCTGCGCAGAACCTGGTCGTCAACGCCTACATCAACAGCGGGAGCACGACGCTCGAATCCGCATTGGATGCAGCCAACATCCAGGACATCCTCACTGCCCAGCACATCATCAATCGCGCCGCCGACAAGGGCACCGCCACCCTCGACCGTCTCGACGCCATCTCGCGAGACCTGCTGCGCCAGTCCTCGCTGCTCGAGGAGGATCGGCAGGAGGTAGCCGCTCTCGAGGCCGAGCAGGCAGCCACCGTGGCCAACCTCGCCGAACTGGAGGCCAACGCAGAGGAGCTGTACCGGGTAGCGAAGGAAGAGTATGCCGCCGAGGTCCGCGCTTGGGAAGCCGCAGAGCGAGCCCGCAGGATTGCCGAGGCAGCGCGCAAGAGCGGGGCGGCGGGCGGTCTTCCGGTCGGGGCGATCCCGGACTTCATCTGCCCGGTGCAGGGCAGCAACTACTTCCGCAATGACTGGGGCAACCCGCGCTCCGGCGGGCGTACTCACAAGGGCACCGACGTGTTTGCCGGCAAGGGCACCCCGTTGGTTGCCGTCGTCGACGGGACGCTCCGTTTCAGCGACGGCGGATTGGGCGGTATCGGCATTTGGCTCAAGGGCGCCGGCGCTAGCTACTACTACGCCCACCTCGACTCTCGTGCGGCCGGGCTCAGCACCGGTTCCTACGTGAGCAGGGGAACGTTGATCGGCTACGTCGGCAACACGGGCAACGCGTTCGGCGGTGCCGACCATCTTCACTTCCAGCTCCATCCGGGGCACGGCAGTCCCGTCAACCCCTACCCGACGCTGGCTGCTGCCTGCTGACGCCGGCGGCGGCAGGACTGGTACTCTCCTGCCAGAGAAGTCGAAAGGCCATATCCTGAATCAGCATCGCCGTCGCATTGATCAGGTTCTCGATCCCGAATACGTTGCGGATGTCGAGAGCCTCCCTCTCGATGATCTCCGCACGCGTCGGGGCACGTGCGACGATCTCGATTCTGAGCTTTCCTACTACCGCCGTCTCCTCCATGCACGTATGGACCTGCTGGCGTTCGAGATGAGAAGACGCGCCGGCGAGGAGACACGAACCCTCATCGAGGCACTGCCCGACATCCTCGCCGATGGGACTGAGAGTGGCTCCTCCCATTTCACCGTGCCCAAAACGCTGCCGATCGACCCACCGGATATCCCGATGGAGGGCCGACGCCCGATCGACAAGGTCCTCGCCGACGATTTCCTGACCCACCTCCCCGACATCGCCGATGAAGAGCTCGAGGACATCCAGCTGATGCTCACCGAGGCCGAGCGCAAAGTCTCCGAACAGCGCCGGTCCGTCTACGAGGTTCTGGAGATCCTCAACGCCGAGGTTGCCCGCCGCTATCGCGAGGGCCTCGCCGACGTGACCGCCTTCCTCGATTCGTAGTGCGTTTCGCCACAATCCGATCGGCGGAGATCGAATCGATCCACGACGTCTCGGTCGTCCTCGTAGACGGGGACGGCCACGTCATCATGTCCTCGGGCGATCCCGAGTTCCCGTTCTTCTACCGGTCGGCGATCAAGCCATTTCAGGCAACGGTCTCGTTGGAAGCCGGGGCCGACCTCTCTCCGGAGCAGATAGCAGTTGCCTGCTCGAGCCACGGTGGGTTTCCCCTCCACCAGGCTCTCGTCACCGCCAACCTGGAGACCGCTGGGCTGACGGTAGACGCACTTCGGTGTCCGCCCGCATGGCCGCGTGACGAACTCGCAAAGGAGTTGATGTTTGCCGCCGGCCACCGCAAGCCCAATAGTGTGTTCAACAATTGCTCGGGAAAGCACAGCGCGTGGTTGGCGGCAGCGGCTGCTTCCGGGCTACCTACCGATACGTATCTCGACCGTGATCATCCCCTCCAGCAAACGGTGCTTGCGCTGATCAAGGAAGTCACGGCCGTGGATCCTCATCCCATCGGCGTCGACGGGTGCGGAGCGCCGACGCCGCGGGGCAACCTCGTCGGGCTGGCACGAGCCTTCAGCCGCCTCTCGGTCGAGACCAGATTCGACCGCGCCGCTAGCGCCATGAGACGGTTCCCTGCAGTCGTGTCGAGCAACACGCTCAACGAGGGCCGATTCGCTGCCTGGTGGGGAGGACCCGTCAAGGGAGGGGCGCAGGGGCTGATGGCGGCCGCGCGCCATGGGATCGGAGTTGCTGCCAAGAGCCATGAAGGGAACGTGGACATTGCCATCGCTGCGATGATGGAAGCAATCCGCCGCGTCGGGTTGTTGTCCCAAGCGGCAGCCGATGACCTCGTCGATGTAGCCCGCATCCCGGTGTTGGGCGGCGGCAGACAAGTCGGCACAATCGAACCTCTACCGAACTGAGATCTTGATGACGTGGGCAATTGAGAGTTTCCAGCTTCGACCCGTCGCCGACCGCGTCGGGCCGTTCCCGACGCGGGAATGGCTGGAGACCTGGTGGGATCACCGGGGACGTGGCGAACTGACACTGGCCGAGGCAGCGGACAGCCTCGTTCCACTCGTCGAGTACAACGGCTTGATCGAGTTCGCCGGCGAAGCCGACCTGACGGACTATCACTCCCCGCTCGGCGCACCCGGTATCCCGGCACTGACCGACTTCGCTGCCAGTCTCGACGCTGAAGCCCGATTGAGTCTCGACAGCTTGCCTCGAGAAGCGGCAGACGCGGTCGTCACCGCCATCGAGTCGGCGGGGCGGACGGCAACAGTGGAGCAACACAACGTTGCGGCCGTGCTGGATCTACCGTCGACTTTCGACGACTACTTGATGTCGATCGGCAAGAAGGACCGGCATGAGCTGCGACGGAAACGCCGCCGATTCGACAACGAAGTCGGCCCAAGCAGAGTTGAGCGCCGCTCCGATGAAGGCGCAGTTGCGCTCTTCGCTCGCCTCCACCGCCTCTCCGCCGGCGACAAGGGGACCTTCATGAATGACGAAATGGAGGCGTTCTTCGCCGACCTCCACCGCAGGGCGGGCGCTCTGGTCGATGTGCTGCTCGACGGCTCTGACCGGCCGGCATCCGTCATGTTCTCCTTCGAGGATGACGAGGGCTTCTACCTCTACAACAGTGCCTTCGAGCCAGAGTTGGGCCACCTGTCGCCGGGCAACGTGATGCTGTCCCATCTCATCGAAAGGTCGATCGCCGACGGCAAGAGGTTCTTCGACTTCCTCAAGGGCGACGAGAACTACAAGTTCCGTCTCGGAGCCACGCCGCGACCGCTCTATAGGGTCCTCTCTCCTGCCGGAGGCGCCTTGTGATTCGCAGCGTTGCGTATCTGTCGTTCCATAGCTGCCCACTGCAGCAGCCGGGTTCCGGCGATGCCGGCGGTATGAACGTTTACATCCTCGAACTGGGTCGAGCCATGGCCGAGCGCGGGATCGCCGTGACTGTGTTCACCAGGCGAAGCGACGATACGACCCCCGAGGTCGTCGAGGTGAAGCCGGGCTTCGAGGTCGTGCACGTGCCCGCCGGGCCGCACCGATCCTTGCCGATTCGCGATCTTCACGGCTTCGTCGGCGACTTTGCCGAGGCGACCCTGGCTTGGATCGACCAGAGCCATCGCAGCTACGACATCATCCACAGCCATTACTGGCTGTCGGGCTGGGCGGGAGTGTTGCTGAAGGAGAAGCTCGGCCTGCCGCTGGCCAACTCGTTCCACACGCTCGGCAGAGTCAAGGATCTGACCCGACGTCCGGACCAGGCCCCGGAAGGTGCGCTCCGCACCTTGACCGAGGAAGAGGTGATCGCCCGATCCGACTGCGTCGTGGCATCGACTCCGTTCGAGTTCGATGACCTCATGGAACACTATGCGGCGGATCCGGCGCGGCTGTGCACCTCTCCACCGGGTATTCGGCACGATGTCTTCAAGCCCGGAGACAAGGAGGCTGCACGAATGTGGACCGGCCTCGACCGTGGCCCGAACATCCTCTATGCCGGCAGGATCCAGCCGCTGAAGGGTGTCGATATCGCAGTCCGGGCGGTTGCGCTGATGGCGGAGGAGAGAGCACAGCTGGTCGTGATCGGCGGACCGAGCGGCAACGATGGCCAGGGCGAGCTGGCCCGGCTACACCACCTTGCCGCGGAGCTCGAGATCGCCGACCGGGTTCACTTCGTGCCGCCCGTTCCCCGGGAGGACCTCGTGGCCTTCTATCAGGCCGCCGACGCGCTGATCATGCCTTCGCGCTCGGAGACGTTCGGGCTCGTTGCCGCAGAGGCGCAGTCGTGCGGCGTACCGGTCGTCGCCGCCAATGTCGGAGGTCTTCCCTACATCATCGAGGACGGCAAGTCTGGTCTCCTCATCGACGGGCACGAACCGGCAGACTATGCGGCAGCACTCGATCGCGTGCTCGGCGACCCGACATTGGCGGGCGCCTTGTCGGCAGGGGCGATCGAGCACTCAGAACGGTTCTCCTGGCAGGCCACCGTGTCGCGCTTCCTCGAGCTCTACGACGGGATCTCCGGCGGCTGATCGACCGGCACCGCTGCTGCCGAGAGCGTTGCGAACACAGGCGGAAGCCGATCTCCGGGGATCGCGAAAAGAAGGTCTCAGGACTTGTGAACACCCGTTGTGCACAACCCCCTGTGGATAGTTGTGGATATGTGGAGAAGTGTTCATTCTGCCGTCATTTGGTATCGAGTTGACATCATTTGACCTCAATAGAAGTAGCGATTCGGCTACTGACAGCGGACTTGAAACCGAACGGCACAACCCCTAGGTTCGAAGATGCAAAGCCCAAGGGGCTCTGGCATACCGACCTCGTCCGGGGAAGTGCGGGGGTAAGTCTCGCTGGGGTTCCTTGGGCTCTTGCTTTTGCCACGGGCGACGCCCAAGATTGGCGCCGTGTCCACGCTCACGACCATCCGCATCCCGCTCGACTTCGCTTCGTTCGGTCTTCCCTCCCCGCTCCAAACCGGCGCAATCTGTCTCGTTCCGGGCGAGCCGGGCTGGGCATGGGAAGGTGAGGCCCCGGTCCTCGGCATCCCGTTGGTCGACCAGGAGGCGGGAGAGACCGCCGCGGGCTGGGATCTCGACCACGTTGTCGTGTTGGTCCCTGATCTCGACGAGACCATCACCGCTCTTTCCGGCGCTCTGGGCGGACCGCGGCTGAGGGCCGAGGTGCAGGGCCGGCCGACGGCGTTCTACCGGGTGGGTCCGGTATTGGAGGTCATCGAATCGCCGGTGAGGGCGGCTTCCTTGTTCGGCATCGCGCTGGTCACCGAACACCCATTGGAGGAGACTGCGCTCGCCTGGAGGGAACTCGGCCACTGGGTCACGGACCCCCAACCGGCGATACAGCCCGGTCGCACGATCTTCACGGTGAAGGGAACGCAGGCCGGCTTTGCCGTCATGTCCCCGGACCAAGCGCCGGGATGATCGTCAGATCCCGAAGATGAGCTGCCGGAGGCGGACCCTGCTGGTCTCGTAGGTATCGAGGTTGATACGCATCGAGCCGAGTCGAAGCCCGCGCATCTGATCGCCGAACCGTGTCGCCACCCGAACCACGCCGTCATCGTGCTCGAGAGCACCGAGCCCGAGACAGGCCCCCTTGTCGTTCTGCACACCGACGAGCATCCCCTCGAGTCGAGAGAGGTCGAAAGCCTCGGGCAAAGTGGGAGCAAAGACGGAGGAGTGCACCCTCCACCGCTGCAGGTCGGGTTCGAGAGCGCTGCGGAACGCATTGATGAGGCGATTCCTCTGATCGAGCGGGCCGACCAATTTCAAACCCGGCGGTGGCTCCGCCTTGGCGATTCGAGCACCAAGGAATCTGCGCAGCATCCCAATGCCCGGCTCGAGTTCCTCTCCCCGTTGCATTGCGATGATGAGGGTCGGGTTGCACAGCTCGGTCACGTGGTAGGTGAGGGTCTGGCCGACGACGCCCGAGACGGCGCTGCTGGTGTCGAGCACTATGAAATCGGCCCCCTGCCGCGCTTCCTCGACCAGCGTCGCGGTCGCAACCACGTGCGGCAGAACGACACCCTGTGGCTGTGTTGAGCCGACAAAGCGCATCGAGTCGGGCCGCGACAGATCCTCCAGGTCGGCAGGGGATCGGACCCAGCGCAGAGCAACGCACGCCGGGGCACCGACGGTAGGGACCGCAACGTCGGCGTCGATGAAAGCGACGGAGCGCCCCGCTTCGAGAGCGTCGCGAAGTAGTAGGCGGGCCATGGTCGTCTTGCCGGTGTTGGCCGCACCGATGATGGCAACCACGCCCCGCTCGCCGATGACGCGCTCGCGTAGAGACACGTACGGCTCGGACTGATCCACAGCTCCTCCTGTCAGATTCCTACCAAGGTGATTCTATGACGCATCGACGCGGCTCCGTTCGCTGCGACCGCCTTTCACCTTGCTGCGAACACGGCGCCCGAAGCGACTGACTTTGGGCTCCTCGTGGCTTGGCGACGACCGGTCCGAGCTCCAGGGGGCATACGGAGCAACGGTGACCTCGGCCAGGGCCAGGAGGACGGTGTCGTAATTGACACGCCAGCCGGCAAAGTCACGCCATGCCTGGTCCTGGTCGTCCTTGAGGGCGATTCCCTCTTCGTCGAGACGACGCCAGGCATCATCGAACTCGGCTCTGCTGATCGAGATCGGGTCGTCCGGGGCGGGGTCGGGGTCGAATTCGATGCCGAAGAAATCGGCCAGCCGGCGCAGCGTGAGGAACCCGGAACGGATACAGACACCCGCGGGCCCCTGCTGTACCCCCTCTATGCAGGAGAGATAGATGGCAGCGGCGTCGAGAACGGTCCCGGAGGCGGTCACCCAGGATCGCTGCGGTTGCGGTGAGCGGAAGAACGGGAGGATCGGGAACGTCGTGTGTGACTCCTCGATCTCGGCAAACCAACGCTCCCAGTCCAACCAGGTTTCGGTGGCGTTGTCCAACCACCCAATGCGGTGATAGCGGCTCAGCATGACGACCGCCGAGGGCGGATCCCCGGCCCGAACCTCGAGAAGCGATACCTGCGTCTCGCGGCGGGCAAACGTCGAGTAGATCGAAGGGAGGTAGGTGATCATCAGCGTGACGAGGATCAGGCCCCAGCCGGCCTCGGTGAACGCAAGGATGCGTTGCACCCCGGTGGCGGCCGGAGTGAAACCGAGCGTCGTGATCGAGGACCCGCTCAGGGAAGTCGCATCCATGAAGGAGCCTGGTTCCAACGCCCAGAACATCAGCGAGTAGGCGAAGTCGATCAGGATGAGCCAGACGATGGGGAGCGCAAGAAGGCTGACCGGTCCGTAGAGCGCCAGGATTCGGTCCCGGGTCGCAAACGACCGCGACGGTCCTGCCAGTACCTGAAAGAAGATCCAGCGCATGCCGCGGAACACGAACCGGGTTATGCCGACTTGAGCACTGCGCGGCAACACCGTGGTGCGCAGCGCCGACATCACGGTCCACAGGGCAATGGCGACGCCGAGCAGGAAGACAAGGGTCCGTAGGGCAATCACGGGCGCCACCGTAACCGGTTCGGACCCGAGCCGACGACAGGCCCCTACTCGGCTTGCTCGCTCGGGGCCCTGACGCCTTCGCGCGGCAGCAGCGCCGGGATCACGACCAGCGCAGTTATGGCCGCGGTCGTCATCGCCACCCACATGATCATGGACACCTGCGGATGGACTGCGAGCGGTGACAACCACAACGCGGTGAGCGCCAGCGAAATCCCAAGGGCGTTGGCGACGATCGGCCGTCCGGCCCTGTCGATCGCTCGCAATACGTAGCCGTCTCCGGCGGGGCGGGCGTAGTCAATGGCGGCGATGAAGTGGATGGCGTAGTCGATCCCGACACCAATGACGATGCCGGAGACCACCGCGGTCAGCAGGTTGAGCTGGATGCGGGAGATGGCGATGAACGCAAGCATCACCATGATCGTCATCGCCACGGGCACGAGCGAGACCACTGTCTCCAGCACCCGGCGATAGGCGGTGAGGAGCATGATGAGCACGAGAATGAAAGCAACGGCCAAAGAGGTGACCTGCGCCCGCAAAACGAGGCGGGCGATCTCGTCCCACACGACCGGCATTCCGGTGAGTTGCCGAATCTCCGGGTTGGCGTCGGCGAAGTCGAGCCACGAGCGCAGATCGTCCGTCGTGAACCCCGACGGCAACACCATGAACCGCAACCCGTCGTCGCTGACCATGTCCCCCACTGGAAGCTTGACCTGGCCTGCGAGCACTGCGTCCAGCTGCTCCGGCGGAAGCGACCCGGCGACGTCGGCGACAGAGAAGACCTCGCGGACTCCGGGAAGGGCTTCGAGTTCGACCGAGATCACGGCAAGCCGGCCGAGCTGCGCCGCGCCGGCGGCAGGGTCGTAGACGAACTCGCCGACAAGTGGCGTTGCCCCGCCGAACAGCTCCTCCGTCTTCTCGAACGCCACTCGCACCGGATCACCGTCCTTGAAGAAGAACAGCTGATCCGGATTCACGTCGAGTCGGGGCAGCCCGATCGCGGCGAAGGCGAGGAGAACGGCCGAGATCACCACAGCGGGTGTGCGACTCTTGACGAGCCGCTTGATGCCGCGGGTGACGCAGGGGCCGAGCAGGGCGTTGCGATGTCTCGGTTCGATCGTGAGCCGGCTGAGGAGCGCAGGAAGCGAGAAGAAGGAAATGATTCCCGCAAACGTGATCCCGATGGCCGTGAACATGCCGAGCTGCTGGATCGGGCGCACGTTGGTGGCGACCAACGACAGGAACCCGGCCGCAGTGCTGATGGTCGTCAGGATCATGGGAACGCCGACGTGGGAGAGCGCCGAGCTCACTCGCGCAACCGGGTCTGGGTTCTCCGCTTCCTCCTGGAAGTGGGTGACGAAGTGCAGGCCGTCCGCAGAGCCCATGACGATCACGAAGATTGGGACGATGACGGTGACGATGTCGATCTCGTTGCCGAGGCCAAAGATGAGGCCGAACGTCCAGATTGCGCCGAGTGCCGCCGGGATCAACGCCATGACGCTGAGCCGGCGATCGCCGATCGTGGCGTAGAAGGTGCCGACGAGGAGGATGATGACAACCGGGGGGATGAAGAGGAGAAACAGCGAGAGGAGGTCGATCACCGAGGCGAAGACGACCGGGTTCCCCGAGAAGGTGAGCTCGAGACCCTCCGGCGCCGCCACGTCGCCGACGCGGCGCGCCACCGTTAGTGAGTCACCGGACGGCGTCACCATCAACAGAGTGTGCTGCTCGTCCTCGCTGAGCAGCAGCGGGGCGACGGGGCTTTGATCGAACAGCTGAGCGATCATCTCATCGGGGACCAGTTGGATTGCTGCCGCGGATATCGCACCACCGGTGACGGGGTTCTCGTCGGGGACGATCGACGCCACCGCCACTACCCCTTCGACATCGGCCAACTCGTCGCGGAGTCGGACAAGCGCCGTCAGGCCTTCCTTGTCCCGGAAGGACTCTCCCGGTGGCAGCGAGACCACCACATTGATCGGGTCAGCTGCTTGGTACTTGTCCTGGAGATCCTTGAAGGCCTCCCCCGTCTCGTTGCCCTCGAGCACGAAGGAGGCAACGTCGCCGTTGAAGTCCATGCGGAAGAGCATCAGGATCGCCACGAGGGTTATCAGCCCGGTCAGAGCGAGGATCCGCTTCGAATGGCCGACGATGACACGTGCGATCTTGTCCATGAAATCTCCTGGTGGGGAGGTTAGCGAGCGCCGACTTGGCCCTATCGGACGGTGGTCGTCACCTCTGCGAGCCACGCAGTAAACAGCGCCGCG
Source organism: Acidimicrobiia bacterium (assembly GCA_030066715.1). Classification (GTDB taxonomy): domain Bacteria; phylum Actinomycetota; class Acidimicrobiia; order Spongiisociales; family UBA5794; genus JAAETI01. Next base: position 15,506 of record JASJBC010000020.1, read on the forward strand.
GCGCGCGCTTCGTTTGCGGTCGAGGCGGCGCGCACATCCTCGAGGAATGCTTCCGGATCAACCCCGGCAGCGAGCAGCCGGTCCCTGCCGAAGCTTGCAACCCAATCAGCCACCATCTCCGGCGAGGCCTCCGGGTGGCTCTGGATCGCCAAGGCACTGCCCAGACGAAAGGCGTGGGGAAAGCGTGCGCTGCGCACCAGAACATCCGCGCCGGGTGGTGGCTCCCAAGTGTCCTGGTGGAAGGACACCACTGGGGTGGCCAGGGTGCTCAGGACGGGATCGTCCGTGGCCGCGCCGCTTGTCTCCAGTCCAACGAACTCAACCTCGACGGCGTCGGCCTTGAATGCGCGGCCGCCCAGGGCATCGGCGAGCAGCTGGCAACCAAGGCAGATACCGAGCACCCGAACACCGCGGGCAACGGCCTTGCGCAGGAACTGCTTCTCTGCGACCAGGAACGGGTGCGCTTCCTCCTCGTAGGCGCCCATCACACCACCGAGCGAAACTACGGCGGCGACCGCGTCGAGGTTCGGCAGCGCGTCGCCGTCGTACAGCCTCACCCGCACGGTTGGCAGCCGGGTCGCAGCGATGGCGTCGCCGAGGTACCCGGGCGGTACCTGCGGGGAGTGCTCGAGGATTGCTATCGGATCGATGCGAGGCAACCTACCGCTCCGAGTAGTCGGTGCGGAGCGATCGGCGCATCACCTTCGCCGATGCAGTGCGGGGCAGACGATCGACGGCGACCACATCGGCGATCCTGAATAGTGGGTTGAGTGTGGTTCGGATGCGCTGCTGCATTTCAATGGCAACCTCTTGCAGCGACACCCCCTGGTCGATCACTACGTACATGACGAGGGCACTGGGCCCGCCCCCCGGCGGATCGACTGCAATGGCGGCGGCCTCGACCAGCCCGGCGGTGCCAGCTACGGCACGCTCGATCTCTGCCGAGCTGACCTTGATCGCACCCAGGTTCATCACGTCGTCGACACGGCCTTGGGCACGGAAACGCCCGTTGGGTAGCTTCTCGATGCGATCGCCGTGCCGGCGGAGTCGCACCCCATCCACGACGGGCGTGTCTGAGTAGTACACCTCATCGTTGTCGCGATTGAGCAGTTCGAGGGAAAGCCCCATCGTCGGAGGTTCGATGAAGACCTCGCCGACTCGAGCCGGGTTGCCGGCCTCGTCCAGGATGTGGATCGCGCCGCCGAGCGTAGGGGTGGTGAAGGTGGCGGGGACGCAAGGCTGGAGCACCGTTCCGGTGAGGTACGCACCTGCCAGCTCCGTGCCGCCGATGTAGTCCATGATCGGCTTGTTGCCCGCCAGATCCATGAGATAGGCCATGTCATCGCTGTTCGCGGCCTCCCCCGTGGAACTGAAGAGCCGTATCCGCGACCAGTCGTGGCCCTCCACCACACCCGACGCCCGCCATGATGCGACCAGCGACGGGACGACACCGAGAATCGTGACTCCCGCCTCAACAACGAATTGGGCGAAAGGCTCTGCCGTCGGCACATCGTCGTGGAGCGCAATCGCAGCCCCGTTGATGAGGGTGGCGTAGATGAGCCACGGCCCCATCATCCAGCCGAGATTGGTCGGCCATGCCACCCGATCGGTCAACTGGATGTCCTGGTGGTAGTGGCCGTCGGAAGCGGCCTTGATCGGAGCCGCGTGAGTCCATGGGATCGCCTTGGGATCGCCGGTCGTGCCCGAGGAGAACAGGATGTTCATCGCATCCTCCGGCAGCCTTGCTACGGGCGCAAACTCGCTAGCGTCGGCCAGGAAAGCCCTCCAGAACACGTCACCGGGTCGTAGCGTCACTCCGCCGCCGGTGTCGAGAACCACGACGCGCGCCGCACCTGCAGTGACGACCTTGTCATACATCGGCAGGGTGCGGCCGGCCCGGATGATGACATCCTGCGTCACAACGAGCTCAACGGGGGCGATGCGCAACCGGGTTGCGATCTCGGCCGGAGCAAAGCTGTCGGCGATCGAAACCACGACGGCCCCACTGAGCACGATCCCCAGGTAGGCGATGACAGATTCGAGGTTCATCGGCATGGCGATGGCAACACGATCTCCGGGGACGACTCCGGCGGCAACCAGTGCGTTGGCAAGCCTGCCTGCTGCCTCATGCAGCTCGCCGGAGGTCACAATCTCCAGCCTGCCCTCACGGCGGTGCACGACTGCAGGGGCGCCGGGATCCGCATGGAAGCAAGACTCGGCAATGTTGAGCCGGGCACCGCGAAGCCAGACGGGGTGCTGCGGGGTACCGGCCAGAATCGTTTCGGGTCGGTCGGCCATGACGATGCCGAGCCGGTCGATGGTGAAGCCCCAGAACTCTGCCCGCTCCTGTGCGGACCATTCGTAGAACTCGCCGTAGGTGGCACAGCCACGATCGCGCATCGCAGCCGTCAGATTGGCAGCGGCAACAACTTCATCAGATGGAACCCATCGCGCTTCGCTCATCGGATCCCCCGGGTGGCGGTTGCTATCGCAGGCTAGCTCGGCGCCACGTCAGGAGCCGCTGCCCTGCATTCTGCCCAGTCCGGCGATTCGACCCGATCGATCGCAGCCCGCTGCAACAATGCGGGCATGGATTTTGCAGTACAGACCATCGGCGCCACCTACGACGATTACCTTGCTGCGGCCCAATGGGCCGAGGGCAAGGGCCTCGCGGCATTCGCCATTCCAGACCACTACATCTACGGCACGAAGGAGGATGCCCTCAGCAGGCCGGCTCACGATGCCTTTGCGATCATGGCTGGTCTCGCCAGAGAGACAGAGACGATCGAACTGGTCATCCTCGTCTCTCCGATCACCTTCCGGCACCCCGCGGTCCTGGTGAAGAACGCAGCAACTATCCAGGAGATGGCCGGCGGCCGCTTCAAGCTGGGCGTCGGCACCGGCTGGTTGGAGGAAGAGCACCGCCGGTTCGGGATCGATTTCCCCGAGACAAATGAGCGTTTCGCACGCACCGAGGAGGCCCTCGGCTACCTGCGGGCCGCGTTCTCCGATCCGCCGCAGGACTTCACCGGCGAGTTCTACGCCCTGAACGCCTTCGACATGCAGCCTCGACCTGCGCTGCGGCTGGTGGTCGGAGGAACGGGAGCGGTCAAGACCCCGCGCCTTGCCGGTACATTCGCCGACGAACTCAACGCGTATCCCGCGATGCCGGACGAGTACCTAGCCAGGATCCGGCGCGCCCGAGAGGCTGCAGCCGCCGCAGATCGTGATCCGGCGGCCCTGCTCGTCTCCAGCTCCGGCCAGGTCGTCGCCGCCGACACCGAACAGGAGTATCGGGATCAGCTCGTCGAGATCGCGGAGAAAGCCGGGGCCGACCCTGAGGAAATCGAGAGGGAGGCCGCCAAGCGCAACGCGCCGCGCGGGACGTGGGAGCAGGTGCGCGAGATACTCAGCGGCATGGAGGCAGGCGGGATGAGCCGGTTCTACTTCCAGGGGGAGTTCGATCCCGCGGCGATCGAGCTCAAGCTGAGCAAACTGACCTAGGGCAGGCACCGGCTTCTCGAGGCGCCGATGTTGCGACACACCAAGACCGCAGATCTGTAGCGAGGGTTTGGCCCTAGTCTCCCGACGATGAGCGCCACCGTGAGCGGCCCGTTGCGGGCTGCCATCATCGTCTTTGGTGTCCTCGCCGGTGTCGCCGGCGGGGCTCTGGCGCTATTCACGATCGGAGAGTCATTTGCGGTCCTGACCGCAGCCACGATCGCGATTGCAGCGACGACCATCGCCTTCACGGCACCGGTGTTCCTGGGTCGCGCGGTATTGGCCATCCTCATACTGGCGTTCGCCGGCACCGTGCTGACCGGGGCTTACGGCGCAGTACAGGTCCTTGCCGCGCTGGCGGGCAGCCAATCGGGTCCGGTCGACCCTCCGGACCAGGAGACCCTGGAGGCCGCCGAGCGGAAGATCGACCAGTCGGTCGAGGACACCACGTTCCAGGTGACGCTGACCGAGGCGGAACTCAACGCCGTGCTACTCGATTCGCTCAGCGAGACGGAGACTCCCTTCCAGCGCATCACCATCGACATAGTCAACGCAGTGGGCGAGCCTGCCCTCATCGGCTTCGTCGGCGACTTCAAGAACGGTCGTCTATCGGTCGAGGGCGAGCTAACGGCAAGGGTTCGAGCCGGCCAAGTAGAGGCCGAGCTCCTCAGCGCAGACGTCGGCATGTTCACGATGCCGGGCTTTGCTCGTGATGCGGTCGAAGACATGATCGGGCGGGTGGCCGATCTGAATCGGGCACTCGCCGAGGAGGGAGCCGACGTTCAAGAAGTCGTGATCGGAGACGACAGCATCTCCGTGACCGGCGTGGCCAGCGGCAGCTCGGAGATCAATGCCGAGGTGATGCTTGCCGCCTTCGGCGACCTGGGAGGACTCGCCGCTACCAACTTGAACGTGACTCCCTACGAGAGTGGAGTCGAATCTGCCACCGCGGAAGGATCGCCCGTCTACATAGCTCTCGGCGACTCATTGGCCGCCGCAGTGGGAGTCGATGGCTACGCAGAGGGATACGTATCTCAGGTACACCGTGAGCTCAGCATCCGCGATGGTTCGGTCTACGGCCTGCGCAACTTCGGCGTGAGCGGCGAAACGACCGGAACGATGCTCGTCGGCGGGCAACTCGACGCCGCGCTCGATTTCGGGAGCACCCGAGAAGTGGCCTACGTGACGATCGACATCGGGGCGAACGATTTGCTCGGCCACCTCGCCTCGTCCGATTGCGCCGAGGACGTGCAGGCTGCGCCCTGTGCGGTGCGGATCGAGGCATCGCTCAATGCCTATCAGGAGAACATCGATGAGATCTTCGCCTCTCTGCGCGACGCCTTCCCCAATGCCACCGTGGTCTTCCTCCAGGCATACAACCCGTTCTCTCTCGGGTTCGAGGATCAGGTAGCTTTTGAGGCGCAGAGCAACATGGCCCTGCAAGAGCTAAATGCGATCGGCGCAACCGCGGCAGAGAGACACGGGCTCGTCGTTGCGGACGGATTCAGCCCGATGCAGGGAACGACAACAGCCACGACCCACATGACCAGCATTCCCCCTGACATCCACCCCAACGCCACCGGATACGACATCCTCACCGAAGCGATCATGTCGGCGCTTGGCTAGACCGAAGAATCCAGAGAAACCGGGAACCCGACACCCTGCTTGTGACATCAGAACAGTGACAAGCCCGGAATCAACCAGGGGTCATCATGAAACGGTTCACCATCGCTATCGCAGCGCTCGTAGTGCTCGCAGCAGCGTGCTCGTCTGCCGAGGACACGACAACCACATCGATCGGCGGCTCGACACGGCCACCGCTTACAGCTACTCCGGTCTCTTACGGCCTCCAGGCCTTCAACGCCTGTGACGACTTCCTCGATTACGTCAAGGAACACGCAGTCGAGATGGTCGGGCCGTGGGGCTTCGAGTACGGCTACTGGGGCCCCATCTTCCGCGGCGTTGACCTCGCCGTCGAAGAACTAGCGGCCGCCGACGACGGTGGCGGCGCCAACACGACCGCGCCGGGAGCGTCGCCACAGCTGGGCGTCGACTACTCGGGCACGAACATCCAAGAACTCGGAGTCGACGAGCCGGACATCGTCAAGACCGATGGCACCCGCATCGTGGCGACCGCAGGCAATGTGTTGTACGTCATCGACGTCACGGGTGAGGAGCCCCGGCTTGCCGGCCAGACCACCCTCGACGTCGGTTGGGCCAGCGACATGTTCCTCTACGGCGACAAGGTCCTCGTCATGGCGTACGGGGACAGCTACGCAACGCCGCTCGTCGAGCCGGGTCTCGTCGAGGACGTCGCCTACTACTCGCCGCCCAGCCCGATCACAAGCATCGTCGCGGTCGACATCTCCGACATCGAGGACCCCGATGTCGAGCGTGTCCTCTACGTCGACGGCACCAAGGTGAGTGCTCGCATGGTCGGTGACTCGGTACGGCTCGTGATCAGCTCGATGCCCACCGGGTTGCAGTTCCGGTACCCGGAGACCAACGGCCTGAAGGCAGAGCGGGATGCGGAGGAGTACAACCGTCAGGTGATCCTCGACTCCACGATCGACAACTGGGTCCCCTACTACATCCTCGAGAACGCGTCGGGTCGGGTCCTCTCCGAGGGCAGCCTCCTCGATTGCTCGAGCGCACATCATCCTGAGGAGTTCTCCGGCATCGAAATGCTGAACGTCGTGACGATCGACATGGCGAATGACATGGCCATCGACGACGCCGTCGGCGTTCTCGCCTCGGGCGACATCGTCTACTCGTCGACCGACGCCATGTACATCGCATCGGCGGCGTGGCGCAATTGGGAAACCATCAACGAGGACGACGCCGAAGACGAGATGAACAAGCACACGACGGACATCCACAAGTTCGACATCTCCGACCCAACGACGACGCAATACGTTGCCACCGGCCGGGTCGAAGGATGGATGCTGAGCCAATGGTCGATGTCCGAGTACGAAGGCAACCTGCGCGTTGCCACCACCTCGTCTCCCGACTGGTGGTGGGGAGCCGGCGACGACTCGGAGAGCTTCGTGACGGTTCTCGAAGAGGACAGCGGCGAACTCGTAGAGATCGGCAAGGTCGGCGGACTCGGCAAGGGTGAGCGCATCTACTCGGTCCGGTTCATCGACGACACCGGATACGTGGTCACATTCCGCCAGACGGATCCGTTGTACACGATCGACCTATCCGATCCGACTGATCCCGAGGTTGTCGGCGAGCTGAAGATCCTCGGCTACTCGGCCTACCTCCACCCCGTCGGCGACGGCCTCCTGCTGGGCGTAGGTCAGGACGCAACCGATCAGGGACGGACCCTCGGCACGCAGATCTCGCTGTTCGACGTGAGCGACCCGGCGAATCCGACCCGGATCCACAACTACACGCTCGACGACGGCTACTCCGCAGTCGAGTGGGATCACCGGGCGTTCCTCCACTGGCCGCAGACCGGTCTCACCGTGATCCCGGTATCCGTGTGGAGCTGGGATGAGGAAACCGAGACTGAGAGCGGATTCGTGGGCGCCATCGCGGTCGAGGCCACCGAGGACGGCATCGAGGAGATCGCCCGAATCTCCCACCGGCCCAAGGAGATCGAGGACGAGGAGTGGTGGTGGGGCCCGATGATCGAGCGCTCCATGGTCATCGGCGACAGCCTCTACACCTACTCCTACGACGGGATCCTGCAGAGTGATCTCGAAACTCTCGAAGCAGGCACATACGTGAGCTTCTGGGGGTAAGGCCGCCCAAGGCCCAACGACAACGACGAAGCGGCCCCTGCGGGGGCCGCTTCCGTGTGTAGTGATCGCCGGTTGCCAACAGCTCGTCGAATACCGGAAACATGCGTCTGCCACAATGTGGCCCGATGCGGGAGAGAGACAGACCAAGTTGGTGGGGCGGGCGAGGCCACGTTCTGTTCACCATCGTGGTCTTTGTGACCCTGGCATCTCTCGACAACGCGGCGCTGGCGACGATCCCGTCGATGGTTCTGCCGGTGACCGAGGCTCTCGACACCTCCAAAACTGCGGTTGGCTTTATGACGGCGACAGTGATATTCGTCACCGCGCTCAGCGCAGTCGGCTGGGGGTACTGGGGCGACAGATCCGACCGCAAACGGCTCTTGTTCTGGGGTACGCTGGTATGGGTGGTCGGGACGGGGCTCTCTTCGACTGCGTCTGCCTTTTGGCAGCTCTTCGCCTGGCAAATCGTCACCGCCGTCGGTCTCGGCGTGATCGCCTCCGTCGGCTTTTCTGTCATCAGCGACTTCGTCTCACCACAGCGGCGCGGGCTGGCGATGAGCTTCTGGGGCCTGTCCCAGGGCATAGGCGGCATCGTCGGCGGCCTGCTCGCCAGCCAACTCGGAGCCGACGACTTCTCCCTGGCGCTGCGTGCCATCGCCGCTCTTGGTGGACTGGTCTCGATCCTGTATCTGTTCACGTACGACCCGCCCCGCGGCCTGCGGGAGCCGGACCTCAGCGCCCTCCATGACAGTGGGGCCGACTACGAGTACCGCATCGACGTCGATCAGCTACCCGAGCTGTGGAATCGAAAGACGAACCGTTGGCTGATTCTCCAGGGGTTGAGTGCCCAGGTTGCATACGGCTCGCTGATCTGGGTGCCTCTGCTCTATCAAGAGAAGGTGATGGCGGCGGGCTACGACCTCAGCACCGCAACCAAGGTGGGCGGCATTCTCGGTGCGATATTCCAGCTGGGTGGGATCTTCTCAATCCTCGCTGGGCACATCGGAGACCGTCTGCAGCTGCGGACCTTGAGCGGGCGCGCCATCGTGTCGTCGATCGGCATCCTCGGGGCAATCCCATTCTTCCTGTTGTTCTTCTTCCTCCCGCTCAACAACCTGGAGGTGACAAATGGAGCAGGCACGGCAACCCTCATCGGCGAAGTCCTCCAGCAGGCAGTCACCAACCCGTGGGTGGCGGCCACGTTCCTCGCCGCGGTGGGAGCTGTGGCGCTCACCGGCGCAGATTCGCCCAACTGGTTCGCACTCATTTCGGACGTCAACCTTCCGGAGCATCGCGGGACAATCTTCGGCGTCGCCAACTTCGCCAACGGCACCGGACGTGCGGCGGGCAACGGGCTGACCGGGGCGGTCGCCGGCGCCCTGGAGCGGGCGCTGCCCGCACCCCTCAACTGGGCGGTCGGACTGACGATCTTCCAGGTCTTCTTCCTCCCGACGGGTTACTGCTACTACCGCGCCGCCCAGACCTCCCCCGCTGACATCACCGAGGTGCGATCCATCCTGAGTCAACGCGCTGGGGAAAACAGCGACAGCCCCCCTTCCGACCGGTAGGGTCAGGGACACGGTCGATTCCCAGGAGGGGTAATGGTTCGGAGACTTTCGATCACCGCCATACTCGCCGCACTAGTGCTGACCTTGGCCCCCGGCATTGCCCCGGCAAGCGTCACCGGTGAGTGCACCGGCGAGGCAACAATCAAGGGCGTCACCTACACGCCCGCCAACGACACCCCGAGCAACGCCATCCCCATCCCGAATGAGCGAGGTGTGCAGGTCACGTACTCGGGATCGGTTGGCTTCGCCAACACAAACCACTCGGGCGTGGCCAAGGTTCAGGTCGGCCCGTTCAACATCACACTTGCCGAGCCGTGGCGCGATCCGAATACCGCTGATCAGCGCTCCGTTCAAGATCAAATCTACGAACTAGACGATTTCCGGGACAAGCTCCCCATCTGGATCCCGGGAGTGTGGAAGGTAACCGCCACCCACTCCGCCGACGGTGGGAGCTGCTCGGGCTTCGCCATGATCGAACTCGAGGGCAATCCGCTGAGCAACGTTGTCGGCTGGCTCGTGCTCATCGGGCTGATCGGCACGGGCTACTGGTTGATCAGCGCCATAGTGCGCAAGCACCCCGTTTCGGCCGCATTTGCGGCTCTGCTGTTCGGGTTCCTCCTGTCTCTCGCCCTCATGATGTGGAAGATTCGCCCGCTCGATACGTTCACGACCGTGGTCCTGCCGATCGTGCTTGCCTTCCTTGCTGCGCTGGCCGTCATCATCATGTCGCGGAGCAGCACAACGGCTTGATAGCCATCGCTAGATAGCGCGGAAGACCCATCAAGTTCGGGCCTCCTCCCGGCCGATAAGTCGGGAGGAGGTCCAGGTGGCGTCACAGATTGTCTTCTTCGCAATAGCGGTCACTGCCGCGCTTGCGATGCTGATGCGCTGGTTTGGGGAGTCTCGCGGCCACTCCCGACGGCTCACGATGGTCCCGCACCGTATCCACGTGAACGGCATCCGGGGCAAGTCCACGGTCACCCGGCTCATCGCCGGCATGTTGCGCGAGGCTGATCTGGTGACCGTCGGCAAGTCAACCGGGAGCTTCGCCGCCGTGATCGCACCCGACGGTCGGGACCACCCGATAGTCCGCAACGGCTCGCCGACGATCCTCGAACAGATCCAGGTTGTCAAGGACTGGGTGACACCATTCGTCGACGCCGTCGTGATGGAGTGCATGGCGATAAACCCGCGCTACCAGCGTGTCAGCGAAGAGCGGATAATCCGCTCGACGATCGGTGTGATAACGAACGTCCGCGAGGACCACCAGGACGTCATGGGAGAGACGCTGCCGGAGATTGCACGCTCGCTGATGTCGAGCTGTCCCCGCAACGGCATCCTGGTCACTGCCGAGCAGAACCCCGAGCTACTCGAGATCATGTACCGGGAGGCGCGGCGCCGGGGTACCAGCCTCATCGTCGCCGATCCGGCCAAGGTGAAAGCGGAGGAAGTGGCCGCCTTCGACTTCATCTCGTTCGAAGAGAACATCGCCATCGTCCTCGCCATCGCAGAACTGCTCAACATCCCTCGCCACGTGGCGATGGCCGGAATGGTCAAGGCGCCTGCGGACCCCGGCGTGCTTCGCGTCGAGCGGTACAACATCGGCGGCAAACGGCTCGTGTGGGCCAACCTGTTCGCCGTCAACGACCGCGAATCAATGATCGCCGCAGCGGAGAAGCTGCAGCCCTACATGGGTAAGAACACAACCACGGTCGGCATTCTCAACAACCGTTCGGATCGCCAGCGGCGGGCCATCCAGTTTGCCGACATCGCCGTCAACGATCTGTCCTTCGATCGACTGGTCACGTTTGGGGCCTATGAGGATCTGGTGACGAACGTGGTGCTCCGCAACGGCTACCCGCGCGAGCATCTGATCAATCTGGGTGAACAGAGGAACCCAACCATCCACGACATCATCGACGAGGCCGTCACCAAGATGCCGACGGACGATGTTCTCCTCGTCGGCTTTGTGAACATCCACACGCACCAAGCCGAGATGATGCTCGACTATTTCGAGCGGGTTGCCGAACGCGACAAGCGCCGCGGAAAGAGGCACCTGGTCGCGGTGGCGTAATGCACGATTATCTCTTCGATATCAACACCGTGCGGTTTGCGTTCATCGTCGGAGTGCTCGCCTCGGTGATCATCTACGAGCGCTTTCACATCACCTCGGGCAGCATCGTGGTGCCGGGCTACGTGGCCGTGTTCGTGCTCCAGCCCCTGATCCTGCTGATCACGCTGCTGAACGCGTTGTTCTCGTATTGGATGGTCAACCACGTCCTCCGCAAGCGTCTTCTGTTGGACGGCCGCAACAAGTTCTCGACGATCATGATCATCTCGGCGTCGGTGCAGGTCGTGCTGCTCAAGCTAAGCCCGTCCACGCCATATCTCTGGGAGTCGAGCATCCCGCTCCTCGTCGGCGTGGGATACCTGGTCCCGGCCCTCATTGCCCACGACTTCGGCCGCCAGGGCATCAAGCAGACAATGAAGGCCGTCGGGATGTCGTCCGCGCTTGTTGCCGTGCCGATGACGCTGGCGATCATGTTCTTCCCCGACGCCACCGCCGTGGGCAGGCTCGCCGGGTTCGGGGTCCTTGCCTTCCCGCCCGAGTGGATCCCGATGACCGTGATCCTCTCCGCAGCTGCCGCGTGGGCACTTCAGTACAACTACGGGTTCCGCTCGGCCGGCTACGTCGGCGCCGCCTATCTGGCGATGCTGACCACGAGCCCGCTGAACCTGATCTTCCTCGGCGTCATCGGTGTCGCCAGCTGGCTCCTGGTAACTCGAGTCTTTATGCGGACGATGATCGTTTTCGGCCGACGCAAGTTCGCCCTGATGATGGTGAGCGCCAGCATCATCTCTTGGGCCGGTGTGTGGATCTCCACCGCAGTTTTCGACCTCAGCATCGCTGCATATGAGTCGATGGCAACGGTTGCCTTGACCCCTCTGTTTGTCCCCGGGCTCATCGCCAACGACCTGGAGCGTTCCTCGCCACTGCTTGTGTTCTCGGGGCTGGTCTACTCCGTCGGCTTCGTGCTCACGACGACATGGCTGGTAACTACGGCGGTCACCGGCTACTACGCCGGGTGGATCCCGCTGCCGATGTCGATCGCCGTGTCAGTGATCTGCGGGCTCGTGATCTTCGGCAACCAGTTCGTCCTACTCGGCAGACATGTCTGGGCAACGACGCTGGGACGTCTGCTCTCCCCCGCCCCGGTGCGGAGCTAGGCAGAGCATCAGCCACTCGATTGCGGACGGCGTCCAGCCTCCGGCACCGTCGCGGTTCCGCAGCCAGCGCCATTCCAACCACGCCCCCCGCAGCAAGTACAGCACCAAAGCTGGGCCGGTCATCAGCACGAACCCACCCCCGATGTTCGCACCGACGGATGCGGCAGTAACGACACGGGCTCCGAGTGCCAGCGACACACCTCCGAGAAGCAGTCGGCCGTACACCCGCCACCAGCCGCCACTAACCAGCCTCTCCCGCCTGTGCCAAACCCCAACTCCAGCCGCGATGGCAACGCCTAGCGACACCGAACCGAGCGCCAGCTCGGCAGCCGGGCTCGAGCGGGGTACTTGAATGATGTAGTCGACGCCGTTCTCTTCACGCAGTTGCCGCACCAGGAACCAGACGGCGAGCGGCGCAGCCCCGACTAATGCCAAAGCTGCGCCGTGTTCTCTGTCTACTTCCATATGGGGTCGGAGATCCCGGCAGCGACCAGCCATGGTTCCGACTCTCCGTCCAAGGCCACGACGAGGAGGCGATCCTCGCTGTCGCAGACCCAGGCGTAGTCTCCATCTGCGGTTACGCCGTAGCTGTAGAACGCGTAGTTGCGAGGGGCCTCGACGTCGATGATCGTGGTGGCATCCGCGCCGGTCCCGTGTGTCAGGGTGACTCTGCCATCGGCCGATCGCGACCGCAGGGCCGCTTCTTCGTGTGGCGGTGGACCTCCCTCGTCGTGGGGCGGCGGGCCCTCCCACGGGTCGGCACTGCCGACGATCTCGCCGGTTGCCGGGTCGAGGATCCAGATCTGCTCATGGCCGTTGCCGCCATGGACCCACAGGTTGCCGTCCTCGTCCCAGTGCTCGGGCCAGACCCAGTGGTCGCAGTACAGCTCGTGAGACTCGCCCGTCGCTACATCGAGGATCCACACACAGTCCTCGGACCCGTACTCCAAATAGGCCACCGTGGCCGAGATGGTTGGGCCCCCGTCGGTGTAGATGTTGGCAAACTCCGGGGGGCGGTTGTAGCCGAACAGCAGAACTGCGGCAGCGACTACGACTGCGACGACCCCGGCGGCGGCCAGCCACAAGCGTGATTCGCGTGTCATAGCGCCTCCTTGTGGCGGCTGAACCAAATGGCCAGGGCCACAATGGCTATGCCGCTGACGAACAGGCCGAACATGCCGCCAAATGTCTCACCGAAGAAGTGAAACATCGCCTGGGGTACGAACCAGAAGATGCCCACGCCGCCGAGGATGATCGCCAAGCGTTCGCGCATGACGATGCCTGCCGTGGCAAAAAGGGCAGCTGTGGCCACACCGAGCAAGACGCCGAAGGTAACGGTGCTGCCTTCAACCGCAGCGATCTGGGCACCGACGAGCATCGTGACTGCTCCAAGCACCACACCCGCAGCCGGCGGCCGCAGCACGCCGGCCCTCGTCACCAGCAGCCACACAAACCCGATACCCCAGGTCGCAAACCCGAACACAAACACCTCGGGCTCCGCTCCTGTTTGGAGCAACGACATCAGCGTCGTCATGACGGCGGCAAAGAAGACAAGGTGCTGGGCCACAGACTCGCTGCGACGGAGCATCAGGCCACCCGCCACAGCCGTCACGGCACCGAGGAGAGTCCAGGTGGTGTCCACGTCGTAACCGAGGATCGGGTCGAAGAGGACGTAGAGGGCGCCACCAAGAGAGATGACGCTCAGCGCCCACAGAACGCCGGAGAGCCTCTGCAACGCCGGTTCTACCGTGTCGAGCAACGACCGCCCGGCGGCGAAGAAGACAAGGGCCAGGGCACCAAAAAGGCTCGCCTGCGCCCAGTCTGTCAGGTTCCCCCAGAACTCC
>JASJBC010000184.1 GCA_030066715.1 Acidimicrobiia bacterium
ACTTCAAAGACATTGTTTGTACCATTGACAAAGGTAGAAGTACCGTCAAACATAGTATAGGTATAGGGTGCCGTTCCTGTCGGCAGGCCGGTGCCATCGCCATTGGTGTCTGTGTAAACAGTGATGGTCGCCGTGTTGAATCGATTGCTGGCAGGGTCACAGGTAAAATCTGTATTGGCCAAAGCTACCTGTAAAGGTGTGGGTTCAATGATGTCTATATCCCCGCTACGGTCCGTACATCCCCGATTTGAAACCACCTCTACCTGGTAAGTACCCGGAGGGAGATTGTCGAAAATGGCAGTAGCCTGAGGACCTCTAACTATTGTAGGACTAGCCCCGTCATAAAGTATAAAACTGAAAGGACTGTCAGTATCTGTTCCTGGCTGTAGTTCCACCATTATTATTCCGTCATCGGCACCTGTACAACTGATGTCCGTTTTTGGTGCGGCAGAGATTACAGGTGTATCCACCAGGGTGACATCTACCGTGGCAATATCGGTACACAAAGGGATGGTGTTGGAATCCAGGTCAGTGACCAAAATGGCATAACTGCCTGGCAATATTCCCGTAAAAACAGGATTGTTGATCTGTATAATGGGAGGATTGATCCCATCATCCAGCTCAAATCGGAAATTGCCACTACCCCCTGTTGTATTGACTGTAATTACCCCATCTCCGGCATTGCAGGTGGGCTCTGAGCTGGCATTTGCAGAAATAGCAAAGAAATCAAATACTCTCGCAAGGACTGTATTGATACATCCACGGCCATCTCTTACCGTAATGATATAGTCTCCTGGGTTAGGTACTGTAAAATTAGGACTGGATTGGAAGCCTCCTCCAATATCGTATTCAAATGTCTCTTCCGGCAGACCTGAACCTGTACTGAGAGGAGCCGTGACATTGATGGTGTAATTGGCAACCGCTGTACATTGATTGATCACATCCACCGTTGGATTGGGTACCCCTGGGTCTTCCGTAACAGTTACCGTTGTAAAGCTCAGACATCCGTTGGCATCCTCAACATAAAAATCATAATCGGCGGGATAAGGTCCTGCAATTTCATAGGTGGTCTGCGGAGTAAAGACTGTAGGTGCAGGATTTCCTGTAGGGACATAGGCAAAACCATATGGGCCTGTTCCTCCATTACCCCTGACTGTTACCAGTGCACCAACATTACAGTCGGCTGGTTCATTGCTGTCGACTACCAGTGCTGGCAATACAGTGATAATATCGACCAGGGTACTGGCGTTACAACTCGTATTATTATCCGTAACCAATATCTGATAATTGCCTGGTGGTAAGGCCGTAAACGAACCATTATATGGGATAGGTTCGTTGTTCAATACTGTCGGCCCGCTAATGATGGCCCCGGTATTGGTATCCTGTAATTGTAATGTGAAATCGGCCGGGGAGGCTATGCCACTTACTTCAAAATCAATCTGCCCATTACCTCCTGGCACACAGGAAGCAGTAGTTGCTGTGGCGGTGACCAACAGAGGTGACGGACCTGGTATAGGATCTATCTGTTCGATATATCGACATCCTAAAGCATCTACAACCTCGACGAAATAGGTTACTCCATAGGCAATCTGACCAGTGAAATCGTGGGTATCAGCATCAACATTTGGTGGTACCAGAGGATTTCCTACCAACCCGATCAGATATGGCGGTGTTCCTCCAACAATGTCTACCACATAAGTAAATGCCGTGGTACAATCAGGAGGAGTTGTGGTAGCCACAGGCACAAGATCCAGTTGATTCTGAATAATTGTTACGGTATCCCGGTCTTCACAACCGGCATCATCTCTGGTAATAACCGTGTAAGTACCCGGAGCAAGACTGGGGAAACTCACTGAGGTAGTGGCAGTAGGGCCGATAACCGAAACCGTAGCTCCACTGATATCCTCCAGGATATAGGTATAATTAGCCGTTCCATTGGCAACAGCTGTAACATTTATTGCTCCCTCAACAGTACCTGCTGCACAAATGGCGTCCACGGGTACCACTGTAGCATCTATCGCGCTACTAGCACCTATTGTTGCAGAAAGGAGTGCCGTAGTACATCCCCTGCTATCACGAATCATGAAGGTACTGTAGGTCCCTGGAGCAAACCCTGAAAAGATGTTTTGGCTGCTGTAAGTGGCTCCGCCATTATCACTATACTCATATGGAGGTACCCCAAAATTAGTGTCAGGTATTAATTCGATGATACCATTATTGTCCCCACAGGTAGTATTAGTCGGAACAGCTGTCCCCGCAATGGTTTCAGGAGGTGATATAGTTACCACATTGGTCTCCGTTGTACAGCCCTGACTATCACTTACCAGGAACTGGAAAGTGGTAGGAACCGTAATGCTGCCATTATTAGGTATGCTGTAGATGAAGGAATTACCGATGATATTATTGGAATTCGAAGTATAAGGAGCTCCGTCAATACTTACTTCGTAAATATCATAGTCTCCAAATACAGGATATCCATTAGTAATAGTTACCTGTATCTCCGCCGATGGTCCACCACAGTTGAGTTCCCTGATAGTGACCGCATTGGCTGATATTTCTGGTTCGATCACGGTTATTACGTCGTCCCGGCAATCATTGGCATCCACTACTTCTATAGTATAAGTACCAGGAGTTAAACCGTTAAACGTATTACTGGCACCAAGTAAACCTCCGTTTATCCTGTATTGATAGGGTGGTAAACCTCCTGCCGCATTCACCACCAGCGTGGCAGCATCCACATTGTCGTAACAATAATCTGAAGCTCCGGTATCTATTGTAAGTGTAGGGCTGACAAGTGCGGTAAGTGTAAAAGTATCGGTCACAGTACATCCATTAGCATCCGTAACACTCACCTGGTATAATCCATCCTGTGTTAGATTAGTGAAGGTACTCCCTGTCTGAGGTCCACGTACGGACAAATCAGGTTGAGTTAAGGTATAGCGATTACCTCCCCAACCACCAGTAGCGTTGACAGTAACGGCTCCGGTATTATTATTCTGGCAGCTCATGGCCGTAATATTCAAACCTGTTATCGCGAGGGCTGCAGCAGGTTCCTGAATGACCAATGTGGCCGTATCCGTACAGTTGGTATCTTCATCCGTCACATTAATGACATAATTGCCAGCAGTTAAACCGGTCAGATCTATAATACCGTTGGTCTGTCCCGTAAATACTGGTCCGGCATCGATTTGATAGCTGTAGGTCGTGTCAAAACCATCGACCAAAAAACGTCCCTCTCCGTCACTGGCACCTACACAGGTTATTACCTGAATAGGCAGGGCCTGAACCGAGATAGAGCTGATATCGGTGATGGCGAAAGCTTCATCATAGGAACATCCTTCATCATCTGTTACCCGGAATGTGTAGGTACCCAGTCCAAGTCCTGTAAAAACAGGATTAGCACCGTTATTAATGGCACTTCCGGCAGGTGCTATTATTTCATAGGTATAAGGTGCCGAACCTCCTGTAGCACTGAGGGTTACGGAGGCGGTATTGGTTAGACAATCGATATTGGTGATTGCAAAATCCAGGTTTGTAGGTTTGTCCAGAGGTGAATAGACGATGGGGGCCAAAGTCTCAATACAACCATTGGCGTCACGGATCCTTGGTGTGTAGGTTCCCACGCCCAAATTCGTAAAAACCGAAGTCCCACTGAATCCAGCACCTATACTGTATTCATAAGGACCTGTACCACCTGATACACCGGATATGGTTATCTGACCTCCATTTTCGTTCAAACATGTAGGCTCTGAATTTGCTGTGGCTGTGCCAACTATGGGAGTAGGACTCCCTACCGTTTCGCTTGAAGACGGGGTAGTACATACGAAGCTCCCCTGTTGATAGCGGATCATGACGTCATATGTTCCAGGAGCCAGACCGTTAAAAACATTACTTCCCTGATAATTACTCCCATTGTCTGCGCTGAACTCCAGATTATATCCAAAGCCGTTGGTGACATTAACCGTAATCTGACCATCATTGGTACCACCACAATTTGCGTCAAGAGTGGTGATGGTATATACCGGCGGCGGTAGATCTTCCACATCCACGTTGGCCGTTTTAGTACAGCCATTGGCGTCTTCTACTAGAATGTTGTAGGTTCCGGGAGATGAAACGGTGAACATTGTAGTCCCGGTATATGTAGGACTCCAGGTACCCCCACCATTCAGGCTATAGCGATAGGGGCTTGTACCCCCAGTTGTCTCAATGGTAACATCTACTGTTGCTGCACCACATCCAAAACTGTCATTGGCGGTTGCCGTTACAGCAAGTGGACTGATCCCGTTTCCTATCTCAATGGGATCATTGTTGATATCGAGCGTTACCAGCTCGTTACACTTATTGGTTTCAACCCTTACGCTATATAATCCTGCGCTAACATTCGCAAAAGTATAGTTACTAGCTCCGTCAGGTCCAAAAGTATCAACAGTCACCCCATTTTTTATCAGTCTGTAAGTGTAAAAGCCCGGTACACCACTGACTGAAACGTCTATACTTCCCAGTTCTCCGCTACAGAGTATATCATTGGCTGTAACATCGACATCAATGTCCAATTCCTGCACATTCACCGTGTTAGATGGGAAAATACAGGCACTGGTAGAAACATTCTTCAAGCGAACCCAAACCATATAGTTACCCCCTGAGGTAACGTCGAAAAAGGGATCATCCTGGTAAGGCCCTCCCGGATTATTCAGGCTGTATTCGTATCCTGCGGGAACATTAGTGATTTCAACCCTGCCTGGATTACCACAAATGATATCCTCCTTGATCAACTGCGGATCGAGTGGATTCAGAGAGGCCTTGAAATAGTAATATTGTCCTCCATCCACCCGAACCCGGAATTCTCCGGCAGAATCGAGATCATATGTGGGACCGTTGCCAACGGTGTCATAACAGGTGTTGTCTGTATTGGCACAATCATCCAGAACCGACAAAGCACATCGGTTGGGATCTAATTTCTGCCATTGATAGCTACTTCCGCTCTGGCTTAAAGTGAGGGTCCGGATATCACTGGTACCACATAGAAAGAATTTGGCAAGGGTACTTCCATCATTGGGGCAGACTACTATTTCGTCAGCCCCCTGGATGATCGTAGAGAACATCAGGTTATCCAGGGCGTTATTCCCTGTTGGAGCATTTGAATTGTAGATGCCTAATACTTCAGCATGATTTCCTTTGTAAGCAATATCCCCTGATATTTCCGAAACAACTTCCTCTTCAGTTTCTACTGTTGTTTCCGGGAGTATATCGTAATTGCTAGAATTTGCTATCGCTGAAGTACCCGCTACAAATAGTGCCAGGAATAGCAGGGCATACCATGGGTGCCTGGGTATCTTTTGGAGCATAGGTTAATTCGTGTTATGGCAAGAATATGCTTGATTTGGGGTCAATATATTCTTTGGCGTAATTGTTTGAACTTATATATTCTCTTTATCTTTAGGCCGGGGCCTATGTTAACTATATATCTCTTACCTAACGTTTTAATATGAGAAATAGTATTGCTTTCCTCAGCTTTTTCGTTGTAATGAACAGTTTATCCTGTGGGGATGAGAATGACACCGAAATAAACACCCCAACTCAAGTCAATTTTACCGCAGAACTGGTGGTCGATGACCTGCAAATTCCATGGGGAATGGCATTCCTGCCAGATGGCAGTATGCTGATAACGGAAAAATCCGGCGAAATCCTTCATTTCAAAGCTGGTCAGACTACTGAAATACAGGGTGTTCCAGAGATTTACAACCGTGGTCAGGGTGGCTTACTGGATATAGAATTGCACCCCCAGTTTGAGAGCAATGGCTGGTTGTATCTCTCGTACGCTTCAGAAGAGGGAGCAGGGAGTGGTGGAAATACTGCCGTTATGCGCGCAAAAATTGAAGGTAACCAATTAATAAACAAAGAGTTATTATATAAAGCTTCACCTAATACTACTAAAGGTCAGCATTTTGGATCCAGGCTGGAATTCGACCGTCAGGGATACCTCTATTTCACAGTAGGAGATCGAGGTGCCAGAGACGTCAATCCACAGGATTTTTACCTGGATTGTGGCAAGGTATACAGGATGCACGACGACGGACGGGTACCGGTAGATAATCCTTTCGTAGGCATGGCTGGGGCCAAGGAGATGGTATATACCTATGGCAACAGAAACCCCCAGGGAATGGCAATGCATCCGGGAACAGGAGCAATTTGGATCCATGAGCACGGGCCAAGAGGGGGAGACGAGATTAACATTGTCGGGAAAGGCATGAATTATGGGTGGCCGGTAATCACCTATGGTATCAACTACGATGGTACCCCAATCACAGATATTACGGAAATGGAAGGTATGGAACAACCTATACATTACTGGGACCCCTCTATAGCCCCCAGCGGAATGGCTTTTGTCACTTCCAATAGATATCCTGACTGGCAAGGCGACCTACTGGTGGGGTCCCTGGCTTTCCAATACCTCGAGAGGCTTGTTTTAGATGGTAATACGGTGTCGTACCGGGAAAAATTACTGGAAGATATCGGTCGGGTTCGCAATGTGAGACAAGGACCAGATGGATATATCTATGTAGCTGTTGAAAGCAAGGGTATATACAGGTTGGTTCCCAATC
>JASJBC010000185.1 GCA_030066715.1 Acidimicrobiia bacterium
AAGTTACAATGTCTTAAAGTAAAAACAATGAAGTTCAGCTTTAGCTGAACGAATGGATGTCTTTAGACATCCTGATATGCTATTAAGGCATATAACGAATGATACTTCGTCCAAAAAGCAAAATTTTAGAAATATGGCAAATTCGTCTTTGCTGTAAGCTCGATATTCTCTTTCGACATCTTGGCTATTAGTTTCCGCTCCTCTAAACTCATATTCATGACGTCTGTATAGGTAGCACCGCCTCGCATTGACCATGCAAGTTTAATGCACTCTTCGCGAATTTCTTTTGCCTCGTCGTCTATCTGCTCGATATACTTGACGATATCTTCAGATTCCAGCGTTAGTAATCTTATTCGAAAAAATTTGCCATATCCAGCGTGTACGGCTGCTGGTACTCATGACCACAAGCATCACATTTGATATCTAGCGGCTTTAACTCTGTTTTACTACGCTGCTCGACTACATGGGCTTTGATTTCATTGTAAACGTCACGATCACAGCTATGTAGATACTCTAGTATAAACTGATGGTCTGTTACTGTTTGTGTGTCTGCGATTTCGATGCGGTCAATGTTTTTAGCCAGTGTTTCGATTGTAAAGATTGAAACTTTACGGAATGCCTCTGCTAGCTTGTTCATCTTCGCATCATCTTCTAGATCGGGATCTGATTCGATGCTGCGTGTTAACCGTTGCTCTTCAAAGTTGATACGGCTGTTGTTGTTCATTTCCCTGTAGTTTAGCGGACGGAAGTATATCTTAAGATCGCCTGCGCTGAGTGGCTCGCTGTAGTCTGGTACTCCAACGCTTGCCAATACTTCACGTAGGTCGATACCATAGTCAGCTACTTCCTTACATGCTGGACATTGTGTTGATATAATCATTTCATGACCAAAGCTAGCAATGCGGATGCCAACCAATGCAGAAGTTAAGTCAATTACAGGCATCGACCATGGATCTTGTATGGCTGGGATACACGACTTGATAACATCGGCTGTGGCCTCGCCATTAAATAAGGCGTCCGGCGTTTTATACGTTATCTCATCGATTGCAGTCATTGGAAATATTGGCACCTCTTGCGGATTGGCGTTAAGAGGCGGCATGTAAAACTGGCCTTGGCTTGGCAAGTTAACGTAAATCGATGGTCTGCGGAAGTATGCAGCAAGTGGATTTGAGCTCATATTTTCTACCTATAAATATACTAGTAAATGATATTTATATGAGCATATTATGGCTGACGAAATAGATCCCAACGAATCTGCCAGACTGGTAAATGAAATACTAGAAAACTTCCGAGAAAGCTCGAATACCATGTCGGGCTTCGTTAAGCAGCGATTGCAGCAACGCATGGTTGAGGCTGGTAAAACTACCAAGTCTATAGAAGCCATGAACAAGGCGATTAATAAATCGACTGATACACTAGGCAAGCTGGGATCCGGCGGCGTTGATCTTGTAAAGTCTTTGTCTAATGCCGATGCAGAGTTTACAACCTTAAACGGGATCGTAGGCACAGTTGGTTCTGCATTGTCTGGCCTAGCGAGCGCGATTCCAATCTTTGGTTCAGCACTAGAGTCTTTTGGTGAGGCCGCAACAGCTGGTGTTCAGCTATCTATTGACAAGATTCAAACTGCGTATAATAGCTTCCAAACATTAAGCGATTCAGGCCTGTTGGGTGCTGGTGCGTTTGATGATCTACGTGGTCGTGTAGAAGAAGCCAACATTCCGTTTGCCAAATATACTCAGTTACTTAAAAATAATTCAGAGAATTTGATGTTCTTGGGCGGGTCTGCCTTGCATGGCGGGAACACATTAACAAAATCTGTTGAAATGTTCCAAAAGGGCGCTGGTCGATCTATGCGTTTACTTGGCGTAGATGTTGACGAGTTTAGCGACACAATGGTAGATTACCAAGTTTTACAACGTCAGTTGGGTATGCGCCAAGCAATGACCACTCAAGAATTGTTTAAGTCTACAGAAGATTATGTTACTGAATTAGACGCAATGGCAAAGCTTACTGGCATGAGTCGTCAAGAGCTACAAAAAGAATATGATGACAAGATGCGCAACGCACGATTTAATGCGTATCTACAAACCCTGAGCAAAAAAGAAGCGACCGCCCAGTTAGCAATGGCTACAATGCTAGAGAAAGTTTCTCCCGATCTTGCAAAAGGCTATATGGATCAGGCTGCAGGATTCCTAGCGACAGAAGAAGCACAAAAACTAATGGTTTCGGGCTTTGGCGATGCTGCAGCCAATGCTATTGCTAATCTAAAATCTGCAGAAGACGTGCCAAAAGCAATGAAAGGATTTGTTGATGTTGCACAAACTATGACCAAAGACGGCGGCCTAATACAATCGTTTGCATTAGCAATGGGCGACGACGGGCCATTCTTACAGTTCTATGGTCTAACAAAAGTTGCAGCCCTTAACCAAGAAAAGATGGTCGAGCTTATGCCAGACGTTATTAAAACTATCGAAGATCAAAAAGATAAAAATAACGAAGCAAACAAAACTACCAGCGATTTAACAGAAAGTGTTGAGAAACTACAAACAGCAACCAGCAAGCTAGAGTTAGCATTTACAGAGTCAGACGGAATGATTAGTGTCATTAACACAACGACAGGCGTAATGGCTAAACTAGCCGAGAAAATTTTAGAGATTGTTAGTGACGGCGAAGAAACAGCACCAAAACGTAACGAACGCGGGGCAGCAAGAGCAGCAAGACAGCGCCGAGCAGCAGAAACTGCAGCCGTTGTAGAAGAACAAAAAGAATATGATGCGCTAAAAGCAGAGTACGACGCGCTTAAGAAGACGGGCAAAGGTGCTGGCCGCGCCAACGCTAACACCGAAACGGCCAAACGATTGCGCACACTGAAGTCTGAGATGTCTGAACTAGAAGATATTATGGATGAGAAAAAGCGTGCAGCGTCTGGCCGTAAGTCGTTTGGCGAAGCACTATCGTCGGCATTTGATGGCGGCGGCGCAACAGCGCCACGAAATAACCGCATGAGCCGTAATCGTAATCGTAATCGTAGAAGTACCCCTGCTGAAGTTGAAATTGCATCAACTGCCGAACCTATTACTATTCCTATTACGCCTCCTGAAAGTTTGGAAGATAAAGTAGAGTCGGGCGAGCGTCTTTCTCGAGCTGAAAGACGAAAGCTTTCTAGATTTAGACATATGACCGAGGACGGCGAATACATTTCGGGTTCTAGTATGCCAAAAGCAGATGTCGCACGTCTAGTAGACAAACGAGAAAATGACAAAGTATTGGCTAGAATGTACGGGCAAATGTACGAGCAAGGTCAGATTACGGCAGATAGAAGAGATAGTTTGCTCGAAGAATTAAAACAAGGCATGGACGGCATGGCCAAAGCGGCGCAGGCTGACAAAGATGCCCGCCGTCAAGAAGCTTGGGATGCAATGACACCAGAGCAGCAACGAGCAGCCAACAAAGCAGGCATGGCGTTTGGTAATGAATATGGATCTCCTGTTAATCAGCCAGATGCTAAAGGGCCCGATTTAACTGCATTAACAGAACCACTGGCTGCAATTGCAAAGAATACAGCAGATACGCTAGAGGAATCCAAGCGTACAAACCGCACATTACAGAATCAAGTTAACTCTAACAACGCCCATGGCAAGTAATAAATAGCATTATGGCATGGAAAAAGTATTTCAGGGTAGCTGATACGTCAGGACAAATGTCGCCAATTTCAGGATTGAAGTCGGGCGATCCTACAGATCCTGCGTTTCGTAACTACCAATCAACACTACCTGAGGTTTACACTGGTCACCCAAACCGTGTTGAACGTTACAATCAGTATGAAGCAATGGATATGGACAGTGAGATCAACGCATGTCTAGATATTATTGCTGAATTCGCTACACAGGTAAATGAGCAGAATCATACAGCATTTGAATTTGCTTTCCACGAAGACCCAACAGACAACGAAATAAAGATACTGTCGCAGCAACTTAAACAGTGGTACAAACTAAACAAGTTTGACAAGCGTATGTTTAAGGTGTTCCGCAATTCAATCAAGTACGGTGACCAGGTCTTTATTCGTGACCCAGAAACATTTGAATTGTTTTGGGTTGAGATGAACAAAGTTACACGAGTTATTGTAAACGAAAGCGAAGGTAAAGAGCCTGAGCAGTATATTATCCAGGACATTAATCCTAACTTCCAGAACTTGACGGTTGCTGCTAAAACCACAACTGACTTCCAGACTCAGCCACCCGGTGGTGGCTACACAGCACCGTTCAATTATCAAGTGCCTAGCAGTCCTGGTCACCGCAACGATGGCCGCTTTGATCGCGGACCAAGCGAAGTTGCAGTAGACGCAGAGCACATTGTACACATGAGTTTAACAGAAGGTTTAGACTATTTTTGGCCGTTTGGACAGAGTGTACTAGAGAACATCTTCAAAGTATACAAGCAAAAAGAGTTGTTAGAAGATGCTATATTGATCTACCGCATCCAGCGTGCGCCAGAGCGTCGTATCTTTAAGATCGACACAGGAAACATGCCAGCACACATGGCCATGGGCTTTGTTGAGCGTATCAAAAACGAGATACACCAGCGCAGAATCCCAACACAGTCAGGCGGCGGTGAGAACATGCTGGACGCAACCTACAATCCACTGTCGATTAACGAAGACTACTTCTTCCCACAGACAGCAGATGGCCGAGGTTCAAGCGTCGAAACACTGCCTGGCGGACAAAACCTAGGCGAGATCGACGACTTGCGTTACTTCAACAACAAACTAGCACGTGGTTTGCGTGTACCTAGCAGTTACTTACCAAGCGGCCCGGACGAGCAAGAACGTGCGCTAAACGATGGTCGTGTTGGCACAGCATTGATTCAAGAATATCGCTTTAACCAATACTGCGAACGTATACAAAACAACCTAATCACAAAGCTAAACGAAGAGTTTAAGCTATTTCTTAAGTGGCGCGGCTTTAACATTGACGCTTCCATCTTTGATATCAAGTTCAACGCACCGCAGAACTTTGCTTCTTATCGTCAAACAGAGCTAGATGCTGCACGTCTAGCTAACTTTGGCAACGTAGTTGACGTACCATTCTTGTCCAAGCGATTTGCTGTTAAACGCTTCCTAGAACTTACTGAGGAAGAAATGCAAGAGAACGACAAGATGTGGGCTGAGGAAAACGGCAAGACTGAGGATATTGAAGCCGAAGGCGCAGACATGCGCGGCGCAGGCGTTAGCCCAGGAGACTTTGACGCTGACCTAGATATGGCCGACGATGTTGACGCAGACCTAGAGATGGGCGACGAAGAGCCGGGCGATCTAGACATTGACCTTGGCGGCGCCGGCGCGCCAGAGACTCAAACTCCTCCTACAGCATAAATATTAATGCTATGCAGCTATTCGAACTCTATGACAATGCGAAGCCAGGCTACCAAGACGTTGGGGACGACAGTTCACAACTGAACAAGTACGAGCCTCGCAAAACACGCCTTACTCTTAAGCAGATAAACAAGATAAGACTTATGAACGATGTGCGTAACTATGAGCGCAAGGAAAAACTGAAAGCAATCCAAGATCAGTACGGCCCTTCCGCAGAAGCCGAGGGTGGCGGCGACGATCTACTCTAACTAAAAGTTAGTCTCGTATAATTGGCAGGAAAAAGGCAAATTTATCCTTTTTCCTGCCTTTTTCTTTATTAAACACGCATATTTTCCGACTCGTTTGTAAATATACGCATACGAGTTATAACTTTTAGGAGATTCTCACAATGAAAAACAAATTCGAGCAGTTGATTGAATATGTAATCAACGATGAAGAGCAGAAAGCATCTGATCTATTCCACGAAATTGTTGTTGAAAAATCTCGCTCAATCTACGAGTCAATGATGGACGAGGAAGATGGTATTGAGCGTGACGAAGCAGAAGACATGCTAAACGACATTAAGAAGGACGAGATCGGCGAAGCTGATGACGAAGCAGAGTTCGGTGACGAAGGCGCACCGGAAGACGACGATTTTAACGCAGACGGCGAGTTGGACGACCATGAGGGCGATCACGACGAGCTGGAAGACCGCGTAGCTGACCTAGAGAACGAACTAGATGACCTAATGGCAGAGTTCGACAAGATCGTTGGTGACGACGAGATGGGCGGCGAAGAAGAAATGCCAATGGACATGGGCGAGCCAGAAGACGAAGAGATGATGGCTGGCATGTACGGCGAGTCAGAAGAAGTTGACGAAGACGCAGAAGAAGTAACTGAAGAAGACGAGCAGATCGACGAAGAAGCAACAGAAGATCTAGACGAAGCTATTCAGCTACAGAAAGTTTCAAAGGGCATTGCAGGCACAACAGAAGGTGAGTCTGTAGGTTCTGGTAGCGAAAGCGTTGCAGTTAACAAGGCAACAATTAACAACGATAACGCTGGTAAAGCAGGTGCTACAGTACACCCAGTCAAAACTGATACATCAGAAGAGAATGGACGTACAGCAGATAGCGCAAAAGACATGGGCTACACACCAACTCAAGAAGCTGGTAAGAAAGCTTACAAGTCTAAAGCACCTACAGCTAAAACCAAGGGCGAAGACGGCGGCACAAACAAGACCAGCCCA
>JASJBC010000021.1 GCA_030066715.1 Acidimicrobiia bacterium
GGTCCATCGTGGCGCCAAGACCCCCGAGTTCCCGCTGCACGTAGGCGGCCACCGACGGCACCGCACGATCCGGGCTGCAGGTCGCAACGACGATGAGGTCCATATCGGCCGCCTCGAGGTCGGCAGCGGCAAGCGCCTGCCGCGCCGCGGCGGTGGCCATCTCTGCGTTGGAGACATGGCTGATCCGCCGTTCCTTGATTCCACTTCGGGTGGTGATCCAGTCATCGCTGGTATCGATCACCGACGCAAGATCGTCGTTGCTGAGTACGGCCGGCGGCGTGTAGTCGCCCCAGCCGATGATGGCTGCGTGCCGCATCGAGCTCCCTTCCGACTTCATGACGCGGATAGCGTGGCTACGGCCGCGTCGATGTCCTCGAGCGACGACACAGTAATGATCGTTGCGCCCTTTATTGTGCGTTTGGCCATGCCGGCGGTAACGTCGCCGGGTCCGATGTGCACAAACGCTTCTGCCCCGGCCTCACGCATCGCCTCCAGCGACTCGCTGAACCGCACCTTCCCGGTCAGCTGCCCGGACAGTGATGCCGTGACGTCATCGGCCGGGGCCGCGTCCAGGTTGGACCAAACCGGGAAATGCCCGCTGCTGAACTCGACCGCCCCGAGCGCATCGTCCAGCTCGCGCCGGGCGGGTTCCATCAGCGGGGTGTGGAAGGCGCCGGAGACGTTGAGCGAGATGAGCCGCCGCAGTCCGACCTCCCGAGCCTGGTCGGCCAACTCGGCGATCGCATCAGTCGAGCCGGCGACGACGATCTGCCCCGGGGCGTTGATGTTGGCCACCCAGATGTCGGCGCCCTCTTTGCGCCGCTCTGCAGTCAGCGCCTCGAGCGCTTCCAGGTCTCCGCCCATGACGGCGGCCATGCCCCCGGGGGCGTAGTCCGTGGCGTCCGCCATTGCGGTGCCACGAGCCGCAACGATCCGAAGCCCGTCGAAGTAATCGAGTGCCCCCGAAGCGGCGAGTGCCGTGTACTCGCCGAGCGAATGGCCGGCCGCACCCACCGGGGCGCTGCCGACACGGACCGCAAAAGCCTCCCAGAGTGCGTAGGACACGCCATACAGAGCAGGTTGGGCCCGGTCGGTGCGAACGAGCTCCTCCTCGGGGCCGTTGGCGCACAAATCGGCCAGCGACCAGCCGAGAACCTCTTGGGCGGCGGAGCCGAGCAAATCCGGGCGCGCAGAGAAGACGTCGGAGCCCATGCCGACTGCCTGACTGCCTTGTCCTGGGAAGAGAACGGCGTAGCGCATTGGGTCTTCTGACTCATTCCCCCGGGAAACAGTTACGGCGAACGTAAGGTTTCTTCGCCAGGTGCCGATGTGGACCGAATGCGACAACTGTTCGTCGGCGTGCTCGGCTTGATCGCCGCCTTCCTCGTCGTCTCGCTGCTCGGAGCGGGGCGTATCAGCGCCGACACTCCCGTGTCGGTTCTTGCGGCCGACGAGGTCGTGTTGCACCTCCCGGTATCGCCATCAGTCGAGCGGATTGTCGCCGACCTTCATCTCGAGCTCAGGGATGCGGCGTCGGCGGAGAGGGATTCCCGGATCAGTGCGGCCCTCGATCGGCTCAATGAGGACGAGGAGCTACTCCACCAGGTTGCGGTCACCCCCGTGGAGATGTTCGACAGCGGGGAGGCCGCAGCAACCGCCACGGCGGTCTATGACATCCAGCTGGATAGGGAACGAGTGACGGTGACGGTGATCACTATCGAGCTCGTCCCTGCATACGGGAGCACCGCACGCAGCCGGGAGCACGAGGACGGTCATGCTCTGATCAACGAGAAGATCGCCAAGCGGTGTGCAGGCGAGTCATTGCAGGCCGGTGTCGCTGCCGGCCTCCAGGGAGCTGCCCTGATCGACAGGATGGTGGCCGATATCTCGGCATCCGGCGACCCGGTGCACGCTGCGTATCACAGCTATGTCGGCAACGCCCGGTACGGTCAGCACCTCCGATTCGCCGAGCAGGCTCTCGCCGACGTTCCCGGCTGTTGATCAGACCAGAGAATCGGCAACGGCGAGCACACGATCAACATCGCCCGCATCCACGTTGTGGTGAGTGCAGAAACGGATCACACCAGGGGTGATCAACGCGGTGCGCACGCCGGCATCGGCAAGGGCTGCGATGAACTGCTCCGCCGGCCACGGCAGGCCACTCTCGGCAACGACGACCATGTTCGTCTTGACTGCCGCCGCATCGGTTGCAGCCGGGAAACGATCGGCAAGCGCAGTCGCAAGCCGCCTGGCGTTCTCGTGGTCGTCGGCGATGCGAGCCCGGCCGTCGAGGGCGACTTTGGCGGCCGCGGCGATCACACCGGCTTGACGCATCCCACCCCCCAACCGGGCTCGTATCCGGCGGGCTTCGCCGATGAAATCCGCAGCGCCGACCAGAATCGATCCGACCGGGGCACCGAGGCCCTTCGAGAAGCAGAACATGACGCTGTCGGCCGGCGCCACCACCGTCTCGACCGGCAGCCCGGATGCGGTGACGGCGTTCCACAGCCTGGCTCCGTCGATGTGGACGCCAAGGCCGATGGAACGGGCGTACTCGGATCCTTCCCGGAGCATTTCCTGAGGTACGACCGTGCCCCCGCTCACGTTGTGCGTGTTCTCCCAGGCAAGCAGAGAGACCCGGGGCAGGTGGTAGTCAACACCGGCCGCGGCCTTGCGGATCGCGGCGAGACTCATCTCCCCGTTCGGGCTCGGTACCGTCCGGAACGAAACCCCGAAGTTGGCCGATGCGCCCCCATGCTCGTAGTTGCGGACGTGCGCGCTCTCCACACAGATGACCTCGTCACCGGGTTCGGTGTGGGTGCCGATCGCGATCTGGTTCGCCATCGTCCCCGATGCCGTGAACAGCGCCGCTTCTTTGCCGAGCAGCTCTGCAACCTCCTCCTCCAACGCGTTGACGGTGGGGTCCTCCCCGTAGACGTCGTCTCCGACCTCGGCAGCGGCCATCGCAGCCCGCATTGCCTCCGTGGGATGGGTGACGGTGTCCGATCGAAAGTCTGCGATTCCCGACGTGAAAGGCATTATGCGAGGGGGGTCAGCTTGTCGAGCGCCTTGCGGATCCCCCGCACTGCTTGTCCGGTCCTGTGCTCGTTCTCCACCAGAGCGAACCGAACGAACCCTTCTCCACTCGGGCCGAAGCCGATGCCGGGGCTGACCGCAACCTTCGCCTCTTTCAGCAGATGGAAGGTGAAGTCGAGCGAGTTGAGGTGGCTGTACTCCTCAGGAATGGGCGCCCAGACGAACATCGTGCCCAACGGCTTCTCGATCGGCCAGCCGGCGCGATGCAGACCGTC
This sequence comes from Acidimicrobiia bacterium, assembly GCA_030066715.1. Classification (GTDB taxonomy): domain Bacteria; phylum Actinomycetota; class Acidimicrobiia; order Spongiisociales; family UBA5794; genus JAAETI01. Next base: position 3,312 of record JASJBC010000021.1, read on the forward strand.
GACGAGAATGTCCCGGCGCTTCTTGTAGACCTCCTGCACGTCGCGGACGTGGTCGTCTCCCTCGTTGAGGGCAACGATCGATGCGATCTGGATCGGCTGAAACGTCCCGTAGTCGAGGTACGACTTGAGCTTCGCCAGAGCTCCGACCATCTCCGGGTTGCCGACGACAAAGCCAACCCGCCAGCCGGCCATGGAGTGACCCTTGGTGAGGGTGTACAGCTCGACACCCACCTCCTTGGCCCCCGGCACCTGGAGAAGACTCGGTGCTTCGTAGCCGTCGAATGTGATGTCTGCGTAGGCGAAGTCGTGGACGAGCATCACGTCGTGCTCGCGAGCAAAGGCCACCAGCTTCTCGAAGAACTCGAGACCGACTGTCTTGGTGGTTGGATTGTGCGGGAACGAGCAGATGATGACCCTGGGGCGGGGCCATGAGTCCAGGAACGCCTCGTGGAGATGCTCGAAGTAATCGGCACGGTGCAACACGGGCACCCGCCTGACCTCAGCTCCCGCCAGAGCCGCCGCATAGATGTGGATCGGGTAGGACGGCTCGGGGACCAGTGCGACGTCGCCGGGTTGAACGAGCGTCCACATGAGATGTGACAACCCCTCCTTGGCGCCGATGGTGTTGATCGCCTCGGTCTCCGGATCCAGCTCGACGCCAAACCTCCGCGCGTAGCGATCGACAATCGCCTTGCGCAGGTTCGGGATTCCCCGCGATGCGGAGTAGCGATGATTCCGCTCGTTTGCTGCCGCCTCCGCCAGCTTGTCGACGACAAACCCGGGCGAGGGAATGTCGGGATTCCCAAAGCCCAGATCGACGATGTCCTCGCCGGCGCGTCTCGCCTCCAGCTTGAGCTGGTTCACCTGGGCAAAGACGTACGGAGGAAGATTGTTGATTCTGCGAAAGTCCATGATGCGGCTGAGAGTAGCCGGGCCGGCTCGCCGGAGTGGCTCACCTGCCTCTCCTCAGCGCCGCCTCCCGCCGTCGGCGACGAGCCTCCGGAACCGCTCGGGCAGCAACTCGACCCCCCAACCCGACATCCCGCGCACCAACTCCAGCCCGTCCTCTGATCCGTCCCAATGCTCAGCAATCACTTCCTCCGGGCTCGCCTCGAGCAGATAGTCGACGGCAAAGGCAAGGAGTAGCAGATCGTCGAGCCCTCCCACGACAGGTATGTAATCGGGAATGAGGTCGACCGGCGATGCGACATAGGCTCCGATCGCCGCCATGCCGAGACGACGGCTGCGCGGGACCCGGTGGTCGCGAAGCAACCGGAACAGCAGCTTGGCCAAGTTGGGGACGAGCAGCACCGCCTCCCGGAGGATCTCGGCGCGCGTACGCACGGGCACGGGATCGCTCGTGTCGAGCGGATGCTGAATGACTGCCAGAGTGGGCTCGATCGGCTCCGGCTCCGGCATCTCGATGACTTCGCCATCCATGGCGATCAGTCTACGGACTGTGCTGCAAGTAGAGCTGCGCCCACCGCGTTCGCCTCAGGACCGAGTTCCGCAACGACGATCGGGGGCAACGGGCGGTGGCTGCCCCCGTGCAGGGCGTCGGCGGCGACCCGCCGCGCCGGTCCCAGGAGCGACTCCCCCACCGAGCCGAGACCGCCTCCAACCACGATCAGCTCTGGATCAAAGACGGCAATCAGGCTGCACAGGCCCTGGCCCAGTGCGGCCCCCACCTGGCTCACCAAACCCCGGGCGGTTTCGTCGCCGGCGTCGGCAGCCTTGGTCAGTGTCTCTGCGCTGAAGTCGCCCTTCTGCAGGATCTTTGCCAGGTGCCCTCCCGGGTTGAGCGCATGGAACTCGCGCCCGAGCCGGGCCAGTGCCGGACCGGAGGCGACGGTTTCCCAACAGCCCCGCTTCCCACAATCGCATTGCAGACCGTTGGCCTGGTAGAGCATGTGCCCCCACTCCCCGGCAAACGAGGAGCCACGGAAGACATCGCCGTCTGCGATGACCGCGCCACCGATCCCGGTACCCAGGGTCACCAGGAGAGCGTGCGTGCGACCCACGGCAGCCCCCAGGTGCAACTCCGCCAGAGCGGCTGTGTTTGCGTCGTTGTCCACCGCCGCCGGAACGCCGAACTCCTCCTCGAGGATGCTGCGCACGGGGATGTTCGTGCCCGGCACGTGTGGTCCCCACACAAAGACACCGTCCGGATAGCGAACCAGGCCTGCGATCCCGGCGCCGACTGCTGCTACATCGTCGGTCCACATCTCACGCACCGCCGCGATAGCCGAGTCCATGAAGTCCTCACCCGGGGTCGCAAACAACTCGCGAGCCACCATCTGCCCATCCTCGACTCGGACGGCAAGCAGCTTGGTCCCGCCGAGATCTATGCCAACCGTTGCAACCAACGTATGTCCTCTCAATCGAGCTCTATGCGGACCGGGCCCTGATCTTCCGGCTCCTCGTCTCCGCTCTCGGAATCGTGGTCGCGAGCCTGCGTGATCTCACTGAGCAGGGCGCCGACCCCGGCCACGACCTCGTAGCCGGCGCGCAGCCAGTGGAGTCCGGCCCGACGCAGGCCCATACGGATTGCGTCTCGATAGTCGTTGTTCTCAGCCATGGCACAACCCAAATGATCCGGGCCCACGATGGTAGCTGGGAGGATCAGGCCTCCAGGCTGAAGGTGACTCGCAGCTCCCCCTCGACGAGCTGAGCACGACGCACATGGCGTCGCGCCAGAGAGTCCGGCAGGACGATCGCCCGGCGGTACGGTCCGACCGTGAGCACGAGCTCCGTACCGTGCCGGACGACGTCGATGTCGCCCTTTTCCGCAAGCGGTACCGAGACGGCGAGGACCACGTCATCACCGACGTCTTCAACGCGGAACGGCCGGCCATGCGACAGGTGTTGCGTCGGGTCCTCGTCGCCGAACAAGTCCTCCCCAACGGTCCGCAACCGGTCCAGACCGACCATCTCCTCGTCAAACAGGCGGAGATGGCGGATGTTCACATCGGCAAATCCCTCGCCGACTGCGGCGAGATGCTGTTTCTGAATCTCCCGCCATTTGGCGAAGTACTCGTCGGTGACTGTGTCCGGCAAGACCCTGTTGACGATGGCGGCATCCACGGCGTAGCCGAACAGACCGAGATATGTGTAGGTCCGGCGGGCTTCGGCGATGACCATCTTCTCCGGATTCATCACGAGACGGGCGCTGGTGGTCTCCGGATCGGCGAGTATCTCGCGGATGCCGTCGAGCCGGTCGTAGAACCGTTGGACGGCAGCGAAGACCTCGTCGTCGGCGACCGGCATCGAGGTGACTTTGGTGACGATGGGGCGGACCACCTTCACGACTCGTCTCCCGATCGGGAACATCTTCTCCATGTACCACGACAGCACTTCCGGCAGGCTCAGCAACCGCAAGGTCTCCGCCGTCGGCGCGCAGTCGACGACGATGAGGTCGTATTCCTCCGACCGAACGTGATCGCGCACCGTGACGAGGGAGAAGATCTCGTCCATTCCGGGGAAGACGGTCAGCTCCTCGGCTTCGATCCCTTTCAGGCCGGACCAATCGAAGAACTCGGTCAAGGCGTCTCTGACCTCGCCCCAGGACTCCTCGAGGCGTTGCTGCGAGTTGATCTGCTGTGCCGCCAGCATCGGCGTCACCTGCGTGGGGTGATCACCGAAGTCGAGCTGGAATGCGTCTGCCAGCGAGTGTGCGGGATCGGTCGACATCACCAACGTGCGGTAGCCGAGATCTGCTGCGCGCACGGCCGTGGCCGCAGCCACGGTTGTCTTGCCGACTCCTCCCTTTCCCGTCACCAGCAGGACACGCATGGGAGCCCCCCGTCGTCTAGATGGCCTCGGCGCGCTTCTTCAGGCCGCGCAGTGCGTTGCTGACGATCTGCTTCTCGGCTTGGCGGCGCAAGAAGCCCGGCACGGTGAACGCCGGATCCACCTTGAGGGCATAGAGGACTTCGGTGCCGCCCTCTTCCAGGTCGGTGAAGCGGTAGCTGCCTTCCATCGCCCGGATATCAGCGCCCGGCTCTGCAGACCAGGAGAAACCGTCATCGAGGTCGTAGCGGTAGAGCAACGTATAGGTGATCTCTTTGATCATGGCGTCGGCAACAAACGAGACGCGAACGGGACGCCCGTACTCGTCCTCTTCCTCGATTTCGACTTCCTTGACGCCGGTCGCCCACTCGGGATAGGCGTCCAGATCGAGTGCGATCTCGTAGATCGTCTGGGCGTCGGATGACACCTCGATGCTCTGGACCGTACCTTCCATTGTCATGAGTCAATCCTCTCACCTGCGTGCAATGTGAAGCCCATCGGTCGTGGCGCTTACATTTGCAAGCATATGTTAGCTACGTGCGTGCACGAATCCAGTCAAACGTGAGCGCATAGTGCAACGGTTGGTCCGGGTCCGGGTAGGCAGCATCGAATGCGGCCAGACCGTTGCGAAACTCAACGTCGGACAACAGTTGCAGGGTACTCACGAATCTCGCTTCGGCGGCTGCTCGCCACTGCCCCGCCCGCACCTCTTTGGCCTCGACGTCCTCTCCGATCTCTACCGCAGTCCACGCAGTGCGGAGGTGATCGACTACCTGCGCCGGGTCGGGAAAACGGGCCGTGTCGATATCACCAACGGAGGGGAACCAGCGGGCGAGGAAGGAGTTGCGATGATGCCGCTCGCCCATTGTCCACACCCAGCATTCGGCGTCCGAGCCCAGGACTCGATGCGCCTCGTCGAGAGCCATTCGCCAGTCCCCGTAGTGGATGGAGAGATGGAAGTAGACGAGCCGCGCCGTGTCATCGCGAAAGGGCAGATGCTGCCCGACGGCTCTGACCGCTGCCACCCCAGCTTGGCGTGCGGCCGCGCCGGCCATGCCTTGCGAGGGATCAACCACCACTGCGGAGGCGCCGCGTTCCGCCCAAGCTGCAGCGTGAGCTCCCTGCCCGCCCCCAATGTCGATGGCAACGTCCCCGGGCCCCACTCGTGCCGAGTCGGCGGCACGTCGGGCTCGTGCCAGTGCTGCGGCCGAAGTGGGACGGTGCGAGTAGCCCGCAGCGAGGTCCTCCAGGTCAACCGGCATGGTGAAGAAAGACGCGGCCGGTTGCCCGGAAGTAGCCCACGTTCGTGCACAGAGTGTCCCCCACCTTCCAGGTGACGGCCTGCGGTTGATGGATGTCTCCGAAGTAATGGCGGCGAGGTTGGTAGCGCTCGATGTAGTCCAACACCGCCGGCGAGCCCTTCGCCCGGCCACCGACCACGTCGGCAGCCAGCGGGGTGACGGCCGGAGCAACGTGGGTACACAGGATGTCGACTGGGCCGATCGAGCCAAGCCGCTCGGCCATGACCTCGTCGGTGATCTCGCCGGGAGAGTTGATCGTTGGCACACCGCCGCCGACGATGCCGATCCGCTCTCCATTGATCGAGATCGTGCCTGCCTCGATCAGGGTGGCGGATCCCGGAAGGTGCCTTTTCATCACCTCGGGATTGTCGACATTGCCATAGGTGACGTAGGTCTCGACACCGTCGAGCGGGGCACAGATCTCCTCATATGCGGCGGCGATGGCTGCCCGGTACATCGCCCGGTACTCCTCCTCCCGGCCCCGGCTGTGCTCCCGCCACAACTCACCAGCAGACCTGTAATCGCCCAACGAACGAAGCCTGATCACCTCGGCGACAAAGTCACGACCCGCAACGTCGCTGACGATGCCCTCGTTGTTGCGGTAATCGATGAAGTTGATGAGGTCGCCGAGGATCAACAGTGGAGTGTCACCGGGGGCGACTCTGCGCAGCGCACTCACGGCGCCGTGAACGTCGGAGATGATCCGGATCAAGCAGAATCACCATCCGGGTCTTCTTCGACACCCAGGTAGCGCCCGGCAACCACAGCGAGGGCACCGCCGGCGACTGCGCCGAGTGCCGCCAGACCGGTGCTCCACCCGGCGAATGAAGCCGACATTCCACCGAGACCGAAGCCCAGAGTCGCCGCAACGACGTCTCTACCCCGCTCGCCAAAGCGTCGCTCCGGATCGAGGTGATCCTTGTCCTCCCACGCGGTGGCGGCCATGCCGAGAGTGACCCAGGCAATTACGGCAAGGATGCCGAGCGCAGTGCAGATTGCATATAGCGGTACCACGGGGCCAGTCCTCTCGTCGAACCTCAGGCCGATCCAGTCAAGCGTAGACCTGCGAGCGCAGTTTCGATTTCCGCCCGGACCGCGGGGTTGCCCTCTACGCCAAGCCGCGTCGTGAGCAGGGTGAGGGCCTCGTCACCATCGATCCGGCCGATCGCCCATGCGCTGTGCAGCCGCAACTGCTCATCGTCACCGTTGAGGAAGTTGCCCAGCACGTCGAGCGCACGTTCCCGAACCGGCGGATCGGCCGACGACGCGGCGACGCTGTTGGCGAGGGCGAGGATGGCGTTGCGGCGCAGGATGCGAGACCGGCGCCGCGGGATGTAGAAGTGGTCAAACCTCTCGAGCAGCGCATCATCTCCGGCGGCGAGCAATGCGAATAGATCCACACGCCCTACCCCGGTACGCACCCCTTCCAGTCGCTTGCTACCAGGTGGGCACGCATCCAGACAGTCGTCGCAACCGTAGATGCGGTCGCCGAGCGGGATCCGTAGCTCACGTGGAAACACACCGGCGGTCTGCAGCCAGTGGGCCAGGCACCGGTTGGCATCGAGAACCCCGGGGGCGACGATGGCGCCCGTGGGACAGGCGGGGATACACGCGTCGCACGTGCCGCAATCGCGGCGCATCGGGGCGTCCGGCTCCAAAGCCACGTCGGTGACCACGGATCCGACCAGAAACCACGGCCCGTTCCTCGGGTCGAGCACCATCGTGCTCTTGCCCCACCAGGCGATCCCGGCCCGAACCGCTGCCGCCCGATCCACCAGACGGTCGTCGTCGACGAGCACGGTCGCGCGATGCCCGGCGCCTACGAGTCGATCCCGCAGAGCGGTGGCCGCCCGCCGCAGGCCGACGTAGTGGTCCTCCGTGGCAAAACGGGCGATCCGGCCTGTACCCGGGTCGGGCGGCCCGGGCGTACCAGCCTCGGGCAAGTACGGCCACGACACCGTGATCAGCGATTCCGCCCAGGGGAACGATCTGGTCACGTCGGCGGCCAGGTCCGGATCTTTGAACGTGAAGCGCACCCGGCCCGACCGGCCCGACCGGTTGCGCTCGTGCAGCGTCTCCGCCACTCCGGCGAACTCGTCTGCCCGGGTCACCCCGAACCCGCTACAACCCATGTCGATTGCCAACTGCCGCAGCCGATCCTTCATGCGGAGCAGGATATTCGCCCCGCCGCACCGTGCGGGCGGGGAGATACACTCCCCTCCCCGACAGACGGATCCAGTTGCTGCCGCTCCCCACCCATCGCTTCCCGCGCCGCCTCGGTCAGTTGCTGCCCGGTCTTTGCCTTTTTGGGATTGGGATTGCCTTCATGGTGCGGGCCGATCTCGGGCTGTCGCCGTGGCAGGTCTTCCACCAGGGTGTGGCCGAACGGACCGACTTGGCCATGGGAACCGTCGTCATCATGACCGGGATGATCGTGATGCTGGGCTGGGTCCCGCTGCGGGAGCGCATCGGTCTCGGCACAATCCTCAACGTGGCGCTCATCGGCAACGTGCTCAACCTGACACTGCTGCTGCTCCCCGACTCCTTCGGCTCGCTCCCCATGCGTTGGATTGCGATGTTCGGCGGTGTCACTCTGATCGGGATCGGCTCCGGGCTGTACATCGGCGCCGGTATGGGCCCGGGGCCCCGCGACGGTCTGATGACCGGGCTTGCCCGGCGCGGTCTCCACATCGGCGCGGTCCGTACCGGTCTGGAGATCACGGTTCTCATCGTCGGGTGGCGGCTGGGTGGCACCGTCGGTGCGGGCACGGTTGCTTTCGCCACGCTGATAGGCCCGCTCGTTGCCTTCTTCCTGCCCCGGATGACCGTCCGTCTCGAACCGGCCGTGACCTGACGCCTTCAGCCGGTAGCGCTGTCCCGCCGTGGGGGAACCAGACGAAGCGGCGTCACCAGACCGGCATCGGCAAGATTGTCGAGCGCATTTGCCTCGTCGTCGCTGAGATCAAACGGCCCCGACATCTGGTTGAGCAGCACCGGAACGATGCACTCGTCGCAGGCCGTAGTTGCTTGCAGCTCGCATGCGTTGCAGTCGATGATCATGTTGCCTCTCCTATCAGCGTGTCTCCAACATATCCACAGCGTGTGACAAGAAACGAGACGCGTCCGCCGGCGACCCCGTGCTACCTTCCCAACGGTCGACGGAGAGGGACCTGTGAAGCTCGCCATCAACATTGGCTACTGGGCCGGCGGAACCGGCACCGACCTGACGTTTGTGGAGGAGGCCGAGCGGCTGGGGTACGAATCGGTCTGGGTCGCCGAGTCGTGGGGCTCGGACGCCGTAACCGTCCTGTCGTGGATCGCAGCCCGAACCGAGCGGATCAAGGTGGGCGCGGGAATCCTGCAGATGCCGGCCCGCACTCCGGCGATGACGGCCATGACCGCAGTGACACTCAACGAGCTCAGCGGTGGCCGCTTCTTGCTCGGATTGGGGCTCTCCGGGCCCCAGGTGGTCGAAGGATGGCACGGGGTTCCTTACGGCAAGCCGCTCGGCAAAACGCGGGAGTACGTGTCGATCGTTCGCACCGCGATCGCACGCAAAGACAAGCTGACCCACCAGGGGGACCACTACCGGATTCCCTACGACGGGGAGGATGCGACCGGGCTGGGCAAGCCGCTGCGACTGATGACCCACCCGCGCCATGAGGTGCCCATCTATCTCGCCGCCATCGGACCCAAGAACGTGACCCTCACCGCAGAGATCGCCGACGGATGGCTCCCGATCTTCTACTCACCGACCCGGGCCGCAGATATCTACGGACCGCTGCTGGAAACCGGGTTTGCTGCGTCTGGGGAAGAGGCAAAGGCGAATCGGTTCGACACGGTGGCATCGCTCATGGCAATCGTCACAGACGATGTGGAATCGGCGCGCATGCAGGTGAAGCCGATGCTTGCGCTCTACGTGGGAGGAATGGGCGCCAAGGGCCGGAACTTCTACAACGACCTCGCCCACCGGTACGGCTACGGGGAGGCTGCGGCGACGATCCAGGACCTGTACCTGTCCGGCAAGAAGATGGATGCGATCCAGGCGGTGCCAGACGAGATGGTGGACGAGCTCAGCCTCATCGGGACGAAAGAGATGCTCCGGGACCGGCTCGACGCGTGGCGCGAGTCCGCGGTGACGACGTTGGCGCTGATGCCAACCGATCCGACCACGCTGCGCACGGTGGCAGAACTGGTTCTCTAGGCCCGCGCCAGCCAGTCCTTGAGCGCCTCCGACCAGAGGACCACTGCTCCGCCGTCCTCGGCCCCTTCCCTCACCTCGCGGTCGCTGGAGATGACCACGGCCCGCTCCAGCTCGCCGGCCATGGCCACGATCTCCTCGTCGGCGATGCGGTCCTTCTCGGCAAAGCGAATCTCGACACCACCCACGGACGACCGCGCCATGCGCTCTCCGGGCAGCGTTGAGTCGAACACGACAACGACCCGATGCTTCTCCGCCGATGCCGCCCGGAGCCGCTGCAAAGCATCGACGAGGTGACGGCGCGCCGCCCCCGATGTGAAGTCCGCCCGGTCGATGTGGAACTGAGCGTTGTAGCCGTCGACCAGCACCACGACGGCCTCGTCGAGCCCGGTGAGCCAGCGGATGGCGTCGGACGAGTCGGGCCGCACTCCGGCGTCCAAGTTCAGTGGGGCGGCGTCGGTTGGGGTCGGTGCGGCGACTTCCCCGGGAGCCCGCCCGTAGGAGGCCGTCTGCAGGTCGAGCTGCCTGGCCAGCTTCACCGGATCTGATGGTGCGAAGCGAGATGTGCCACCACCCGGCGACGGGTCCAAGCGATAGCGGCGGGCCTTGGCCAGACGGGAGCGCAGACCGTCGAATGCGTCCTGTAGCTCGCGATGTTCCCGTTCCAACTGGTCGAGACGTTCCTCCAACAGGCTGATCTCGCTACGCGCCGCCGCCAGTTCGGCCGATTCTGCGGCGAACTTGGCCTCGACCGAGCGCCGGGCGGCTTCGACCATGTCCTTGGCCTTCTGGCGCGACTCGTCGAGTGCCTTCTTGTAGTCGGCCGCCTTGCCGGCCGCCGCCTGCCGTTTGCCCTCCAGCTTCTCCATCTGCTTCTGGAGGTCCGTGAGCTGTGACTCGTCTCGCCCGCCCATTGCCTCCCCTGCTGCTGTGGCGACGTCCACCCACCAGCCGTCGTCACGGCGGAGGAACCACCCAGCAGGGCTGTCCGGGTCACCGCTCCAGTTCTCGGTGACCTTGTCGCGAAACCACTCGTTGCGGTCGATCTCGGTGAGGAGGCTCGCCGCCAGCGGTGGGGGCAGCTTGCCGCCCGAATAGGCGGCGACCCGTTGCAGCGATGCGGGTATCTCCGGGCCATCCAGATCACGCAGCGTGGATCTGCCGGCGGTGACTACCTCGTCGAGTACGGTGATCCACACCCCGCGGAAATTGCTCATGACCCCATCTTGGCGCGTCGATACGTCGGTAGCGGTGATTGTGCCGTGCCAAGATGGGACTTGACACCCGTCACACGACTGGCATACTCGCCCCTCAATTCATGAAGAAAGCCCGCAACACCCTCGTACTTATTGACTAGGCGCAGACGTCGCCAGACGTCACCATGCGCCGACAACCCTCCAGCCGGAGGGTTTTTTCATATCCATAGCAAGCCCCCGCGGCCCAGGAGACCGACATGAGTGAGACACTCACCGGAGCACAAGCACTGATAAGAGCCCTCGAGCACGAGGGTGTCGACATCGTATTCGGCATGCCCGGCGGAGCGATCCTCCCGGTATACGACCCCCTCCTGGACAGCCCGATCCGGCACGTGCTGGTTCGACACGAGCAGGGTGCCGGCCACATGGCATCTGGCTACGCCCACGCCACAGGGCGCGTCGGCGTTGCGATGGTGACCTCGGGTCCGGCCGCCACCAACCTGATCACACCGCTGCAGGATGCCTTCATGGATTCGATCCCGGTGGTCGCCATCACCGGCCAGGTCGCCCAGACCAACATCGGCCTCGACGCTTTCCAGGAGGCCCACACCTGGGGTATCTCGGCACCGGTTACCAAGCACAACTATCTCATCACGGACGTCGAGGACATCCCCGATGTCATTCGGGAAGCGTTCCATCTCGCGGCGACCGGACGGCCCGGCCCGGTCCTGGTTGACATACCCAAGGACCTGTTCGTGGAGACGATGGCTTGGCACCGCCCCGGCGAGATCAACCTCCCCGGATACAAGCCGAGCGTGAAAGGGCACCCAAAGCAGGTGCAGGCGGCGGTCGACATGATCCATGCCGCAAATCGCCCGGTTCTCTATGCGGGCGGCGGCATCATCCGCGCCAATGCCGCCGACCGGCTGCGCCGCTTTGCGGAGGTCGCCAACCTGCCGACGGTGACGACGCTCATGGGTCGGGGTGCGATTCCGGATTCCCACCCACTGGCGCTGGGCATGCCCGGCATGCACGGCACCTACACGGCGACGACCGCTATGCAGAAGTCGGATCTGCTGGTGACCATCGGTGCCCGCTTCGACGACCGCGTCACGGGCAAGGTCGATGCCTTCGCCCCCGGCGCCAAGGTGATCCACGTCGATGTCGATCCGGCTGAGATCAGCAAGGTGCGCCAAGCCGATATCCCGATCGTGGGCGACGCCGGCGCTGTGCTCGAGCAGCTGATCTTCGCCATGGAGCACTTCCTCGACACGAAGCCGGCACCTGAGCGCAAGGACTGGTTCGACACCATCCACAACTGGCAGGAGAAGTATCCGCTGGCCTACGACCAGGACCCGGACGGCCCCATCCAGCAGCAGTACGTCATCCAGGAGCTGCACCGCATCACAGGCGGCGACGCGATCGTGGTTGCCGGTGTCGGTCAACACCAGATGTGGACATCGCAGTACTGGGGCTTCGAGCGGCCCAACACGTGGATCAACTCGGGCGGGTTGGGAACGATGGGCTACGCCATCCCGGCGGCGGTCGGCGCCAAGGCCGGAGCTCCCGACCAACTCGTGGTGGCCTTCGACGGCGACGGTTCCTTCCAGATGACCATGCAGGAACTGGTCACGGCCGCTGCCGAGGGCATCAACATCAAGATCATGGTGCTCAACAACTCGTGGCTCGGGATGGTCAAGCAGTGGCAGAAGCTCTTCTACAACGAGCGTTACAGCGCCACCGACCTGAGCGGCGGCAACCCCGATTTCGTGATGCTGGCCGAAGCGATGGGCTGCGCCGGGTTACGGGCGGAGAAGCCCGACGAGGTGGCTCCCGTGCTCGAGAAGGCACTCGCCATCAACGACCGGCCGGTCGTCGTCGAGTTCAAATGCGATCCCGATGCAATGGTGTTCCCGATGGTGCCCGCCGGGGGCTCCAACGACGACCTGGTGCTGGGACCGGAGGACTTGGCATGAGACCCAACAACATCACGCAACACGTCATCACCGCACTCGTCGAGGACAAGCCGGGCGTCCTGGCCCGGGTGTCGACGATGTTCGCCCGGAGGGGGTTCAACATCCACTCGTTGGCCGTTGGCCCCACTTCCGATCCGAGGCTGTCCCGGATGACGGTCGTGGCCGACGGTCCGGAGATGGAGCAGATCATCAAGCAGCTCTACAAGCTCGTGAACACCGTCAAGGTGACCGAGCACGCTCCCGGGGCGGCTGTGGAACGCGAGATCATGCTGCTGCGGGTGAACGCAGAGCCGAAGCGACGGGGCGAGATCCTCGATGCTGCCGGCATCTTCGGGGCGAAGGCAGTCGACGTAGGCAAGGTGACGATCACCTTCGAGCTATCGGGCGAGCCGGCACAGCTCGCTGATTTCTTGGAGCTGATGAAGCCTTATGGCATCGTCGACCTGGTCAAGTCGGGCCGGATCGCACTTGCCCGCGACCCCAAGGCCAAGAACGGGCGCCGCCCCGAGCTGCGCACGGCGTAACGAGAGGAACCCAGATAGATGAGTGCCACGATGTACTACGAGGACGACGCCGACCACTCATTGGTCGCGGCGCGCAAGGTGGCCGTGCTCGGTTTCGGGAGCCAAGGACACGCCCATGCGCTGAACCTCAAGGATTCCGGTGTCGATGTGGCCGTCGGGCTGCGGCCCGGTTCGTTTCGGGAGTCGACGGCCTCGGATGCAGGCTTGCGCGTGCTCACTCCGTCGGATGCCGCCGCCTGGGCAGATCTGATCATGGTGCTCGTCCCTGACCAGTATCAGCAGGGGCTCTACGCCGAAGCCATCGCACCGAACCTGCAAGAAGGCGACGCCTTGTTCTTCGCCCACGGCTTCAACATTCACTTCGGCTATGTGGCCCCACCGGCGACCGTCGACGTTGCCATGGTCGCACCCAAGGGCCCGGGCCATCTCGTCCGTCGCCAGTACGAGTCGGGTAGCGGCGTGCCCGCCCTTGTTGCCGTGCACCAGGATGCGACGGGTGGCGCCAAGGCCCTCGCCCTGTCCTACGCACACGGGATCGGAGCCACCCGGGCGGGGGTCATCGAGACCACCTTCAAGGCGGAGACCGAGACGGATCTGTTCGGCGAGCAGGTGATTCTGTGCGGAGGCGTGGACGAATTGATCCGTGCCGCATTCGAAACGCTCACCGATGCCGGCTACGAGCCGGAGATGGCCTACTTCGAGGTTCTCCACGAGCTGAAGCTCATCGTCGACCTGCTCTTCGAAGGCGGCTTGTCCTGGATGCGCTACTCAGTCTCGGACACCGCGGAGTACGGCGACGTCACCCGCGGACCACGAATCGTGACCGAGCAGACGAGGGCGACCATGCGACAGATTCTCGGCGAGATCCAGTCGGGTGCGTTCGCCAAGGAGTGGATGGAGGAAGTCGCCGCCGGCACCCCGAACCTGCTGGCCGCCCGTAGGGCCCTTGCCGAGCACGAGGTCGAGACGGTCGGCGCCGACCTGCGCAACATGATGCCGTTCCTCGTCGCCAAGACACCGGAAGACGATCAGTAATGGCTGGGGTGCGGCACCGCTTGCTGGTTCTGGAGCTTATGTAGCCGGGCAACCGCCGCCGCGGTTGACCCGGCAAACCGGCAAGCCGAACCAACCGCAAACCAGGAGCCAATCATGGCGTCAGCAACTTCCGACAAACTGATCATTTTCGATACGACCCTCCGGGACGGCGAGCAGGCGCCCGGCATCGCACTGTCCCCCGACGACAAGGTAGCCATAGCCCATCAGCTGGCCCGGCTCCAGGTAGACGTCATCGAAGCCGGGTTCGCCGCATCCTCGCCGGGCGATTTTGATGCGGTATCCCGAATCGCAACCGAGGTATCGGGACCGGTGATCGCCAGCCTCGCCCGCACTCATCCCGACGACATCGACGCTGCCGCAGACGCTCTCCACGGAGCGGATCGGCAGCGTATCCATGTGTTCATCTCGACGTCGCAGATCCATCGTGAGGAAATGCTGCGCATGTCCGAGGACGACGTCCTGAAGGCGATCACCGAGTCCGTTACCCGCGCCCGCCGCTACGCAGACGACGTGGAATTCTCACCACAGGACGCCACTCGCACCCATCCAGACTTCGTGATCGAGAGCTGCCGCCGTGCGGTTGCCGCAGGAGCCACCACAATCAACATCCCCGATACCGTCGGCTACGCAATACCGTCGGATTTCGTTGCGCTCATGGAGCGCGTCTACAGCGAGGTGCGCGGTGGCAACGAGGACGTGATCATCTCGACCCACTGCCACAACGACCTCGGTCTTGCAGTTGCGAACTCGCTGTCCGCCATTCAGGCGGGGGCTCGCCAGATCGAGGGCGCCATCAACGGTCTCGGAGAGAGGGCGGGGAACACCTCGACTGAAGAGATCATCATGGCGGTCAAGACCCGCCAGGATTACTTCGGGGTCGAAGTCGCCGCCGACACGACCGAGATCTTCGAGACATCGCGACTCGTGTCCCGGCTCACCGGCTACCCCATCCAGTACAACAAGGCGATCGTCGGCCGCAACGCCTTTGCCCACGAGTCCGGCATCCACCAGCACGGTGTGCTGCGCAACAGAGAGACCTACGAGATCATGGACCCGCAGTCCATCGGGCATGCGTCCGCAATCGTTCTCGGCAAGCACTCCGGCCGCGCCGCGTTCGCAGACGCACTGGAGAAGATGGACCTCCAGTTGGAGGACGAGGACTTCAAAGCTGCATTCGACCGGTTCAAGGAACTCGCCGACCGCAAGGGTGAGATCTCCGAGGAGGGAATTCGGGCCATCGTCGAGGAGAAGACGAGCGTCACCCCCGACCTCATCGAACTCGTCAGCATCCACTTCTCCGGTGGCAACCGCGAGACTCCGGTGGCAACCGTGACGTTGCGGCGCAACGGCGACGTTCTGGAGGCATGCTCCGAGGGAGACGGCATGGTGAACGCCGCGTTCGCCGCCCTCCGTGAGGTCTTCGAAATCCCGGCGGTGCTTCTCGACTACCGGGTCAGCCCGTTGACCTCCGGGGCGGACGCCATGGCCGAGGTGAACGTCATCATCCAGGTCGGCCCCGAGACCTACTCGGGCCGCGGCGTCTCCACCGACGTCGTGGAAGGATCGGCCCGGGCGTTCACGGCCGCATTGAACAAGGCCGCAGTCGATCGGCGCGCCGTGACCAGCGAAGGAACGCAATAGCTTGAACGCATCATTCGTCCTGCTTCCCGGTGACGGGATCGGCCCCGAGGTGACCGAGGCGGCCTATCGGGTGCTCGTTGCCGTCGGCCGCCGCTTCGGTCACGAGTTCCATTTCGACTCGAGACCGATGGGTGGTGTCGCCATCGACGAATACGGTGACCCGCTGCCCCAGTCGACCCTCGACGCCTGCCGGGAGGCGGACGCAATCATCCTCGGCGCCGTCGGTGGGCCGCAGTGGGACGATCCGAATGCAAAGACGAGGCCGGAGGCGGGGCTACTCACCCTGCGCAAGGAACTCGGGCTCTTCGCCAACTTGCGCCCGATCACGGCTCACGCCCAACTGATCGAGGCTTCTCCGCTGCGCCGGGACCTGATCGAAGGCGTCGACATCCTCTTCTTCCGCGAGCTCACCGGCGGCATCTACTTCGGCGATTCCTCGCTGAGCGACGATGGCCGGGTCGCCACCAGCGTGATGAGGTACTCCGTGGGCGAGATCGAGCGCATAGTGCGCATGGCGGCGCAGGCGGCGCGCAATCGCCGCAACAAGCTCACCTCGGTCGACAAGGCCAACGTGCTCGAGGTATCCCGTCTGTGGCGTCGCGTTGCTTCCCGGGTGATGACCGAGGAGTTCCCCGACGTCGACTACGAGGTGGTGCTCGTTGACGCGATGGCGATGCATCTCATCTCCCGGCCCCGTGACTTCGACGTCGTCGTCACCGGGAACCTGTTCGGCGACATCCTGACCGATGAAGGCTCGATGCTCCCCGGTTCGCTCGGGATGCTGCCCTCGGCGTCGCTCGGCGAGACCCAACCGGGTCTCTACGAACCGATTCACGGCTCCGCGCCGGACATCGCCGGGGAGGACCTCGCCAACCCGCTGGCCACGATCCTTGCCGCCGCCATGGCACTGCGGCACTCGCTGGGGCTCGAGACCGAAGCAGCTGCCGTGGAGGCCGCCGTCGATGTGGTGCTCGACTCCGGCATGCGGACCAAGGACATAGCCGGCGGAGGCAAGTTCTTCGGAACCGAGGCGATGGGCGATGCGGTCGCAACCGCGGTGAGCACGTAGCCGGCCCGGAGCTTTAACCTTGCGGCATGATCCGCCGCACCGCTCTCCTCATCGTCGTTGTCGCAATCGCTGCAGCCTGCAGCTCCGCCGACGAGCCGGCTGCAACCGACGCGGTCCCGGCCGAATCCACGCAGCCCGCCCCAGCGACCACTGCAGAGCCGTCCCCGACAACAACAACGGCGGCATCTGCGGCCACGGAGCCGGCAGAAATCGAGGACCTGCTCGGGGTCGGCGACAGCCTCTACCCCACGCTCGGCAACCGGGGCTACGACGCGGATCACTACACAATCGACCTCACCTTCGATCCTGAGCCCAACACGATCAACGCACTGGTGGAGATCGAGGCAACTGCCACCCTTGCCATCCAGTCATTCAGCCTCGACTTCATCGGGTTCGAAACGACCCGGGTGACCGTCGACGACGTGGAGGTCGACTTCGAGCGGCGTGACAACAAGCTCATCGTCCACTCCCCGACCGTGATCCCTGCCGGCGAAGCCTTTACCGTTGCGGTGGCCTACGAGGGCACGCCGACTCCAATGCGGTCGGAGGCGTTGCCGTTCACCGGCGGTTGGCTCACCGACTCCAAGGGTGTTTCCTACGTCATCGCCGAGCCCGACGGGGCCCGCACCTGGTACCCGGTCAACGACCACCCCACCGACAAGGCCACGTACACCTTCATGATCACGGTTCCCGATCCGTTGATCGCCGCCGCCAACGGGACGCTCGTCGAGACGATCACTGATCTGGGGTGGGCTACCTGGGTGTGGGAGTCGGCCGAGCCGATGGCGTCCTATCTGGCAACGGTCATCGTCGGTGATCGTGACATCGTCGAGGACACAGCATCAACATCTCTGGCGGGCATCCCTGTGCGCAACGTGTTGCCCGACGACCTGTCCGAGGCCTCACTCGAGGTGCTGGCGAAGCACGGCGAGATGATTGCCTTCTTCGAGACGATCTACGGGCCCTACCCCTTCGCGGCCTACGGGATCGCGGTGGTGGACGACTTCGACGCGGCACTGGAGAACCAGACCCTGTCGATCTTCGGCCGCTTCTTTGTCGATATCCCGCAGTTCTTCGAGATCGTGATGGTCCACGAGCTGGCCCACCAGTGGTTTGGCAACAGCGTGACACCGGCCGATTGGGGCGACATCTGGCTCAACGAGGGGTTCGCCACCTACGCCGAATGGCTGTGGATCGAGCACACCGCCGGGGAGGCAGCCATGCTGTCCCAGATCGCTGTGGAACGCGACCGCATGGCCGTCTCGGCTCTGCCTCCTCCCGGATCGCCACCCAGCGACGACCTCTTCAACGCGAGCGTGTACATCCGCGGCGGGCTCGTGCTGCACGCCCTCCGGGTCGAAGTCGGCGACGAGGCCTTCTTCGCCATCGTCCGCGAGTATGCCGACACCTATCGCAACGATGTCGTGACCACTAACGATTTCATCACACTTGCCGAATCGATATCGGGGCAAGATCTAGACGATCTGTTCGACAAGTGGCTATACGGCGAAGACGTCCCCGAGCTCCCAAGACAGGGTGCCAACAGCTGACAAGCAGAAAAAGGGCAGTACCCTGTGTCCGGCACGATGAAAGAGGGATCTGTGCGCACACCTCCACATTTCATGACGGCGTTGATCACCCCGTTTGACGACAACGGTGACATCATCGTCGAGGCTCATCATCACAATCTGCAGATCCAGACCGGGCGCGGCGTCACCGGCTTCGTGATCGGTGGCTCGACGGGTGAAGGCCCCTATCTGGAGCCGGGTGAGCGGGCGCTCCTTGTCGGTGAAGCGCGGAGAGAGCTCGGCGCCGAGCCGTTCATCATGTGTGGGGTCGCCGCACAATCCGTGCGCCAGGCGGTCAACCAGGTCGACGAGATCTCAGCCGCCGGAGCCGATGCAGCGCTCGTGACGACCCCAACCGGTTTGGCTCGGGGCAATCACGATGCGGTGCGTCGCTTCTACGAGGCCGTCGCCGAGACGGCATCGGCACCGATCTTCCTCTACTCGGTGCCCCCGGTCACCGGCTACGACCTGCCTACCGAGTACGCGGCCGAGCTGGCGAGCCATCCCAACATCGTCGGCCTCAAGGACAGCGCCGGACGGCCGCTGCACACGAAGCACGTGGTCGAAGCGTCAGCAGACGGATTCCTCGTCTACTCAGGGTCGAGCAGTGCCCTCACCCAGGCCATCGCCGGTGGTGCAGTCGGTGCGATCACCGCATCGGCCAACTATCTGCCCGAGCTGGTTTCCGCCGTCGTCACTACTGCGCGTGAGTCGGTGTCGCGCGCCGAGCCTCTGCAGTCGCAGCTGACCGCCGCCACCAGAGCTATCGAGAGCTACGGCGTCGTCGGCACCAAGGCCGCGGCGGGCGCGGCGGGCCTGTGGACCGGCATTCCACGCAAGCCACTGCAACCGGTCCCCCGCACCGAACTCGCCAAAGTCAACCAGATCGTCACCGCCGCCCGCGCAGGCGTCGACGCATTGGTGGCCGGCTAACGCTCACGGGGCGCGACTTCGAATCTCCTGATCTAGGTCTGCGCTGTGGAGATACTCCACGGTCCTGAACGCAAACCACCCCGTTCGATCTCTGTTGTCGCACACCGATGGCGACGCAGAGCCAACCGCCACCGCCGCGGCAACATCGACGCCGGATATTGGTCTTGCCACCTCGTAGGGCACGGCGATCGGCGACTCCGGATCGGCGACGGCGATCCTGTCGCCCAGATGCATCTCATCGATCGGTTCGCAGAACGGGGCGTGGTAATACCGTCCCCCCATACCGATACCCGGCTCCTCACAATCTCCTTCGCAGTCGTTCATGACCATCAACCACAGGCCGTCCGCCGTGGTTCGGTCTGGAGGAAGCCCAGCGGGCCCGTCCGAGCAAGATGTCGCGGCAACGACCAACACGAGAAAGACGAGGAGCGATCTCGCCGGTATCGAACCACCTCCGTGTCTCACGGTCCCTCACGCTAGACCGAACCGCCGAGGTACCGGCACTGAGCGAGGGGAATGCTCGACGGGAATGTCTGGCCCCGGTAGGTTGCCGCAACGAGTGAGGAGGGGACCATGGCCGATAGAGCGACGGATGACGAAGCTGCCGTGCTGGAGAAGATCGCCGGCATGACTCCCTATGAGGACATTGCAGCCCGGATCCACGAGATCATCATGGAGAGCGCCCCCGAGCTGGAGCCTCGGTTGTGGTACGGCATGCCGGGCTACGCCAAGTCGAAGCGCAGCCCGGTCATCTGCTTCTTCCGCGTCGACGACTACGTGACGTTCGGCCTGACGGAGAAGGCCAACCTCGCCCGTGCTGAGGACGCACCCGATCACCTGATCGAATCGGCCTGGTTTCTCACCGAACTGGACGAGCCCACCGAAAACCGCATCGCCGAGATCGTCCGCAACGCTGCCGGCTAGACGAGTCGAGGCCCGCTCACAGGGCGTACCTATCATCAAACGTGGTGCGAAGACGAGTCACCGTTCGAAGTCGACCACCCAGGAACTCAGCCGACGGAGCACATGACGATGGCAAGACCCATCGGCTACCTCTTCACGGACCGGGAGTCATTCCGGACGATCGACCTGCTCCGCCTGCTCTATGCGTTGACCTTTGTGGTCGCCTTCTTCCTGACCGAGGTGGGCAGGTCCGTGTACCGTCCGTACATCTACGACAATGAGATCAACGACTTCGGGATTGCCGACAGCATCGGCAACCTTGGCGGGATCGTTGTTCAGATCTTCCTCTCGCTGGCGATCCTGAATTCGCAGAAGCGAAAGGCCTTCAACGTCATCGGGTTCCTGGTCGTCGGCTACATCCTCTACGAGATCCTGCAGCCCTACCTCCCCAAGGGCGTATTCGACTGGAAGGACATCTACGGGACGCTCATCGGGGGATTCGTCTCGCTGGGGTTGCTGCTCTTGCTGCGGCGAGTGGTCAAGCGCAATCGGGTGCTAGCCCGGTTCTGACCGCGACGACGCAACCAGCTCATGTAACCGGGCAGGTCAGGTGAATGTCCTCCGGTTCCATGGCGAAGAGCTCCGGATGTGGTCGCTCCGCCAGCCGGCATCCGTGACTGGTGTAGAAGCCGACGGCGGAACCGCTCGGTGTCGCCGAGACGTACATCGAGCTTGCGCCGGCGTCGGCTGCGATCTTCACGCCGGCGTCCCACAGCGCCGAGGCAACGCCCCTGCGCCGGTACACCCGGCTCACATGGAGAAAGGCGAACCAGGCGGTCCCCTCCTCGAAGCTGGGATCCACAATGGCGATACCTGCGAAGAGATCATCGATGAACGCCCCGAGCAACGCCGCCCCGCCAGTGACGATCGGCTCGAACTCAGTGATCCGCCGTGCAGAACTGTGGTCACCGTCACCCTCGGGATCCCACGGCGGCACCTCGATTTCGACACGCTCGCTGTGGAGCCGTCCGTCGTCGACCGTGTAGAGCACGTCTATGTGCTCTGATCGATCGATCTCGCGGATCAGCTCGATGCTGTTTGCTGCCAGCTCCCTGACTTCGATCTCGTCGCCTGTGTTTGAGGCCATTCGTGGTTACCTCTTCGTGGACCAGGCAACTCTAGGGAGCGGCAGGACGGGTGTGAATCGGCGTATCTCGGGCCGCACCCTTTCGTCCCGCGCAATCCACGCCGTGGTCTCGTGGTTCGACTCCGAGTATGTCGACTCGATGGACCGCCGGACGCTGGGAAAGCTCTATGGTCCCTGATTCACCGGAGGGCACAAGGAGTAGGCGGCGCGGGTTCGCCCGGATAGTCACTTGGGTTCAACAAGTCTCGGGGCTTCAGTCTGTGATGAATCCGCAGCGGAGCCCTGCAGTGTCGACTTGCTCGATACCCTCCAGATGTACCCGCCAGGCGAACACCGGCTCCTGCACGTACGGTGGGGGCAGAGCGGTGATGCCGAAGAGGCGCTCAGAGGTGGTGCCCGGCGTGCCGTCGTCGCAGCTGTCTGGGAAGGCCATGCCCGGGGCCACGACGAAACCTTCGCTGAGCAAGACGGTCCGCGAGTTATCGGCCGAAGCGTCGCCTCGGGTCGTGAGCCAGATCATCGCCATGCGCTCTGAGTCGAACTCCTCAGGGTTGGGAGATGCAACCACTAGAAGATCGTGATCGTCACAGCATGGCTGAGCAAGCCACCATGGAGTGAAGAATCCTGTCGGCTCTCCGCCAACCTTGATCTCATGCGGATCCTCCGGCCCGTCGACCGTGAAGGTGACGCCAATCCAGGAATCCGGGTCGAACTCAGTAGGGCCAGCGTCGAGAATCACGTTTCGCATGATCGTGGTTGTGTTGCCAGCGTCGTCTGTCGCCGTTATTGCGACTGCATTCGGACCGGGCTGTAGCTCGAGTTCAATGCTCCACGTTGCATGCGGCTCGATTATGACGGGGCGTCCTGCAGCAACGAGTGTCGCGTCAGGGTCGGCCACGCCTTCAAACCTGTAGGTGTGGCTGTCGACCACCTCCCCGTCCCATGGTGACCACACCCGTAGGAATGGTGGGAACACATCAGCACCGGGTGGTTGACAACACACCTCGTCTGCGAGGCGTACGCTGCCCGTGACGACGACCTCAGGCAAATCGCTCTCGATACTGACAACTCTCGAGGAGCATGTCCGCACTATGTCTTCTTCGCCTTCGACCATGTCGCAAGACTCGATCACCAACCGGCGGCCATCGAAGTCGACGAGGCGCTCTCCGGCCGGCGCTGCAATCGAGAACACCTCTTCACCGCGTTCAAGATCGACAACCCCAATGTGCGAGGGTATGTGCTTAGTGGTGTTCCACCACTCCTCGTGGGTGAGTTGGTCGATACGCTGCAAGTCCTCCAGTTCGAGCGACCACTTGGCGTCGGGGCGCAGCCGGTAGGCGAGGAGCGACCCGTCTACAGACAGGTGGGCCTCGAGCTCGCATGGAGCGCACGACTCCGCTACTGGATTCGCAGGGTGCACGATCTCTCGCCCCGTGGTGTCGTATAGGTGAATCTTCCTGTCTGTTCCGCTAGCGCCCACTGCCAACCACGACGTACCGACGAGCAGCTCGCCGCCTCCTGACGTCACGCTGACGCCGCCGTCCTCACCCCCGAAGCACCCGAAGAACTGCTCTTCACCCGTCAGTAGGTCTACGACGTGCATTTGGTACTCCGTCTCCGGACAATCGCCCGACCAGATGCCCTTCGACGCAACCAGCATCGGCCGACCATCAAGGACTCCTGCCCATCCGTGGTCGTAGTCGAGTGTTTCTGGGGAAACTGACCTCGGCCTTGTCCAATGCAGGCCGGGCTGCCACGCCTCGCCGCCAGTGGTGTAGAGGACGCCGCCCATCCCGTCATGCGAGACCCCCCAGACCTGATCGAAGACGAGTTGATGCTCGCCAGCGGCGTCAACGAAGTAGAGGCCGGAATTGTCGAATCGGAAATACTGGGGGTCGTCCGAAGATACTGCGGTCTCGGTTGTGGTCGAGGATGTCGGCGGGATCGAGGCCGAGGGAGGGGCAGGCGAACTAGTAACGGTGCTGGGAGTGGTGGAGGTGGGAGTCGGTTCCTGTGCCGGACGCGTGCTGCATGCGGAGACGAGGACAAAGAGCGAAACGGCAAGAAGCAGTCCAATCCGCACGTGCCTCAATTCACCACCGCCAGGATCACGTGAGCCAAGACCCACAATAGGACAACGTCCCGTCAACTGAGGCGGTTCCCAACGACCGAGGATCTATCTCGAACGCACGGACCCGCGCCGACCCAACGATCATCGCAAGGGATGGAACACGCCCGCGTAATTGTCGATGCGGCCCTTCGTTGTGGCCACGTCCCCGCACCTTCAGCGCCCCTGACCTTCCCGCAGCCAGGTTCATCGTCGAGGTGGCTGCGAATCAGCCGTCGGCTCGGTTGTAGAGCACCGGGACGCCGTTGGCGGAGTAGGGGGCCGTCGGGCAGACACCTTCGGGACCGAGAGTGGCCTCGTACTGGAAGTCTTCGACGAGCTCAACCGCGTAGTCCCCATCAGGAAGGCGATACCAGACCTCGCCGCTCCTGGGAACCACGTTCACATCGACGACGCCGTTCGCCCCAACCAGGTGATCTCGGACTGCCTCGAGCTCGGCCTCGACTCTCGCTCTGTCAGTTTGTCCCTTAACCGGTAGACCATCAGCTGCGTCATGACCGCCGATGAGCGGGTTCGCCGAAGATGGGCAATCCGTTTCCGAGTACACCCTCCCGTCTGCCAGCGTGAAGGTGGCCGAGCTGTCCTCCACCCCACAGCCAGCCAAAGCGAGAGCCAAAACCAAGGGGCAGAGTGCGAACCTCATCACGCAGGTACCGATATCGATCAAGCGCTCGAGCGGGGGCGGACGCCACAAGCACCCGAAGCGAGCGAGTCGCAGCTGGTAGCAGGCGGGCGAGCCGTCAGTAGCTCGGCTGATAGGGTGCGCTGCATGGATCGGTTCGACGCCAAAGCACTCACGCACATGCTCGTCGTGGCTGATGCTGCGGCCAGCCGTGACTGGTATGTCGACGTTCTGGATGCCTCGGTGTACGGCGAGTACGGTGGCACATCGGTCGTATTGGACCTGATGGGGAACTGGCTGTTGCTCGTGACAGGTGGCGAACCCTCTCCAGACAAGCCGACGGTCACCTTGGCTGTGCCCGATGACCGCGACCGGGTCAGCAGTCAGATCATCTTCCGGGTGGAGGATTGCCAGCGCACCTTCGAACTTCTCTCCTCGCGAGGAGCACAGTTCCTGACCCCACCGCTCGATCGGGGTGGAGAGATCCGAGCCTTCTTCCGAGATCCCGACGGTCATCTCTTCGAGATATCGCAGCTCACCTAGGCGACGCTTCCCGCCCCCCACCTCCGATTTCTCGTCGGTGCCTTGCGATACGTTGTCCTCATGATCGGTATTCAGGAATCGGGCAATCCACCCACAGACAGCGGAGATCCCGTGCTGCAAATGCGCATGGCGACCGCTGCCTTGGCGGCCGAGGACCGCACCAACTGGACGGGTCCGGAGAAGTCAGAACGGCTCCAAGAGTTGCTCGACATCAAGGAGCGCTTCGACGCCGAAGTGCTGCGGCTCACCGGGTCATGGGACCGGGATCGAGCTTGGGAGATCGACGGCGCTCTCTCCCCGCGGTCCTGGCTCACCCACCGCACGCCGATCTCGGAGCACGAGGCGCAGCGGCTGGTCAAGCTTGCCCGCCTCGTCGACACGCATCATCAGATCTCACAGGCATTGGCCGACGGCGACATCACCGCGCCACATGTCGAGGCCATCGGCCGGGTCATGGCCAAGCACCGGGCACCGCTTCTCGATGACCACGCCGACACCATTGTCGATCAGGCCAAGAACCTCCCGGTCGCCGATTTCACCACCCTCATGCGGCGGTGGGCTTCGCTCGCCGACGACCAACTCGGCAAGGACGAGTTCATGCAGAAGTGGGAACGGCGGCATCTGCATGCGTCCGTCGGCTTGGATGGCTGGGTCACGGGCGACTTCTACCTCGATCCCGTTGCCGGCGAGACCCTCCTGTCCACCCTCGACCACATCGCACCGCCCGACCCCGAAGACACCCCGGACGGCCCTCGACTGCTGTCGCAACGACGAGCCGACGCACTCACCGACCTCAGCAACTGGTACACGAAGGACGAGAAGCCGGGCGGCAACCCACCAAACATCAACGCAGTCATCGACGTCGCCTCGCTGCTCGGCGAAACCCCACAGATGGCCGCAGCCCGCTGCGATATCGACGGTGTCGGCCCGGTCATCCGCTCCGTGCTCGAGCAGATGTGCTGCGATGCCCGCTTGGCCCGATTCGTCACCGCCGGTCCCTCGCAGGTCCTCGATATGGGCCGGGCAGCTCGCACGGCGACAAGCCGCCAACGACGTGCGCTCGCCGTCCGCGACCGGCACTGCCGCTTCCCGGGCTGCCACCGCCAACCACGGTGGTGTGACGCTCACCACGTCGCCGGCTGGGTCGAGTCGCTTGGCGAGACCAACATCGACAACCTCATCCTGCT
>JASJBC010000186.1 GCA_030066715.1 Acidimicrobiia bacterium
GGCGCCGCCGGTCGGTCCGGCGCTGGGTCAGCACGGTGTCAACATCATGGACTTCGTCAAGGCATACAACGACGCAACGGCTAGCCAATCGGGCACGATCATCCCGGTCGAGATCTCGATCTACGAGGACCGCTCGTTCACCTTTGTCACGAAGACGCCTCCCGCCGCGGTGATGCTGCGTCAGGCCGCCAAGCTGGAGAAGGGCTCGCCGGAGCCGCACAAGGAGAAGGTCGGCAGCGTCACCCGTGAGCAGGTCAAGCACATCGCCGAGACCAAGATGGTCGACTTGAACGCCAACGACATCGACGCCGCGATGAAGATCGTCGAAGGCACCGCCCGCTCGATGGGGATCACGGTCGACGGTTGATGAGCTCATGCTCGAGGCTCGCCCAGTCCGCGGCGGGCCCATCGCCTGAGTTCGAGGAATTGCAAATAGGAGACTGAGGACCAATCCCATGGTCTCCACATACGTGGGAGGGGAGCCATCCCCGTTTGCACCACTGGAGGTGACGAAATGGCAAAGAAGGGCAAGAACACCGCCGCTGCCAAGAGGCAGTACGACAAGAGCTCGAGCTACGGGCCGGGAGACGCAGTAGAGATCGTCCGCAGCATGGCATTCGCCAAGTTCGACGAGAGCGTCGACGTTGTGTTCAGCCTCGGCATCGATGCCCGCAAGGCAGACCAGCTCGTTCGTGGCACCGTCAGCCTTCCGAACGGCACCGGCAAGGAGGTTCGTGTTGCGGCCTTCGTCGGAGGCGAGCTTCTCGCCGAGGCCGAGGAAGCCGGCGCCGACATCGTGGGCGGCAAGGAGCTGGCTGAAGAGATCTCGGGCGGTCGCGCGCTCGACTTCGATATCGCCATCGCAGCCCCGGACATGATGCCCCACGTCGGCAAGCTCGGCTCGATCCTCGGCCCCCGCGGCCTGATGCCGAATCCGAAGAGTGGCACTGTGACCAAGGATGTCGGCAAGGCCGTCAAGGAGTTCAAGGCGGGCAAGGTCGAGTATCGGAACGACCGCTATGGCAACGTGCACGTCCCGATCGGCAAGGTGTCGTTTGAGAGCGAGCAGCTGCTTGGCAACCTGACGGCTCTGGCGGACGAGATCATTCGGGCTCGCCCGGCGGCAGCCAAGGGTCGTTTTGTGCGCAAGGTCACTGTCTCCTCGACGATGGGTCCGGGGGTCAACGTCGACACCGGCGAGCTCGAAGATGCCGTGAAGGCGCTGCGCTAGACCCGGGGACAGGCCGAATCCAACCCAAATCGCGGGCTTGAGCGTTTACTCGACTACGGAGAGTGGTCGAACGGGGTTGTTTGACTACTTTTTCACTGGTATTCCAACAAACCCCGCGATATGATCAGACCACAACTGCAGATCAACGGGGACACACCCAAGGCCGGTGGCAGGGACGATCCACCACCGTTCCGAGGGCGGGTTTCGGCCACTGTGACATTTACCAGCCCCTACCCTGGTCGTCATGAGTGGTGCGTGTAGATGGCTTCCTGGCCCGCCGTCTGCCCGAATCCTCAAGAGCGAACCGCTCTCCCGACCTTGGGTTTCCCGTTACCGACGAAACGTCCGGCGAGATCCGGGCGTTTCGTCTCTTTCCCTCTCCCCTTGGGAGAGGGTGCCGAGCAAAGCGAAGGCGGGTGAGGGCATCGTGGATTCGTTGGCAGTTGCTCCGCAACTGCGGGGCTTGTCAGTCCCCCCTCTGGGGGGAAGGTACCGACGCTGCGAAGGCAGCGGCGGTAGGGGGGAGCAGTGGTTTCCCACCTTTATCGGCCGAGACGATCCCACCTTGCAGTAGTCACCCGCCTCAGTTACAGTCGCCCCCGCACAACCTCATACCTCGACCCAAGACCGCGGGTGTTCCTCTCGGAACATAAGTCGCAAGACGCCAGCGCAGGTTGCTTTGTCATAAGGCTCCCTCCTTGTCTTGGCGGGGGCTTCTTTCGTGAAGCTTCCGTTGTGAGATGAGGTGTGCAGCGTGAACCAGTAGGAGGAAGACACATGCCAAGACCAGAGAAGGTCCAGGCCGTCGCCGAGATCAAAGAACGTCTCGAGCGCGCTCGCGCAGTGTTCCTCGCTGAGTACGCCGGTTTGTCGGTCAAGCAGCAGCAGATGTTGCGGCGCGGGTTGCGCGAAGGTGGGGCTGAGTTCAAGGTCGTGAAGATGACCTTGGCTCGCCGTGCCGCCGCCGAACTCGAACTGACCGACCTCGACGAGCTATTCCTCGGTCCGACCGGTATCGCATTCGCCGACGGGGACCCTGTCTCCGCCGCCAAGGCGCTCAAGGAGTTTGCCCAGGAGAACGAGTCCTTCCACGTGAAGGGCGGTCTGCTTGGGACCGAGTTCCTTTCGCCGGAGCGGATCAGCGAACTTGCCGAGATCGAGTCGCGCGAAGTGCTGCTCTCCAAGATCGCAGGTGCGATGCAAGCCCCGATGGCAAACCTCGCCGGTTTGCTGGAGGCGTTGCCCCGCAACCTCGCATCGGCGATGCAGCAGCTCGTCGAGAAGAAGGAAGAGGCCGCCCCAGCCGACGAGGCTCCCGAGGCCGACGAGGCTCCCGAGGCCGAAACCGCCGACACCACAGAGGAGGCTCCTGCCGCCGAAGCCGCGACCGCCGATGCCGACGCATCGGACGACGAAGCGGAAGAAGCAGTCGAGGAGAAGCCCACCGAGGCCGCCGAACCTGAGGCATCGACCGACAACGGTGACGACGCGAAGTCCAACGACGAAGACCCGGCCGAAGAGGCCGAGGAGGCATGACATGGCAAAGATGACGACTGAGGAGCTCCTGGGCGTCTTCGAGGAGATGAGTGTCCTCGAGCTCTCAGAGTTCCTGAAAGCATTTGAAGAGAAATTCGACGTAACCGCAGCCGCCCCGATGGCGATGGCTGTTGCCGCCCCCGCAGAGGGTGGCGGTGAGGCTGCTGCCGAGCAGGACGAGTTCGACGTCGTCCTCACCGCAGCCGGCTCCCAGAAGATCCAGGTCATCAAGGTGGTGCGCTCGCTCACCAGCCTGGGGCTGAAGGAAGCCAAGGAAGTCGTCGACGGTGCCCCGAACACGGTTCTCGAGGCCGCCGACAAGGAGGCTGCCGAGGCAGCCAAGGCCCAGCTCGAGGAAGCCGGCGCCACCGTCGAACTCAAGTAGCAGAACCAAGAACCACGGTTCTGGCGGACGTCACTTCCAAATACGGAACTGAGATCCGCAAGAACGAGAAGGGGGAGCGGGTCATGCCTGCTCCCCCTTCCTCATGGTCAAAACCGACTCACTGGAAATGAGTCGGCCGGCCCTTGAATAGGGTGCGAAACTTTTGTATCGTGCCTGTCACCAGTTGAAGAGTACGTTTCCCGCGACGCCGCGTTTGCATCGCCAGGGTAGCTGTGTGCTATCCTGGTCTTTCGTCGTCTATACCCTGCCCAGCCTTTTCCACTAATCCGTCGTCCACCATCTGAAGAGGAGTCTCCCTTGGCTCGTGCGCGCACCGACCGCCTGTCCTTCGCCAAGATTCCCGAGGTTCACGATCTCCCGAATCTCTTGGCCGTCCAACACGACTCTTTCTCGTGGTTCCTCGAGAACGGTCTCAAGCAGATCTTTGGTGAGGTCTCTCCGATCGAGGACTTCACCGGCAACCTCGCTCTCGAACTGACAGACCACAGGTTCGGCGATGCCCCGCTGTCGATTGCCGATGCCAAGGAGCAGGACGCCAACTACTCCAAGCCGCTCTTCGTCACGGCCCGCTTCCTCAATCGGGAGACCGGTGAGATCAAGGAACAGCAGGTCTTCCTGGGCGATTTCCCGATGATGACCCCGAACGGGACTTTCATCATCAACGGCACGGAGCGTGTCGTCGTCAGCCAGCTCGTGCGATCCCCGGGCGTGTATTTCGACCTGACGATCGACAAGACATCCGACAAGGACATCTTTGCTGCCAAGGTCATCCCCGGTCGCGGCGCCTGGCTCGAGTTCGACGTCGACAAGAAGGACACGGTCGGCGTGCGTGTTGACCGCAAGCGTCGCCAGTACGTGACGACCTTCCTCCGCGCCCTCGGCTTTGGCGAGAGCGACGAGGAGATCCTGGCTCTCTTCAACAACTCCGAGTTGATCGCCAACACGCTGGAGAAGGACCCGGCGACATCCAAGGACGAAGCTCTCCTCGACCTGTATCGCAAGCTGCGTCCGGGTGAGCTCACCACGATCGAGTCGGCTCGCGGGTTGATCAACAACCTCTTCTACAACCCGAAGCGCTACGACCTCACCAGGGTCGGTCGGTACAAGCTCGACCTGAAGTTTGGCCGCAAGGCGGTCGACCTCGATTCGTACGACGCCAACGAGCACGGCCTTCTGAGCCACGACGACATGCTCGAGACCATCCGTTACCTAATCGAACTGCGCATGGGCACGGAGGGATTCCGCGTCGACGACATCGACAACTTCACCAACCGCCGCGTTCGCACGGTCGGCGAGCTCATCCAGAATCAGATCCGGGTCGGGCTCACCCGTCTCGAGCGCGTGGTCCGGGAGCGGATGACGACGCAGGATCCGGAAGCGATCACGCCGCAGAGCCTGATCAACATCCGCCCTGTCGTCGCTTCGATCAAGGAGTTCTTTGGGACCAGCCAGCTGAGTCAGTTCATGGATCAGCCGAACCCGCTGGCCAGCCTCACGCACCGGCGCCGCCTCTCGGCCTTGGGCCCGGGCGGCCTGTCCCGGGAGCGTGCCGGCTTCGAAGTCCGTGACGTTCACCCCTCCCACTACGGGCGCATGTGCCCGATCGAGACTCCTGAGGGTCCGAACATCGGTCTGATCGGTTCATTGGCGACCTACGCCAAGGTCAACCGCTACGGGTTCATCGAGACGCCGTACCGCCGGGTGACCAAGGGCAAGGTCACGAATCGGATCGACTATCTCACCGCCGCCGCCGAGGAAGACCACATCATTGCCCAGGCGAACGCACCGCTGAGCGAGGACGGCACGTTCGAGCGTGATCGTGTCCTGGTGCGCAAGACCGGCGGTGAGGTCGACCAGGTCGACGCAGACCAGGTCGACTACATGGACGTTTCGCCGAAGCAGCTGATCTCGGTTTCGACCGCGCTCATCCCGTTCCTCGAGCACGACGACGCCAACCGGGCACTGATGGGCTCCAACATGCAGAGGCAGGCCGTGCCGCTTCTCCAGGCGGATGCCCCACTCGTGGGCACCGGTGTCGAGCAGCGCGCTGCGCACGACTCCGGCGACGTGATCGTCAGCCCCGTCAGCGGCACCGTGGTGGAGGTCACCGGCGACTACATCGTCATCAAGGAAGACGGTGCAAACCAGAAGCACACCTTCCGGCTGAGCAAGTTCGAGCGTTCCAACCAGGGCACGTGTATCAACCAGAAGGCTCGCGTCGCCGAGGGCGACAAGGTGAAGGTTGGCGCACTGCTCGCCGACGGTCCTTCGACCGATCAGGGTGAGTTGGCCCTCGGTCGTAATCTGCTCGTGGCGTTCATGCCGTGGGAGGGTTACAACTACGAGGACGCCATCATTCTCTCCGAGCGTCTCGTCAAGCACGACATGCTGACCTCGATCCATATCGAGGAGCATGAGATCGACGCCCGGGACACCAAGCTCGGCGCCGAGGAGATCACGAGGGACATCCCCAATGTGGCCGAGGAGGTGCTCCGCGATTTGGACGACCGCGGCATCATCCGTATCGGCGCCGAGGTTGGACCCGGCGACTACCTGGTCGGCAAGGTGACCCCGAAGGGTGAGACCGAGCTGACCCCCGAGGAGCGTCTGCTGCGGGCGATCTTCGGCGAGAAGGCGCGTGAGGTACGCGACGTGTCACTCAAGGTTCCACACGGTGAGAGCGGCAAGGCGATTGCCGTCAAGGAGTTCCGCCGTGAGGACGGCTTCGATCTGCCTCCGGGCATGAACGAGCTGGTGCGCGTCTATGTCGCCAAGCAGCGCAAGATCTCGGCGGGCGACAAGCTCGCCGGTCGACACGGCAACAAGGGCGTTATCGCCAAGATCCTGCCGGAAGAGGACATGCCGTTCCTCGAAGACGGCACGCCGGTCGACATCATCCTGTCACCGCTCGGCGTACCTTCCCGGATGAACCTGGGACAGGTTCTCGAGACGCACCTTGGCTGGGCAGCGTCTCGCGGCTGGGACGGTTTCGACGACTTCCCCAGCCCTGCCGCTGAGGGCGCCGAGCCGTGGCAGACCGTGGCGACACCGGTCTTTGATGGAGCCAGCGAGAAGGAGATCGTCAAACTCCTCGAGCAGACTCACGACACCGCAGAGGGTCTGAAGCTGGTCGACGGTACCGGCAAAGCGACGCTCTACAACGGTCGCACCGGTGAGGCCTTCGACTCTCCGGTCACTGTTGGCTACATCTACATCCTGAAGCTGATCCACCTCGTGGACGACAAGATCCACGCTCGGTCGACCGGCCCGTACTCGATGATCACCCAGCAGCCGCTCGGTGGTAAGGCACAGTTCGGCGGTCAGCG
>JASJBC010000187.1 GCA_030066715.1 Acidimicrobiia bacterium
ATGAAGTCGACGTCGGGCTTGTCCATCTGGCCGAGGAACTGGCGCGCGTAGGCCGAGAGGCTCTCCACGTAACGTCGCTGCCCCTCCGCATAGATGGTGTCAAACGCAAGCGACGACTTCCCCGATCCGGATAGGCCGGTGAAGACGATCAGCTGGTCGCGCGGGAGTTCGAGGTCAACGTTGGCGAGGTTGTGCTCGCGCGCACCCTTGATGATGATCTTGTCGCTGCCCACCGTTTTTGCCGTCCTCCGCCTCGATCAACGGCCATCCGGCGATTGTAGTTGGGCCCCCCGACAGAATTACACGAGCGTAGGTTCGACCTGGGACGCGTTCAGCAGGAACCACAGCACCGCAAGCGATACCGTCCAGGCGATGGGCCCCAGCGGTGACCAGCCGAGCCCCTCCGCCAGCGGCTGCAGCCAGGACAGCGCGATCATCCCCGCTGCCAGGGTGCCGGCACGAGCGGTGTCGATGCTCGAGACGGCAACCACGCCGAGGAGGAGCAGCCCGGCGTCGTAGAAGAGCGTCTGTGGTGCGGCGAGCACAACCGCAGCCCCGATGAGGGCGTAGCGCTCCAGCGCCGCCGTGTGCGGATGGCGCCACCAGAAGAAGGCCACGCCGAGCCCGAATCCGGCCGCGAGCGCGTACCCGAGTAGTGGTCCAACGGCCGACGCTGACGTGTTCTCGAAGAAGCCGGGCAGAGACACGAAGTTCGCTCCGTTGGCCGCAGTGTTCAGATCGCGGAACGAGGTCGCTTGTCGCCACCACTCCGCCGCCCAGTCCCAGCCGAGCGGCAGTGCGGACAGTGCGTAGAGACCTGCCGCTCCCAACCCCCATCCGCCGAGCACCCGCCACCGCCTCGCCACCAGCAGAAGCGGCACCGCCACCACCCCGAACTGCGGTTTGTACAACAGCAGGGCGAGCGCGACCCCTGCGGCCATCGGCCTCTCATCGTGATCAAGACGTGTGGCTGCAGCGAGCAGGAAGAGGCTCAGTGTGGTGTTCTGACCGCCCGGCACCGCACGCAGGATCGGGTAGAAGGCAAGAGCGGCGACCAGCAGTGCTGCCGGTGGCCAGCCGAGACGGCGCAACCAGGGCCACAGGAGCCATACCGCTCCGACCAGGGCGAGGAGCATCACAAGGGTATGGACGAGGAACGACCATCGGTACTCGAGCTCGGCGAGCGGCGCATACGCTCCGGCGACAAACGGCGGATATGAGAAGTAGAGGTAGCCGCCCACGTCATCGATCAGGCCGGCCTGCTCCCGCTGCTGGCGTTCCGCCGAGTAGAGATCGTCCCAATCCCCCGCCGCGGCGATCTTCCCGGCCCCGTAGAACGCAGGGAAGTCTCCGCCGAGCCGGCTCTCAGGATCGTCCTCGTCGAACACGACGGCGGCAAAGACAACACTCGTCAACAGCGTTGCGAGCACCACTATCGGGTAGATGCGCAGCCGCCACGCCCGCCGGTCTCCGGCATCGTCCATCATTGCCACGACGATAACCTCCGGGCGACCCTCTTCTGCGGAGATCGACCCTTCTATCTGGCCGCTTCTCTGACCTCGCGCAGTTCTCGCTTCAACTCGTTGACCTCGTCGCGCAGCCGTGCTGCGTACTCGAAACGCAGTTCTGTTGCCGCCTCGTGCATTTCCTCCTCGAGGCTCTGGATGAGCCGGCGGAGGTCGGCGGTACCCAGATCGAGCGGCTTGCGTTCGCTGCTTTCCCGAACCCGCCGATCGGCAGATGGCGCGTCCGAGCTCTGCACGAGCGCAAGGATGTCGGTGACCCGCTTCCGGATGGTCTGCGGATCGATGCCGTGCGTCTCGTTGAAATCCATCTGCAGCCGGCGACGCCGGTTGGTCTCGCTGATCGCCCATTGCATCGAGTCGGTGACGGCGTCGGCGTACATGATGACCTGACCCTCGACATTCCGGGCGGCGCGGCCGATGGTCTGCACCAGCGATGTCTGGGAGCGTAGGAAGCCCTCCTTGTCCGCATCCAGGATCGCAACGAGCGCCACTTCGGGAAGGTCGAGCCCCTCACGGAGCAGGTTCACTCCGACGAGCACGTCGTACTCGCCGAGCCGCAGCTCGCTGAGAATCTGCACCCGCTCCAACGTGTCGATGTCGGAGTGGAGGTAGCGGGCCTTGACGCCCAGCTCGAGCAGATAGTCGGTGAGGTCCTCAGACATCTTCTTCGTGAGTGTCGTGACCAAGACCCGCTGGTCCTTTTCGGCGCGGAGCTGGATCTCCTCGATCAGGTCGTCGATCTGGCCCTTGGTCGGGCGCACGATGACCTCGGGGTCGACCAGCCCCGTCGGCCGGATCACCTGCTCGACCACCTGGGAGGAGATATCCATCTCCCAACGCCCCGGCGTCGCCGACAGCAGGACACACTGGTTGGTCCTCTCGAACCACTCCTCAAACGTGATCGGCCGGTTGTCCATCGCCGACGGGAGCCGGAACCCGTGCTCGACCAGTACTTCTTTGCGGCTGCGATCGCCCGCGTACTGTCCGTGGATCTGCGGGATGGTGACGTGACTCTCGTCGATGATCGTCATGTAGTTGTCGGGGAAGTAGTCGAGCAGGGTGTACGGAGGGCTCCCGGCCTCTCGCCTATCCAGGTGCCGTGAGTAGTT
Organism: Acidimicrobiia bacterium; assembly: GCA_030066715.1. Classification (GTDB taxonomy): domain Bacteria; phylum Actinomycetota; class Acidimicrobiia; order Spongiisociales; family UBA5794; genus JAAETI01. The sequence continues at coordinate 2,636 of JASJBC010000187.1, forward strand.
CTCGATCCCAGCGCAGGTTCCGATCTCGCGCATCATCTCCATGTCGTAGGAGGTGCGCATACGCAGCCGTTGCGCCTCGAGCATCTTCCCCTTCTTCTCCAGCTCGCCGAGCCGCTCGTGTAGCTCGACCTCGATGTCGGCAACCGCCCGGAGCATGCGCTCCTGGCCGGCGACATAGTGGGTGGCCGGATACACCATGATCTCGCACATCTCCTCGAGGATCTCACCGGTCACCGGGTTCATCCGCAGGATGCGGTCCACCTCGTCCCCGAAGTACTCGACCCTGTAGATGGTCTCCTCGTACGCCGGGAAGATCTCGAGCGTGTCCCCCTTCAACCGGAACTTGCCCCGGACCAGGTTGACCTCGTTGCGCTCGTACTGGATGTCAACGAGGCGGCGCACCGCGTCCCCAAGCGGGTACTCCACCCCACGGATCACCCGCAGCAGCCTGCCCTCGTACTGCTCAGGGGAACCGAGACCGTAGATGGCCGAGACCGAGGCCACGATGATCACGTCTTCCCGGGTCAGCAACGCCGCAGTGGCGGCATGGCGAAGCCGGTCGATCTCATCGTTCATGGTCGACTCCTTCTCGATGTAGGTGTCGGTCTGCGCGATGTAGGCCTCGGGCTGGTAGTAGTCGTAATAGCTGACGAAGTACTCCACCTTGTTCTCCGGGAAGAACTCGCGGAACTCATTCGCCAGCTGGGCTGCGAGCGCCTTGTTCGGGGCGAGGACCAGGGTCGGTCGCTGCACCTGCTCGATCAACCACGCCACCGTTGCCGATTTCCCCGATCCGGTGATGCCCATGAGCGTCTGGAAGTCATCGCCGTTGTCGATACCGGCTGCGAGCTTGGCAATGGCCTCGGGCTGATCCCCGGCGGGCTGGAACTCACTATGAACCTTGAACGGACGCATAGCGGCAGCGTACTCCGCCCCTGTGACACAAACCGTCGCTCAATCCGTCGCCTGTAGCGCCGCCCAGATCCGCGCCACCTCTGTCTCCAGCTCAGCGATGGTTCCGTGATTCTCGATGACGACGTCGGCAGCTCCCACCCACGTCGCACGATCCGGCTGTGCGGCCATGCGGCTGGCCACATCGTTGCGATCCATACCCCGGGCGACGGCGCGATCCAAGCGCATGCCCTCCGGAGCGTCGACCACGATCCGGATCCAGCCCGGACCGGCAAGATCGCTGTTGAGGGGAAGCTCGAGCACGACGTCGCGCCCCTCCGCACCGGCCACCCTGCGCTGTATCTCCGCAGCGATCAACGGATGCGAGATCGCCTCCAGTGCAGCCAACTCGACCGGGTCGGTGAAGACGATTGCGGCCAGCCGGCTCCTGTCGACCCTTCCGTCAACCATGACTGCGGGCCACCGGTCGGCCACTGCCGCATAGGCGCCGCCGCCCGGCTCGAGCACTTGATGGCCGATACGATCGGCGTCGATCACTACGGCACCGAGCCGCCCCAGCTTGCGCACCACCGTGGTCTTGCCACTGCCGATACCACCGCTGACGATCACCCGGAGCGGGGGTGCATCATTGCCATCGGGACTCATGGGGCGGACTGTACCCTGTGACGATGCTCAGCGTCCGTGACCAGTGGGAACAGCGTCTCGACTGGCTGTTGAGCGCCGTCCTCTGGGCATCGCTCACCGTCTCCATCATCGTCAGCACGATGCTGGATGGCGCCACGGCCAACGTGGGCATATCCGCCCTCCTCGCCGGCGGATGGGTGGTCACGATGCAGACCGTACCGCGCCGGCAGCGCAACTCGGAGCAGTGGGGCGAGCTGCTGGCCGTTATCGGGGTCGTCGTCTCTCTCGTTGCGATGGCTCTGACCGGCGGCGCCGACTCGGTTTATGTCATCTTTCTCGCCGGCGCTCCGCTCTTTGCCGCGAGCTTCCTCAGCCCTCGGATCGCATACGAGACCGGGGCGCTCTCGATCGCCGGCCTGTTCGTCGTCGCTCGTGCCCTCGACCAGCCGCTGCTCGACCAGTCCACGTTTCGCTCGGCGTTCCTCTACGCCCTCATCGTCATCGCCTTCACCCAGGTACGCCGCATCCTCGTCGAGGCGCAGGAGCGGTCGGATGAGCTTCGGGCCGCTTCCGCAAGGGTGGAGCGCATCCAGAGCGCCCACACGCTGTTGACCAGCCTCTCCGAGCTCGCCAATACGCAAGAGCTGAACCCAGTGACCATCGGGACGGTCGCCTTGCGGGATCTCTCGACCTCCGTTCCCTTTGCCGCCGGCCGGGTCAGCCTCATCCGTGAGGACGGGGACCAGGTCGTCGTCGCCACCAGCGGGGATGTTCCGGAGGACGCGGCGCCGGAGCGGTATCCGATCGAAATGCGCGGCCACAGCCTCGGTTTGATGGAGTTGTGGCCGGAGCCCGAAGGTGAGCTCCGTAGTCATCTGCCGGCGATTCAGCCGATCGTCCGCCAACTCGGCCTCGCCTTCGACAATGTCGCCATTGTGCAACGTATCGCCCATCGCACCGTCTACGAGGAACGGGTTCGCCTGGCCCGTGAGCTTCACGACAACATCGGCCCCGGTCTCGCCTCGCTCGGGCTGCGGCTCGACATGCTCATCTATCAGGCCACCGACGATCCCGATCTCGTGAGACATCTCGAGGGGACGAGGGAAGCCGTGACGGCTCTCGTCGAGGAGGTGCGCACCACCGTCACCGACCTGCGCCACGACAATGTGGCTTCGATCGTCGAGCAGGCCTATGAGGTCGCAGCGGCGGCCGCCGGGGCGGGACCCGACATAAACATCTCGATCAACGAGCATCGGCCACCACGACCGGCAGTTGCCGTCGAGATCCGGGCAATTCTCACCGAGGCGGTGCGCAACGCGGTGGAGCACGCCGGTGCGACCAGACTCGAGATCGAGGGCGATGTGGACCGCGATCGCGGCCGGATCACAATCGCGGACAACGGACGAGGCTTCGACCCGAGCGAGTTGCCCAAGGGCCACTATGGGGTGATGGGGATGCGCGAGCGAGCGGCTGAGATCGGAGGCACGCTGACGATCGACTCCTCCGGGACCTCCGGTAGTCGCGTTACCATCGCCTGGGAGGCAGATTGAGTTGACCATCAAGATCGTTATTGCGGACGACCACACGATGATGCGAGAGGGACTGTCCCAGGCTCTCGACAGCATCCCCGACATCGAGGTGATCGCCAGTGCGGCCGACGGCAAGGAACTGCTCGACACGCTCGACCAGTTGACGCCGGACGTCATTCTCGTCGACATCGAGATGCCGCGACTCAGCGGCATCGGGGCGCTACGCCAACTCGAGGGCGATCCGCTGGCGATCGTCGTCACCATGCACGCGGATACCGAACAGCGCCGCAAGGCGGCCGCTGCCGGCGCCAAGGGATTCCTGTCCAAGTCCGCTCCGCTCCCCGACCTCGCTGCGGCCATTCGGGCCGTCGCCGCCGGTGAGATGATCATGGATGAGGAGAGCACCCCGGAGATCCTGGACCAGCACCGCCAACCTGTCCTCGATGAAGGTGCAGCCGCCTTGACTGCGCGGGAACGCGAGCTACTCAAGCTGCTCGCCTCTGGAGTCAGCGGCACTGAAGATCTGGCCGATCAGCTGTTCATCTCACAGAAGACCGTGAAGAACCATCTCGCCAGCATCTACGAGAAGCTGGCGATCACTGACCGTGCGCAAGCAGTCGTCGAGGCCATCCGGCTGGGGATCCATCGGTAGAGGTCGCCCGCCCCATTGCCCCTGTGCCTCTCGTGACATATGGTCGCCGTCTCCAGCCCTTGCCGAGGAGGTAAGAATGCTCCGTATGTGGATTGCGATTCGGACCCGGATCGACGATGAAGAGGGTGCCTCGCTCGTCGAGTACGCACTGCTCGTAGCGCTCATCGCCATCGTGGCACTGCTCGCCATCACCGCCGTCGGTGAATCGGTCTCCAGCAACTTCGACTCGATCTC
>JASJBC010000188.1 GCA_030066715.1 Acidimicrobiia bacterium
TGCGGAAGCCATCACGATCGGGCCGGATCGCAACAGGATCGGGGAACTCCACCGCGGCTGAGGCGAGGCGCCCTCCTTGGTCGGCCGGCTCGGGTCGCACCGCGGCGACACCGGTGGCGAGGTCCTTCTGGATCAGATCGTGGCTCTCCTCCTCACGCGCCTCGGAGATGACCACCATCCGGAGACCGGCTGCGGCCGCAGCCTCACCAAGCAGGTTCGACCGCAACGAGCCCTCGCCGTAGGGAAGATGGCGGATCTCGCCGTGCACCCCGAACTCGTTGTCGGTGAACTGGGTATGCAGGGGATCGATCGCCCACCCGGGGAACTGCTCACGAAGAAAGGCGATGACGGCGAGGAATGCATCCCGGCTCGTGAGCCCGCCGCCGGATTTGGCGTGAACATGAGCCCAGTCGATCACCGGTCGCACAAACGAGAACCGCTTGGCGATGAGTGCGATGTCGCCCAGCGAGCCGAACGATCGGTCGCTCCCGGACGTCTCCAAGCCGAGAGCAACCCCGAGATGCCTGACTTTCGGCTCGATGGTGCTCAGCCCGTCGGCGACCAACTGGTGGAGTTCCTCCGGCTGCCGGTCCTTGATGTGGCCGGTGTGGGCAACGATCGTGTGAGCGCCGAGCGCCCGACCCAGCTTCATCGTGTGCTCGAGCGCAGAGAGGGTCTTCTTGCGCTTCTCCGGGTCGTCGACCGTGAGTACGGCGAAGTAGGGAGCGTGAACGGAGACGGCCACTCCCCTCTCCGCCGCCAGCGCACCAAACTCGGCGCAGCGTTTCTCCTTCCAGGGGAACCCGGTGACGAACGGCAACTCAACGGCGTCATGACCACGAGCGACGAGGGAGTCGAGCCACTCTGCGTCCGCCACGCCCTCAGGCGGCATGCGTGAGATTCCGAACCGGATCATGCCGCAAGGCTATCGGACGGCCCGTCTACGGAGCTACGACGTTCGGCGATGCACGTGACGTCACCGCGATGCGCAAGGGATCCTCGCCGGGCAGCAGCGGCCCGAGGAGGGTGAAGTCGACGTCCTTCTCCAGTGTGACGGTCAGCGCCGAGCCGTCGGCTGCCGTCACGATGACGAAGGTGATTTCCGCAGACCATCCGTCCTGTCTCTCCAGATACTCGAGCGCGCGGAGTTCCGCCGCGGACAGATCGAGGATGACCTCACCGGTTTCATTGAGATGGTCGATGTCGACGGCGGTCGCCCCGGCTATCGCCGCAGAGTCGGCCATCCCCGAAAGATCCTGCCGTTCCGCAAACACCCGCCACGTGTCGATGACCAACCCGGCAAACGCAGCAATGACCAGTGTGAGCCCAATCCCCCATATGGTGATCGACCCCCGCTGGGACCGAGGTTCACCCTCCCTTTGGGAGGGTCGGGCCGCCCGCAGGGCGTGCCCGGGGAGGGCATGAATGCCGCAGTCAGAGGATTGCAAATCAGTCCCCCCGCAAAGCGGGGGGAAAGTACCGCCGCCGCAGGCGGGGGTAGGGGGGTCTTCCTTCACACCCGCATCGTAAGACACCGCTACACAACGAACAACAGGGTGATAAACCGAAACTGGTCAGGCAATGAGGGCGATCAGCAAGGCGATCGTAGGCAACGCCCCTTGCACGACGGCACCACGCCAAAGCCTGCGGTTGCTGGAGACGAGGACGACGGCAGCACCCACCATGAACATCGCGCAGAAGACGACCAATACGTCGTTGTCGTCGAACAGCACGGTCGATCCGAGCACGCCGAACAGCGCACCGGCAGCCAGGAAGAGGTTGTAGAAACCCTGGTTGAACATCGCAAACGACATGGTCTCGGCGTCCTCTGCGGAGCGAACACCGAACACTCTGTGCACCGTAGGCCTCCGCCAGAGCAGACTCTCCATCACGAAGAAGCCGATGTGCAGCAGCGCGGCGAGGAACACGAGCACGAGGCTGATCGTGGGCATCCGGGGACACTACAGCAGCGCGCTACCCCAACGCTGGTAACGTCTCTCCGGGCCCGTAGCTCAATAGGCAGAGCAGCGGACTTTTAATCCGAAGGTCGTGGGTTCGATTCCCACCGGGCCTACGCCATCAAGAAGCCCCACCAACAATGGCGGGGCTCCATCCCCACCGCAACAGGAATCGAGCGTCCTTGCTGCGCCCCCAACCCGGGGCCCACGGGCACAAAACGCCGATCTGCCCTGGACTCGCCACAGCGGGAACAGGTTCGATTCCCACCGGGCCCACCAACGGTGAACGCCATCTCTGCACACCAACCGCCGTTCTCCGATCTCGGCGCCGGGAACACCACATCCCTGGTTATCGAGACGATCAAGCTGAGTACGAGGGTGGGAGAGCGACCTCGGCGGTAACATCGTCGGAGTGTCTTCAGTAGAAGACGCGAGCCTATCGCGAGCCCTAGGGCTATCGACGGCCCGTCGGCTCGCTGCGTTGGTTCGGGAGGAGGCCCGAACCAACGCGCGGGCGGCGTACGAGCACGCCGGCGAGCCGGCTACGGCGCTTCGTAGATGTTGAGTTCCCCGATCGTCCACCACTCGGGGGCGGTGCCGGTTTGCGTGATCTTGACGTAGCGTGCCGTGACTCTGTCGAAGGTTATGGGTCGCTTCCGGCCGAATCCGACGCCAGCGGCGACCTTTGTCCAAGTGGTTCCGTTGGTGGAGACCTCAACCTCGAACTCGTTGGGAAAGTCCCATCTGTCCCAGGTTCTGGTCTCGATGGTGACCTGCCCGATGTCTTGGTTGGATCCCATGTCTACTTGGAACCATTGTCCTGCCGTTTGGGCAGTGCCGTTTGACCAGCGCGTTGCTGTGTTGCCGTCTATGGCGTTGGCCGTGGAGCTGCCGCTCTCAGTGACCGAAGCGCTCGTACTCCATCCGGTTCTGGAGAGGGCCGTGAGCGAGAAGGTATCGGTCCCGTCCGCATAGCGGGATACGGTGTCGATGAACGGCTCGTTGGCGGAGAAGCCAGTCGTCGCAAAACCCTGGAGACGGGCCTTGAAGGTGTCTGCGTCGTCGCTGTTGATTATCGGCACTTGGTTGAGGTTCGTGTTGTAGAAGCCCCAGTAGTCAAACCCTTCCTGTGGGGTGCCGCGGACTTTGTAGGTCCAGTTGGTCCAGGACACGTCGACAGCGTTGAGTCCGGCCATGAACCTGGCCCAGACGTCGTCGAAGTAGTAGAACGAGTACTCGCCGTAGAGCACTGGGACGCCCGGATCGATGAGCTTGTCATCCAGGTCGTTGAGTTGGTTGGTGACGATTGTGTTTTGTGCGTTCCAGTCCTGCCCATTGGGCATGTCGTATGGATGCAGCTCGTAGACGACGTTGGTCCAGCCGTACGTCGACGGGTCGGCGATCTTGTCCCAGCCAAAGAAGGCCGCGATGAAGATGGTGTGGTCGGGGTCGATGGCACGGACCGCGTCGTAGAGCTCGTCGTAGTAATCGCTCTTTTGGGCGACGTCGGCCGAGTCCTCGCCGTAGTCGATGAGGGGCTCGTTGATGAGGTCGTATCCGGCGACGATGGGTTCGTCCGCATAGCGTGTGGCAATCTTCTCCCAGATGTCAACTACCCAGTTCTGGTACGTGCTGCTGCCCCAGAACCCGTTCGGATTGGGTCCGACTCGGCCGCAACTGCCCCAGGGGCAACCGCCGCCGGGGAGTGTGTGGAGGTCGAGAACGACGTAGATGCCGCGTTGGCCGGCTTCGTCGATGAGCCAGTCGATCTTGGTCCAGGGGTTGGTCTTCCACGTGCCGTCGAGATTGAGCAGCTCATTCCACCCGATCGGTAGTCGGATCACGTTGAGCCCCATGTCGGCGATGTTGTTGATGTCCTCCTCGACGATCCATGTGTCGCGGTGGGTGTCGACGATGCTCTGTGCGGTGGTGGCGCCGAATCGGTCGTCGAGTTCGAGCCTGAGCGAGTAGTCGTCGTTGTTGAGGGCGACGTTCAGTTCACCGATGGACCACCATGATGATGAGCTGCCGGTTTGGGTGATTCTCAGGTAGCGGCCGCTGGCTGCGGGGAAGTTGATGTTCGTGGCCTTGAAGGTGCCGGTTCCGGTGGCCACTGTTGTCCAACTGGTGGCGTTGTCCGACACGGCGACCGTGTAGCTGCGCGGGTAGTCGTTCTCTGATGTGGTGTTCTTCTCAGTGTCCATCTGAACGTTGTTGAACGTCACTCGGGCTCCGAAGTCGACCTGCACGTACTGGCCATTCGATTGTGCAGTGCCCGTTGTCCACCTTGTCGAGAGGTCACCGTCGACCATGCCGGCCGTTGCGCCGCTCGGTGAGCTGCTCAGCGTCCAGCCGACTCGATCGAAGTTGTTGTTCGTGGTGACGGCGATCTCAGATATCGCCCACCAGTTTGACTTGTACCCGGTTTGGGTGATGCGGAGGTACCGCATCGAGGTGGCGGTCCACAGGTCGTAGGTGGTGATGCGGTTGGTTCCGTAGCCACTGCCGACCTTGGTCCATGACCAACCGTCTGTAGATGCTGAGATCTCGTATGAAGCCGGGTAGTCGTTGGGATAGGAGGCACCCGAGTCGAAGAGCACCTTGGTCACGTCCCGCGTCGTGCCGAAATCGAGGGTATAGGTTTGGCCGGGTACTTGGCTGGTTCCGCTTGCCCAACCGGTTGTGATGTCGCCGTCGATCCCTGCGCCGGGCGTTGTATACCAGGCCGTCGTGCTTGCCGAGGCGCTGGTGGCGCCGTTGTGCATCACCGGGTCGGAGAACAGGTTGATCTCTGCAACAGACCAGTACTGGGGCTTCGCGCCGAGTTGAGTCACCTTCACGTAGCGGGCGACCTGGGGAGCGAACTTGGTGGTTGTGATCTCGTCGGTTCTGTCCGCCGGTGGCGTACCGTCCGAGCGTGCAACGCTGCGCCACGTGGTGCCGTTGTCCGACACAAGCACTTCATACTCGTCCGGCCAATCACTCGTCCATGATCCGGCGTCGAGCAGAATCCTATTGAACAACGTCATTGCCCCGAGGTCGAGCTGCACCCACTCGGAGCCGGATTGCGCAGCCCCGCTCGACATGCGGGTCGTGATGTCGCCGTCGAGCATGTTGCCGGCCGTTCCTGCGCTGCTGGTGGCCGACCAATCGGAACGATCGAGCGCAAATTCCCCCAGCGGCGACATCCAGTCCTCAAAGGTCAGCCACCCGCCGAAGTTGGTACCGCGCAGGCTGACGATGTCACCGGTCCCGTTCTTGTTGCGGAGCACTGCGCCGTCGGCTTCGAGGAAGTCGTCCGCCGTCAGCGCAGCCGCTAATGCCGATTCGTTGGCGAGCGGCCCAACTAGCGTCGCAACCATCCCAACTACCAAGGCCAAGTTCACGATTCGTCGCATCGTCTCCACTCCCGGCTCGGACTTCTTTTATACCTAAATATAAGTCATGAGTAGTCCAAAGTCAATGGGCTGGTTGCCCGGGCGCACGTCGCCTCCGCGCCCCCCAGCCCGGTTCGATCGACTCGAATTGGGCTCTTGTCAGATCTAATACTATGTATTAGTTTAAGAGTTGGAAATAATGAGGACTCTCACTCACACCACAAACCAGGACGTGCGGCGAAGCAATCGCGCCAGAGTCCTCCGCCACGTCGTTACGGCGAGCGAGACCACCCGAGCAGAGCTGGCGGCCGCATGTAGGTTGTCGACCGCAACGGTTGGCAACGTGGTCTCGGATCTCATCGACGAAGGCGTCCTCGAGGAAGCGGGCCTCGTCCCCTCGCGAGGAGGGCGACCTATCGCCCGCCTGGCTCTGCGGCCGGCCGGGGGACGTCTCATCGGTGCCGACGTGGGCGAACAGAGAGTGACCGTCGAGGTCTTTGATTTGGCTCTCAACAAGCTCGATGCCGAGTCGGTCGATGTCTCTCCGTACGTTGCTCAACCCGAGACCGTCGGGTCGGCGCTGAACCAGGCCATCACAATCGTGAGAGATCGGAAGCGGACGGCCAACACACCGATTCTCGGTATCGGTCTGGGCGTACCAGGCACTGTCGAGACCGAGAACGGGACCACGACCATTTTCGCCGGGAGCCTGAGTTGGGGGCCAACCGACCTCGCAAGACTCTCAGGCGGTCTCGATCTGCCGGTCTTTGCGGACAACGGGGCGAGAGTGCACGCAACCGCCGAGTCGTTGTTCGGAGCCGCCAAGGGGGCGAGCCACGGCATCGTGGCCCTGATCGGGCACGGAATCGGTGCCGGAATCCTCGTCAACGGCAAACTGCTGCGCGGGTCAGTCAACGGCGCCGGGGAATGGGGACACACCAAGGTCACCGTGGATGGCCGCAGCTGCGCCTGCGGTTCTCTCGGTTGCCTGGAAGCACACGTCGGTGGCGCCGCCATTGTCCGTCGCTGGCTCGAGATCGGTGGCGAGCCGGCACCGACGGAGGAGGAAAGCCTCGCCCAACTCATCAAGGCGGCGGACGCCGGTGACCCTGCTGCGGGGTCCGTCGTCGACAAGACCGTGCGGCTTCTCGGAGTTGGGTTGGCCAACCTGATCAACCTGTTCAACCCCGCAACGATCATCATTGGCGGTTGGGCCGGCCTCCAACTGCTGGCGGCCCGCCGTG
>JASJBC010000189.1 GCA_030066715.1 Acidimicrobiia bacterium
TGCCGAGACCGCGGCCTCGAGAAGCAGCGGTGCCGAAGGATCTCCGGATCGTGATGCGACGATTGCCCGAAGCTTCTTCGCTTCGACCAGGTAGCGGAAGGATCGCGACGAGTCGCCGCCGTCATCCTGGAGGAGGTCGAGCGACTCAGCAAACTGGTCCGACTCGATCAGCAGCCGCGCAAGTACGAGGCGTTCGTGCTCGCCATTCGGCCCGGCTGCAGCGCGAGCTCGCCAATCCGGCAACCAGGCCTCGGCGAGCTCGATGTCACCGTCGAGCAGGCAAATGCGGGCGTTGGTCAGGGCGATCAGCTGGGCCAGGTGACCGCTGACCGGTCCCCTGGGGCCGACCGCCGCCTTCGCCAGATGCTCGGAAACTGCGCCTCGGTTGCCCAGTGACCAGTTGACGCGGGCCGCAAGCAAGTGCGCTTCTACATGGCTCCAACCGTCGCCGATCGGGCCAGCGGCAATGGATGTAGCCTCGACAAGCGCGTCGTCTAGCTGTCCCCGATCGAACCTTGCGTTAGCCTGGGCAAGTTCGGCCCAGCGGACCCAGTGGATCCAACGTGTCCCATGCGTATCCGCAAAGGAGAGGGCTCTGCGTGCGTAGGCCGCCCCCACGTTGAGCAGACCGGCCCGAACCTGATTCCATGCCAGGATCCCAGTGATCGCCGTCGTCGCAGGGTCCTCAATCGATTGGCCCGCCGCGGCGGAGTGAAGCACGGTGGCGCCGCTTTCATAGCGCTCGTTGGCAGTCTCGATGAGCCCGAGCAGGGCAGGGCGGGCGACCGGATGCATGCCCTTCGAGGATCGAGGAAGCGTCGCCTCGAGGTCAACGTAGTTGCCTTCCAGATAGCTCAGCATGCTTCTGGCGACGAGCTCGAATGTGCGGGCACCGTGGATTGCCTCTCGCCCGGCGATGGCCAGCAACGTGTCTGTATCCGCCAGGATGGTTGCGGCCGCTATTTGCATCGAGCGCCCGCGGGGCCATCGCAAGAGGGAACCCTCATGCATTCTTGCCAGTGTGGCAAGCAGCGCCTTGGGGTTGGTGTGCATCAGTTCCCTGTGATGATCGTTGAGGATCCTCCGGGTCAGGTCCCAATCGTTGGCGGCAAACGTGTGGTCGAGCGCCGCCGCAACATCGCCATCAGCCAGATACGACCCTGCGGCGCGTCTATGGAGATCGGCCATTTCCTGTTCGTCGACCGTCTCGGCCAGCAGATCCCGCAAGACCTCACGGAAGAGCGGATGGTACGACCAGCGCCCAGTACTCGGGCTGGCTGCCACAAACATGTCGTGCTTGACGAGAGCCCGCAACATTGCCGCACTGTCCGTACGATCGGTGATCGCATCGCACACCGACGCCGACATCGTCCGGACTATCGAGGTCCTGGTCAAGAAGGACTGCATTCCCTCGGGGAGGCTGGCGAGAGCGTCATCGACTACATAGTGGCTCAGGGCCTCATGCCCTCCGCCGAAGGTGTCGATGAAGACGGCAATATCCGGAGCGTGCTGAGTTCCCAGCGCCGCAAGGTGCAAAGCTGCGATCCACCCTTGCGTCTTCTCCAGCAACTCGCTCTCCTGTTCTTGGCTGAGCGCACCGGCGATAAGCGGATCGAGATATGCTCCCGCTTCCTCATCCGTGAATCTGAGGTCCTCCCTGGTTATCTCCGCCAGTCGACCCTTGGCCCGCCAAGCACTGAGTGGCAGGTCCGGCTCGCGGCGTGTACACAGCACGAAGCGCACCGTCGGCGGCATCGCCCTGATGACAAAGGCGAGCCACTCCGTGACGTCCGGGTTGGAGATCTTCTCGAAGTCATCCAGCACGATCGTGATTGGCTCTTCGCTGGAGTGCAGGCCGTTCACGAATTCGGTGGACATCGCGTGCCCGTTGCGCGCTGAGCCGGCGTTGAGCCTGCGACGTACATCGGTGGCGGCGGTTGGCTCGACAGTGGCCACGGCTTCCACCAGGCTGAGCCAGAACCGTCGCGGCTCGTTGTCTTCGTTCTCGATCGTCAGCCAGACAAAACGGTCGTTGGCCTCGTGGCGACGAACCCAGTCGGCAACGGCGACGGTCTTTCCCCAGCCGGCCGGAGCCTTGACCAGAATTAGGCTCTTCCGGTGTGCCCGACTCAGCAGGCGATTCAGCCGGCGACGCGTGAGCATCGACTCGGGGAGGGGCGGTGCGTCCAGCCTGGTCAGGACAGGGGGGACCAATCTCCCTGCAGAATCGCTCACCAAATGCGCAGTCACGAAATTCTCGCCTCGAAGACGACGAAGGCCCGATTGAGGGACTTTTAGTACTAAATAAGGACCTTAGAGAGGCTGCTTGGAAATGTCAAGCAGGGATCGCCGAGCAGCGCACCGCCTATTGCGGCACGAGGTCGGCGGGCAGTGCCTCCAGTTGGGTTGAGGAGGGGGGCGAACCCTCGCTCGCACCGGCCAGGGTCGCCTGCGGAACGACGGGGTATGGAGACTTGGCACCCCCCATACCCCGTTGCTGCCGGCTCTATGCGCCGAAGGCGGCTCTCAGCTCAGCCTCTTGCTCGGCCGGGAGGTTCGTATGGATGATCTCCATCTCGACATCCTGCAGTTCTTCGGCGAGGCGATCGATTACCGCACCGGAGGTCAGCAGGAACAGGGCCGACTTCCCTGGGCCAATCTCATCGGCGGTCGACTTGATGAACTTGTCGTCAATGCCGAAATCAGCGAAGTATCCCGCGATACCACCCGACGCCGCACCAATGGCGCCACCGAACCAAGGGACGCCGAACAGAAGACCGATCAGCATCCCCCAAAAGACTCCCCCGAGTGCGCCTTGGCCGACCAAATTCGTCGCCTGCTTCACTCTGGGCTTGCCGTTCGGGTCGCGAATCACCGCTGCGGCGTCCTCTATCGTGATCAAGCCTGCTTGCTGTAGCTCCCTCAGCCTGATTTCGAGCTGCTCTGCTCCAGTCATCGTGGGAGTTGACACAACCGTCAGTGTGCTCATGGAGTACCTCCTGTGCTTCGATACGAGCAGCAAGGACCCTGCCAGTGGAACGAGGAAGGGCGCTTCACCCATTCCGGGTGAATTCCCGCGGAGATCAGCGCCGACCCCAAGCCCGAGTCACGAATGCCTCCAGGCCATCAGCAACCCTCGAGTAATCGGGCAGCTGCGGGTTCCAACAGTGGATAGGCACGCTCGCCACGATCGACGTTGGCTCAGAATCACCTACCGCGGGTGATGTGAGCGCCGGGCGGCCGTCGTTGAGTGGCGTTGGTTTCGAAGGTATCGAGACACGCGTCGAGGAGGTTAGTGCCATGAGTGGTGTTCCGGTTCAGGTTGTGGTGGCAGCGTTTCAGGACGAGAAAGGCGCCAGCGACGCCCTCAGCATGCTCGAGGAACTCAAGCGAGAGCGCCTCATCGGAATCCAGGATGCCGCGGTGTTGCGCAAGGGCGAGGACGGCAAGCTGCATATCAAAGAGACTGCCGATATGGGCGGGGTCAAGGGGGCGGCCCTGGGGGGTGTTGCCGGAGGGGTCATCGGTGCGATTGCCGGTGCTGCGCTCGCCGGGCCCGCCCTGGTGGGTGCGCTTGTCGGGGGCCTTGCCGCAAAGTTGAGAGACTCCGGATTCAACAATGACCGGCTGAAGACGGTGGGCGACGGGCTGCCAAACGGCTCATCGGCCGTCATTGCGGTTGTCGAGCACAAGTGGGTCGACGAGGTGCGTCGCGAGCTGGCAGAAGCCGGAGCCGATGCCATGGCCGAGGCATTGAGCGCCGACTTGGCGGGTCAGCTCGAAGCCGGTCACGATGTGGCGTTTACCGCACTTGCGACCCAGAACGGTGTTGTGGTTGCCGGACAGGCTGGCGACGAAGAAGCGGTTGCCGGCGGAGCCGCAGTGCTCGCCCGCGACGAGGTGGCTGGGGTCGAGTATGTCGCCACTGAGGAAGGTGTCGTGGTCCGCGTTCTCGAGGCAACTAAGGATGGAGTAGTCGAAGGTATTGCTGCCGCGGCCGCCGAGAAGGGCGAGGAGGACGACGAGGGGGCAGAAGGCAAGAGCTAGCCGGCGAATCCCATCGTGGATATCGGGGCGAATCGTTGTTTGGGCCCGATCGGGGGGAGGACTCGGGCCGCAACGACGGAATGGTTGAGGCAGGTCGAGACGGCCGACGCAATGCCCCCTTCCTTCCTCAACACGATCGGGAGGGCGAAGGCGGTTGCACTCCCTCCCACTCACTACAGTTCCGTGACACGGTGGGTTCCGAACGCCGGTACCGGGGGCGACCGGTCGAAACTGCCCACGGTATCTGTGTCCTCCGGGGGATTGGAATGGTTGCTGCCTACCTGAACCAGCACTTCTGCCGCCGCACCGGCGGGGTGCCTCGGCGTTGTCCCGGCTTGCCCTCCTCCGCGACCGGTGGGGCATCGACCTCGTTGACCCCAACGGAAGACCATGTCGCGTTGCCGGTGCCCGGCGGGAGAAGGAGAATGGGGTGACGCAGACTTCACCTGAGTCGGACCTTCCCAGTGCAGACCACGAACCGCAACGGGTGATCCTCCGAACTTCCCTGCGGCGCCGGCCTTCCCTGTCGGCTGCCTTCGCTGCCCTCCTCTTCTGGTGGTGGAGCCTCACCCCTTCCCTGCTGCCGCGCTCCTGGCTGGCGCAAGGCATAGTGAGCGCTCTCGCCGCGGCGTCGGGCTACATGTTTGGCGCGGCGATCGGGTGGCTGTTGCGCCGGCTGCGAGCCTGGGCCGAGTGGTGGACGGAGGAACGACGGCTACGAGCCTGGCAAACCCTCACCGGCGTGGGTGCCCTCGCGGCAGTTGTCGGGCTGGTGCTCTGGCTGGCGTGGCAGAACAGCCATCGCGACCTGGTCAATCTCGAGGGCATCCCGGTGTGGCACGTCATACCCATGCTGGTTGCCACAGTGCTGTTGTTTGCGGTATTGCTTCTCTGTGGCCGGCTGGTGGGTTGGCTTGCCATGCGTATTGAACGTTTCACAGGGCGGTTCATCCCGACTTGGGCCGCCGCGACGGTCACTGCACTCGTGATCCTGGCCCTGTGGTTTGCCATGACAACTCGGCTGGGTGATGCGTTCGTTGATTGGGCACGGGAGCGGTTCGGCGCAACCGATCGGTCGACCGAAGCCGGAATCGTCATGCCGACGCTGCCAACGGTCTCCGGCAGTCCAGACTCGCTTGCGCCCTGGGACACGCTCGGGTTCCAGGGCCGCACCTTCGTCGCTACCGCGCCGACGGTTGCGGAACTACGCGAGTTCACCGGAGCCGGTGCGGAGGTGAAGGACCCGATCCGGGTGTATGCGGGACTTCAGTCGGCTGCGACGCTAGAGGAGCGAGCGGAGCTGATCGTCGCCGAACTGGAGCGAACCGGCGGCTTCGAGCGCAAGGTCCTGGCGATTGTGACTGTCACCGGGACCGGCTGGGTCGATCCAGACGCGGCTGTTGCCATCGAGTACATGTACGGCGGGGACACCGCGATGGTCGGCATGCAGTACTCGTATCTCCCTTCCTGGATATCGTTCTTGGTCGACGGTGACGTGGCCACAGAAGCATCCGCAGCCACGAACATCGCAATCCGGGATGCGCTCTTGGAAATGCCCGAGGAGGATCGCCCCCGGCTCGTGCTCTTTGCCCAGAGCCTGGGTTCGTTGGGTGCCGAAAAGGCGGTGGTGCAAGACGACGTCGACGCCTCGCTTGATATCCTCACAACGCTCCCCGATGGCGTTCTCCTTTCGGGTCCGACCTACGGGAACCCGATCTGGCGCCAACTTGTCGACGCTCGGGAAGCTTCCTCACCCGTGTGGCGCCCTGTCTACGACGCCGGGCGAACCGTTCGCGTCGGCAATGCCCCCGACGATCCGCCGCAGGTGGAGACCTCGTGGACCGCGCCCCGCGTCGCCTACTTGCATCATCCGTCCGATCCGGTGAGCTACTGGAATCCGAGTCTCCTCTGGAGTCCTCCCGAATGGGCTTCCGACCCGATCGGCTCCGGTGTGTCTCCCGATACGCAGTGGTTCCCGGTTGTAACCTTCTGGCAGGTGGTTGCAGATCTCGTGGTCGGATTCGGCACCGATCCCGGTTTTGGCCACAACTACGCCGCCGAGTTTGTTCAAGGGTGGGCCGCGGTGGCTGCTCCAGACGGATGGACGTCGGCAGACACCGATCGCTTGCGGGACTTCCTCACGCCGCTGCAATGATGGCACGCCGCTGATTCACCCTCCTTGGGTGATGCCGAACCGGGGTCGCAGACGGCAAGTTGGCCAGGAGTAATACGAAGCTCGGGAGGTAGCCGGTGCTAGCAGGAGTACAACTTGGACCGCGGCGCAGGGGGACGATGGTGGTGCTTTTCATGGTCGCGCTGACCCTGCTGGTGGCGTCGTGCAGCGGAGAGGGTTCGGACGTGACGTTGCCGGAGGTCGAGTTGCCGGAGGTCGAGTTGCCGGAGGTCGAGTTGCCGGATGTCGACGTTCCTGAAGTCGACTTGCCGGATGTCGACGTTCCTGAAGTCGACTTGCCGGATGTCGACGTTCCTGAAGTCGACTTGCC
>JASJBC010000190.1 GCA_030066715.1 Acidimicrobiia bacterium
AGACATTGATCGACGCGGGGGCCGATTCGGTGATCCTGCTGCCGTTCGGCGCCGACCCTACGCCGCAACTGCATCTCGCTGCCGCCGAGATCGTGCCAAGGCTGGTGCGGTCCTAGAGTCGCCGGTCGCCCGTTCTTGCGTCACGAGCTTCTCCGCGCCGTCCGGGACCGCTATTCAGAGTCAGTCAGTCCCCGGGCCCCGAGTCCCCGACACGAGGCACTTGCGACGAGCGCAGATCTGCCCAGCGCCTCCATGGGGTCCAGCTTCTCGGTGTAGCGATAGTGCAGATAGGCACCGTGTAACACATCGCCGGCGCCGGTCGTGTCGACGACATCGACGACGGGCACCGGGACCTCAATCAGGCCGTCGGCTGTAGAGACCAGGATCGGGTCGCTGCCTCTACTCACTGCACAGAGCTCGGGTTCATACCTCTCCCTGATGGCGCCGACCGCCTCTCCGACGCTCGCCGCCTCCAGGTCTGGAGGACGGAACGTTGCGGTCATGATCAGGGCGGTGGCGACGGGAAGCAGGTCCGCAAACACGGGACGCCACCGCCCACAGTCCAGGACGATGGGCACTCCTGCGGCTGAGGCTGCGTCGGCAAGCGCCACCTGTAGTTGCGGATAGTGGCCATCCAGCAGCACAGCCCGGGCACCGCTAATGTCTATCAGCTCGTGCTGCGCCCTCACCTGCGACCGTTTGTTGTCGGTGGAGAGGATCGTGCGCTCGCCGGATTCGTCGATCCACACGCTGGCAACAGGTAGGTCGATGCCTTCACCATGATCGGCACAGGCGACTTCATAGCCTGCGAGGATCTCCTTCACCCGAGCGGCGAAATGACCGTCCCCGAACACCGAGTGAACCTCAGCATCGCTGCCCAGAATGGAGGCGGTGATTGCCGCATTGCCGACCGGGCCACCCGCGTCTACATACGACCTAGTCGCCGTCCCCTTACGACCTCGGGCCGGCAGCTGTGGCACGAAGTAGGCGAGGTCGAAGGTCGTCAGCCCGCCACAGATCAACCGTGTCACTTGCTCGCCAGGCAGTCTGCGCAAACACCACGGAAGATGATCTGGGCCTCGTCGACTTGAGCGCCGGGCAGATCTGCGGGCAGACACGGCCGCTCGTCCGCAACACAATCGACGTCGATCACCGCAGCACACTCCCGGCAGACAAAGTGATGATGCCAGGTTTCGGCCAACTCGTAGATCGCCGTGCCCGGACCGCGGTCGGCACGCATCACGAGCCCGGCTTGCACGAGATCATCGAGCACGTTGTAGACGGTCCCCCTGGTGAGCGAGACGTCACGGTCGACCAAGGTGGTGTTGATGTCCTCTGCCGTATGGTGGCCGGCCAGTTCGTGGAGAAGAGCGAGCACGGTGACGCGGGGCCGGGTCACCCGCAATCCGGATTCCCGCAGCCGCTCTTCCCAGTTGCGGTCCGCCGTGCTCATGCGCCAAACCATATCGGGATGGCCGCCGGTTCGGAACCCCGGATCGGGTAGCGTTCCGCAAATGCGACTGCGCATAGTCATCATCGTCGCAGCCCTTGCCGTGGCTTCATGCTCGAACCTCAGCGGCGTTGTCGAGATCACCGACTCCTGGGCACCAACGACACCACCGCGAGCGCAGGCTGCTGTGATCTACCTCACCATCGACAACGGCACCGAGGTCGACGACCGGCTCGTATCGGTTTCGAGCGACCGGTGCAACACGATCGAACTCCACGCCACGCAAATCGACGAAGAGCGCATCATGCGAATGCGCCTCGCTGAGCCCGAGTTGCTGGAGATCGGCTCCGGGGAGTCGCTGGAGATGGTGCCCGGTGGGCTCCACGTAATGTGCATCAACCCGCCAACGCCCTTTGCGGCTGGCGAGGTACTCGATCTCACGGTCACATTCGCGCAGGCCGGATCGATCGAGGTGGCGACACCGATCGAGAATCGCTGACCGCCGCGTGTCACTGGGTGTGGCGGCGCCTTCCCGGTCCGACTGCGATACCGAGGAACCAGAGAAGACCCAGGCCGACTAGCTCGACTAGGTGAGCCGACTCCCGCACCAGTGTGCTGGCGCCGTTGACCAGGTCGATGACGGCAGCAACGCTGAGGGCAAAGGTGAAGGCTGCGGCGAACGGCACCATTCCGTAGGCGCGATCAGGGCGCCAAGCAACAAAGAGGAATGCCAGGCCGAGCGCCACGTCAAACGCCGCTTGATGTCTCTCGAGATGGATGGCCGACCCTGATCCTGTGGCGAACATGTCGACGACATTCCACGCGATCAGCCATAGGGCGGCCCACGCCAAGGCAATGCGAACCCAGCGGTGCAGGGCAAATCGTTCGGGAAGCCGGGACACCGCTACCCGCGGGGACTCCTCGTCGGCGACCGGTCGCAGGGTGGCCCGGCGCAGCTGGTGTGCCGCCTCCTGCCAGCGACCGCAGGCAGCACACTCCGCCACATGCGCTTCCGCCTCGGCTGCGACAGGCTCACCGCGATCGATCGCCTCAGATATCGCCTCCCGCGCCGTTTCACAGTCCATGAACGTATTGTCGCAGTGGTTGGTCGTGTGGTTCCAGGCGTGGTTGACTGGCCGCATGGATCACCTCACAGTCCTGGCGATGCGCGCCAAGACGGGCGACCGTTCCGCCCTCGACGAGTTCGTCACCGCAACTGTGCACGACGTCCTCGGGGTCTGCCGCTACCTGGGCCGCCCCTCCGATCCGGAGGACCTCGCCCAGGAGACCTACACCAGGGCGCTGGGTGCGATTCATCGCTTCCGCGGAGACGGCTCCGCACGAGCCTGGCTGCTGTCGATCGCCCGCCGCGTCTGTGCCGACGCCACCCGTCGCGAGATCCGCGATCGTCGCCTCGACGAGAAGCTGGTGACCGATCTGATTCATCAGAACCACCAGGACGAAGCCTGGCTGGAAGTGGACGATCTTCTGTCGATCCTCGACGAGGACCGGCGTACCGCGTTCGTCCTGACGCAACTGGTCGGGCTCAGCTACGAGGACGCCGCAGCAACGATCGGGTGCCCGATCGGCACGGTGCGCTCCCGTGTTGCTCGCGCCCGGCAGCAGTTGCTGGCCCAGGAGTGCCTGGAATGGAAGGCCGAGGGCTGATCCCCTAGATAGTCCTCCCTCGCCCTCTGGGAACCAAATTGTCGTCTGCTGCGACCACTCTTGTGAAACCCACCAATCTGCATATGTGGAGGAAGAAGTGAGAAGGCTGGTTCTGATCCTGGCGGTGCTCGGAGTGATCGCCACTGGCTGTGGCGGCGGAGATGACATCTCGATTGACGGCGAGTGGGCGCGCAACAGTCCGATGCGTGCGGATCGCGGCGCCGTCTACATGAACATCGAGAGCTCCGACGGAGACCGTCTCCTCTCGGCAAGTGTCGATCCGAGCATCTCGGCCAGCGTTGAGGTGCACGAGACGGTCCCCGCCCAGGGCGAAACGAACGAAGACGGCATGGCGATGATGGTCATGCAGGAGGTCCAGGCCATCGAACTCCCCGCCGGGGAGACCGTGGTGCTCGAACCCGGCGGCCTCCACATCATGCTCATCGACATCGCCGCACCTCTCGAGATCGGCGAGAAGTTCGACCTCACGCTGGACTTCGAGACCGCCGGCGAGATGGTCCTCGAGGTGGAGGTGAGGGAGGAAGCTCCCTAGGTCAGTACCTGCGCTGCGGCGCCACAGCCTCGGCGACGACCGCGGCCGTAGCGCCCAATGCGCCGACCAGGGTGACGGCTCCGACAAACCGATCCATCCAAAAGGGAAGAGCTGTGGGCAAGATCGCCGGCCACAGCCATCCCCAGTGCGCCACTCCCCAGCCGACCAGTTCCAGCGCGGCTATGAGCAGCAGAAAGGACTCGTAGCGGGCCACAAACTCCGAGCGGCCACGCCCCAGCAGCACCACTCCGCTGAGTAGCGCACTCGTCAAGGGGAACACCCACAGGCTCCACGGCGGAGCAGTCTCTGTGGGCACGGACAGATAGGCGGTTCCGCCCGCAACCAGGGCCACCGCAGCCAGTCCGAGGATTGCTGCGGCGGTGAGCTTCGATCGTCTCCTGATCATCGCGATTGCCAAGAGCACCCCTCCTGCGAGCCCGAGAACCACAGGCAACGAGGACGGCGGGTCCTGCCATACCGACGCAACGGTGACATCCACCTCGACACCGTCGACAAAAAGCGGGACCACCCCCTCTGCGACCTGATCGCCCGGGCCGCGCCCGGGAGGCGGGATCTCGTTCATCCAATGCGTGCGGTGGTCGTGCCAGGCATAGGCGCCATCGTCCGCCACGACCATCCACCGAGGTTCGGCTGTGGCGTCGGCCTCGGTAGGGATCTCACCCGCTGCATAGCGGTCCTCGTTGAGATACTTGGATGGCGCAAGCTGATTCTCTTCGACGGTCCCATCGGGAAGGAATCGCAGGTAGGGCTCACCGCTGTAACCGACGACATCCACGCCAATCCCGGGGGCAACCGTCAGCAGAACGAAGGAGTCCCCGCCGACTATCTCTACCTCGATGCCCGCCACGTTGGGATCGATGTCGACGACCTCGCTCAGATAGTCGGTAGGTCCGGGAGGATCGGCCGACGCAACACCCGCCGTTCCCAGGACCCAGAGAACAGCGAACACGGAGAGATACGACCAGCGTCTCATGATCACTCGGTCACGGTGAGCGTGATCTCTCCGGAGTCATGAACAGAGCACGACCCAATGAACGTCCCCGGAGCGTTGAACCGCTGGCGGAGAGTCTCCCCTTTCCCCACGAAGAAGGGCCCGACGAGATGACCCCGGTCGTCGAGGTTGACCAACTCGAGGACCTCACCCACCTTCACGTCGAGCGACTGCGGCAGAATGTCGACCGATTCGCCGCTGTCGATTGCCTCGCCGGTACCGGCGGGGATGGTGAACGAGTAGTTCGCGTTCGCGCCGGAACTGTCATCGTCGAATAGGGCCTCCGGCTCGCCGCCACCGCACGCCCCTGCAAGCAGCAGCATTGCCAGCACAGGAGCCAGACGGCGCATCACGCGTCCTTCAGCAGCAGTCGCAGGTCCTGAGCCATGATCTCCGGCTCGGTCCCGAATGCCCAGGTGACCAGAATGAGGCCTTCGTCGTTGACGGCATACGTGTGGGCGGTGTGCCCGACTTCGTAGACGCCTTCCTCGTTGATCACGACGCTGTAGTCGGCGCCGAACGCGTCTGCGGCGGCGCGCAGGGTTGCGTCGTCGGGGGCTCGCAACCCATGAGCATCGGGGACAAACGAGCGCACGTAGGCCGTGACGATTTCTTCAGTGTCGCGATCGATGTCGATCGTCTCCATCGCCAGACTGATCCTCTCGGCATCGTCACCTATCTCACGCAGCGCGTTCCGAATGTCGGCGAGCGTCGTGGGGCAGATGTCGGGACACTCGGTGTAGCCGAAATACACGAGGAGGAGTTCACCCTCTGCGGCCACCATCTGCAAGGGCTCTCCGCCGGCGGAGCCATCAGGGAGGGCAATACCTGCGACCGATGGCAGCGGAGTGCGGACGAACCCGGACAACTCCTCGGGCTCGGACGAGCACGCAGAAGCCACGAGCGCCAGGAGCGCCAGCAGCAATACGACCTTCCTCATTGCAGCTCCTCGATGTATGCGATCAATGCGGCAACCTCCGCCTCAGTGAGGTTGGTGACCGGCATGGAAATGCTAACCCCGGCTCGAATCTCAGCATCCGGTTCGGTAATCGCCCGGTACAGATAATCGCGATCGACCGGCGCGCTGCTCCCATCTTGCAGGTCGACAGTCGAGCCGAGCAGTCCCTGCCACGCCGGCCCGACATCACCCTGGCCGTCAGCGCCGTGGCACGCCGAGCAGCCTCGGCTGAGCGAGATCTCCCGTCCTTGCTGGGCCGATTGCGACAGGTCCGAGCCTCCGCTGCACGCGCTCGAGCCGAGTGCAATCAGTAGCGCGAGCCCAACCGCTTTCCTGAGCCTGTCCACGATCAAGTTGTCGGAGAACGAACCCCTTCGGTTCCCGATCAGCTGAAGATCTCGTCGATCCGCGACTTGTGATCGTCGGTCAGGCTGGCCATGACGTCGAGAGCGCCCAAGTTCTCGTTGAGCTGATCGATACGTCTGGCGCCGATGATGACTGAACTGACGTTTGGGTTGGACGCGGTCCAAGCGAGTGCCAGCTGACCTGGGGTACAACCCACGTCGTCGGCAACTGCCAGGAACTCGTCGACCTTCGCCAGCTTCTCGGGGTCGGTGAGGTACTCCTGGAGCCACTCGACCTTGGCGCCGCGACTGTCGTCGGGGATGCCGCCCTGGTACTTGCCCGTGAGCAATCCAGAGGCGAGCGGGCTCCAGGTCGTCAACC
>JASJBC010000191.1 GCA_030066715.1 Acidimicrobiia bacterium
CCTGATCTTCGCCTCGGCGTTTGTCTAGACGAGCCCCTCTGATCTGAGGAGGAGGACCAGCCCCCGGGTGAAACCCGGGGGCTGGCTCGTGTTACGGGCTATCTGGAACCAGCTCGACCACCTTTCCAGTGGCATAGTCGATCGCCCAAACATGACTCGTGGCCATCGCCCCGAACTCGCCATAGACACCAGCGATGAGCACGAGCCTGGCATTGATCGGGTCGCCGACCATCGCTCCAAACCACGTGAATGCACCGAACACCGGGCGGTCCGGTGCGGCAAAGCACCTGGACCAACTCGAGGTGGCAGCGTCGAATCCACAGATCAGTTCGCCCGGTCCGTCCGGGGGAGTAGCACCGTCCTCGCCTACGCCTGCGACAAACGCGGTGCCGGCGCCGACGCCGTAGTGGGCCCGCGGCCAGCGCAGCGAAACGGTCGGCGTTGGCGTCCAAACCATCTCTCGCTCGCCCGACCGCGGATCGATGAGCAGCGTGTGACCGAGCGGTTCGATTTCGCTCGGGATGAAGATCAGCCGGTCGAGCTCGGGGCTGAAGCCGATGAGGTCGTATTGCCACGGGCGATCTTCCCCTTCGGCAGCGACGACGCCGAGGTACCACCATGCGTTCTCATCCACGTCGTAGGCCCATGCTTCGATCCGGGCGCCGGGGCCGCCGCCTTCGGGATAGACCGTTGCGATCACCAAGCCGGAGACCGGGTCATACACGCCTCCGAACGGATCCCCCGGGCCGGTCGGCGACCCTGCGTCCGGGTAGGTCCACTGGTTCCGGGACGGGTCGTAGATCGCGATCTCATGGCCCATCGCGATGGTTACGTCGGAGTCAACGTCGTAGACCAGGCCGCCGCTTGGGTTCTCACCCGGGTCGCCCTCGGGCTGTAGCTCGCTCCAGGTGTTGTTGCAGACGTCGAAGGCCCAGGTGTCCCGCCATGAATCGACGTAGATGATGACCCCGCGGTGGGTGTCGAATGCACCGGACAGGGATCCGGTCCAGCCGCTGCTCGGTCCATCCTGCTCTGTCGGGCCTGGGATCGGCTCCAGCACGCACGACGCGGTGGGGGGCGCCTCCATTGCCTGCCGCGTGGCCAGCACTTCGCTCCATGCCCGCTGGGTCGGACCGGCGGCGATGGTCGGCATGGTGGCCGGAGGTCGAGTCGCGCCATCGTCCCTCGAGGCGAGTGACACGACGCCGATCACTGCCGCCACCAGGAGCAGCGCAGCGGCAAAGGCGATCGCAGGCCGCACCCACCAGGTGCGCGGGGCCCGCAGCCTGACCAGATCTCCGGCCGGCTCGCCGCGCCCCCGTGCAATTGCCGCAGCAACCGCGTCCAGGTCATGAGCGCTGATCCGATCGAGGTCGGGGACGGGGTTGGCGATCCGCAGACGGTCGAAGGCGGTGTCATCGATCACGACCGGCTCCGTTCGCATTGGCGATGGTCTGTTGGTCGAGGTTCTTGGCGAGTGTCCTGTTGATCCGGTGCAGCCGCTGCGTGATTGCGTGTGGAGAGGTTCCCACCACCTCTGCGATCTGAGCGTGGGGCAGCTCCTCCCAGACGGCCAGCCGAACGATCTCTCTGTCCATCGGTCGGAGTCGAGCTACGGCGGCTAGCACTTGCTCATCCTCGGCGCGGCGCATCATCACCGCTTCGGGCGACGGCGGCGTCGGAGATGGGGCCTCGGACAGCTTGCGGTTCAGAGCCGCATAGCGGTCGCGTCCGCGGCGCTGGTTTGCCAGGACCCGGCGGGCGACGGCAAAGAGCCATGGCAGCGCTCCCTCATGGTCTGGTACGCGGTCGATGCGGCGCCATGCGACGAGGAACGTCTCTGCGGCGCCATCGCGGGCCGTGGCGGCGTCGGTACGGCGCAGAAAGTAGGCGAGGACCTGACGCTGGTAGGCCTCGTAGATATCCCGAAAGCGTTTGTCCGCGGCCGGATCCATGGTCTCCTCGGCAATACCATTGGAGTTGTGTCCGGATTCCAGCGTATGTCAGGCCGCAGTACGTTCCTAGTATCGCTGCGCACGGCCGAGGCTGGCCATACCGCCGGCGCAGCAAGGGGGTCCGACGGGGTGTGCGGCGCCGGTCGACTCCGCTGAGCTCGAGCGTCTGTGGTTACCCTGGTATTCGACCCACGGCCAGCAGGTGCGGGCTGGCGCCGAGGATGGATTCCTCTGTTTCGAGTCGCTCGAGCAGTTCGAGCAGCGATGCGCGCTTTGCCTCGTCGGCCATACGCTCGTCGATGTCTATAGCTGCCCAGCCGATGCCCTCGACCCCAATCACTTCCACATCGGTCAATCCGGCAGCGAGGAACTCGTCGCGGAGATCCGCCGGCCGGTGAAAGAAAGCCGTCGTGAAGTAGCCGGGATTTCCGGTGGGGTTGAGGTGCTTCCCGTCCTCCAGGTCGCGAAGGACGATCTCGACGAAATCCGGATCATCCCAGTGTGCGGAGGCGAGTCCGTCGATCGCGGAAGCGAATCGGGAGATGGCGGCGGCGAACACAGGCGCACCGGCCCTGCCAACCCGGGTCGCCTCGCCCAGCACCGCCAACCGGTCCTCCCGCTCGGGCAGGTGGTAGAGCGGTCCCAGCAATAGCACGGCGTCCTGGCTGTCGGTTTGTGTCGGGAGCTTGCGGCCATCGCCGAGCTGAGCCCGTACCCCGCGTTCGGTGGCCTCACGGATGTGGCGCGGGACGATGTCGATCAACTCGACGTCGTAGCCCGCCTGGTTGAGATCTGCCGCATAGATCCCGGGACCGCCGCCAACATCGAGGACGGCCGCCGGGGGTGGCGGCAGGTGCCGGGCGAGAATGGCGCGAGTCCGGACTAGCTCCAGTTGCCCGAACCCGTCCGTGGTCAGGCGCGTGTCCTCGTCGTAGCGGTCCTCGTAGTGTCCGACTACCTCGGGATCCGGCTCCACCGTCAATCCTTCCGCATGTCCGGATCGTTGGCGATCCGGTCCTCCTCGGCCTCACGCCGTTCCCAGTACTCCCGGGTGGCCTTCTTGCGAGCCGACTTCATCAGGAAGTAGAGGGCGAGGATGACGGCGCCGATCACCAGCCAAACAACGCGCTCCGCGGTCCCGTCGGGAAGGATTTGATCCGAATCGGTGAGGGCGATCAGCAACTCCAGCATGGCGCCTAGCCTACGCCCTCATATCGCAGGAGAAACTGTTGGCAGTCGAAATCACGTTCATCCGCCACGGCCAGACCGAGGGCAACGCCGCGGGACGCTGGCAGGGACACACAAACTCGTCGCTGACCGCCCGGGGCCGGGAGCAGGCCTCGCTGCTCGCCCGCAAGCTCAACAGCAAACACTTCGACCTCGTCGTCGCCAGTGATCTCGACCGCACCGTGCAAACCGCCGAAGCACTCGAGAGACCATTCGAGACGGACGAGCGATGGCGCGAGCCGGACTTTGGCAAGTGGGAGGATCGCACTACGGAAGAGATCGCCGCGGACGGTTCTGGCGAACTGGCTGCGCTGATGGCCGGTGAGGATATTGCCCTTGGGGGAGGCGAGCGGCTGTCGCAAGTCATGCTGCGCACCCGTTTTGCGCTGGATGAGCTAGTTGCGCGGCTCGACGGCGTCGGGTCTGCCGCCGTGGTGAGCCACGGCATGTCGCTGCTCACTCTCTTCAGCGGTGTGCTCGGGACCAAGCGCCCTTCGCCGCTGCGTCTGCTCGGCAACACCTCGACAGGAGTGCTGGTTGTCTCGGGTGACCACGTTTCGATGTCTCAGTACAACGACGACACGCATCTTCCCGCCGACCACCGTTCACAGTGGGTGTTCGACCCGACCGACACGCAAATGATCGTGGCGCGGCACGGCCAGACCCGATCCAACACCGAGGGCAGATGGCAGGGCCATCAAGATGGGATGCTCAACGACGTCGGCCGGGAGCAAGCCGAGCTGCTTGCCGGTGTGTTCCCAGACGTCGATGCTCTTTACGCCTCGCCTTTGGCTCGCGCCGCCGACACCGCCGGCGCGATTGCCAGGACCCAGGAGCTCGATGTTGCCTACGACGACAGGCTCAAGGAGATCCACTTTGGTGACTGGGAGGGACTGACCAGCGACGAGATTGCAGAGCGCTTCCCTGAGGAAGCAGTTGCCTTCTTCAACGGAAAGGACATGGCCCGAGGTGGTTCCGGGGAGACGTTCATCCAGGTGCGGAAGCGGCTCAGAGACTCGCTGGACGAGATCGTGTCCCGGCACTCCGGCGAGACCATAGGCGTCGTGTCCCACGGCGGGGCGACGCGCGCCTGGGTGACGGAGCTGCTGGGCCTCGGGTACGAGCACCGCAACCGCCTGTCCATTCTCGACAACACCGGCTACGCCAGAATCTCCTTCGGTAGTCGCGGCCCGAGCGTTGCGAGCTGGAATCTGACTCCCCATCTGGAGGGCGTGTGACGAGATGCGTCTCCTTGTAGTCACCAATGACTACCCGCCCAAGTCGGGCGGCATCCAGACCTACCTGGCCAATCTCGTCGACGCCTACCCCCATGCCGTGCGCGTCCTCGCCCCGGCCGACGGACCGGCGGCCGAGACGGCCAAGGGGGAGGAGATCGTGCGCCGCGGTCGCCGCCGATTCATGTGGCCCACCCGTAAGACCGTCGACTGGTTCATTGCCGAAGCACGAGACTTCTCGGCCGACGCCATCTTCTTTGGTGCGCCGCATCCGTTGACTCGCGCGGCCGCACGGATGAAGGACGAACTGGGCATTCCAGTGGGTGTCCTCTGCCATGGCGCCGAGGTGACAATCCCTGCGGCCGTTCCCGGATTGCGTACCTGGCTGCGGCGAACGCTACGGCGGGCCGACGTCCTATTCGCCGTGAGTCGCTTCACGCAACACAAGGTGGCAAGGCTCACCGGGCGGGCCGTTGTTGCGATCGGCGCCGGCGTCGAGGTCGACACCTTCACGCCTGCCACAGTGCCGCCGGAGAACGATCCTCCGATTGTTGGTTGTGTGAGCCGTTTCGTCCCGCGCAAGGGCCAACACCGCGTCATCGCAGCGGCCAAGGTCTTGCAGGAACGGGGGCGAGAGGTGGAAGTGTTGATCGTCGGCAGCGGGAGGACAGAGGCCAAGCTCCGCAAGCTCGCCCAGCAATCGGGGGTTTCGGTGCGGTTTGAGATAGGCGTGCCGTGGGAGCAGCTGCCCGACCTCTACCGAACCATGGATGTCTTTTGCATGCCATGTCGGAGCCGCTGGGGTGGGCTGGAAGTCGAGGGTCTTGGCCTCGTCTTTCTCGAGGCGGCCGCAGCGGGTCTTCCCGTGTTGGCAGGGTCTTCGGGCGGGTCCCCCGAGACCGTCCTTCCCGGCGAGACGGGGTACGTCGTGGACTCGGTCGATGACATCGTCGCAGGCCTCGAGATGATCCTCTCCGACCGTGAACGATCAAGGGAAATGGGCGCTAAAGGCCGGGCCCGCGTCGTCGAGGAATACGTGTGGGACCGGGTCGTCGCCAGGTTGGAGGACGGGTTCCGGTCTTGACAGGAAGCAGGATCGTCCGTAAATATCGTCCCCGCTCCACGTTCTCTAACGGCTGCGGGACCGCGTCCCGATCGCACAATGACCAAAAAACTCGTCATCGTTGAGTCACCTGCAAAGGCCAGGACCATCTCGGGTTACCTGGATGAGGGTTACATCGTGGAGTCGTCGATAGGCCACATCCGCGACATTCCCGCCAAGGCTGCGGATGCCCCGAAGAGCCTCCAAGAGGAGTGGCGCAGAACCCAATACGGCGTGGACGTGGACAACGACTTCAAGCCCATCTACGTGGTCACTCCGGACAAGAAGCAGCAAGTGACGAAGCTCAAAAGGCTGCTCAAGGACGTAGATGAGCTGTACCTCGCCACTGACGAGGACCGCGAAGGGGAAGCCATTGCGTGGCACCTCATCGAGACCTTGCAGCCAAAGGTCCCCGTGCGACGAATGGTCTTTCACGAGATCACGCCGGGAGCAATCGCCGAGGCTGCGGCCAATCCGAGGGAGCTCGATCAAGGCCTCGTGGATGCGCAAGAAGCCAGGCGCATCCTCGATCGACTGTACGGCTACGAGGTCTCGCCCGTGCTCTGGCGCAAGATCAAGCGTGGCTTGTCGGCGGGCCGGGTGCAGTCGCCGGCGACTCGGATTGTCGTGGACCGCGAGCGGGAGCGGATGGCCTTTGTCTCTGCTTCGTACTGGGATTTGATTGGGACCTTCGACACGGAGAAGGGTGACTTCGAGGCGACTCTCGTTGCCGTCGACGGCAAGACCATCGCCACCGGCCGGGATTTCGACGATCGAGGCCAGCCGAAGGGAAACAGCAAGCTCATCCTCGATGAGCAAGGTGCGGCAGCGCTGGC
>JASJBC010000039.1 GCA_030066715.1 Acidimicrobiia bacterium
AACAGAACGTCCATCATCCGCATCAAGACTGAGTCGATACCGCCCCGGTAGTAGCCGGCGACGAGCCCGATCGGCACTCCGACGACCAGGGCAAATCCGACTGCGATGAAGCCAACCTGGAGGGATACGCGTGCCGCTATCAGCACTCGGCTGAAGACATCCCGGCCGAGCTCATCGGTTCCAAACCAATGATCGGCTGAGGGTCCGGTGAGACGGTTGGGAATGTCGATGTCGTTGATTCCATACGGGGCTATCGCCTCGCCGAAGATGCCGGCGAACACGAGGATCGTGAGCACGACGAGCCCCGCCACCGCCAGCTTGTTGGCCATGAGGGTCTGCAACGTCTCCCTGGTACGCGAAACGGGCTTGGCGGAGAGCCTGTCGTCGATCTGATCGCTCATGACACACGCACCCTGGGGTCAAGTCGGGCGTAGATGATGTCAACTACGAGGTTGATGGCAAGGAACATGAACGCGATGTAGAGCACGGCGCCTTGCAGAACGGTGAAGTCGCGGTCCTTGACAGCCGTGAGGGCGAGGCGCCCCAGCCCGGGCCAAGCGAAGATGACTTCGACCACGACAACCCCGCCCAGAAGGAAGCCGAGCTGCAAGCCAACCACCGTGACGATCGGGATCCACGCATTCGGTAGGACATGGCGGCGGACAATCTGCCATTCGGTGAGTCCTTTGGCGCGCGCCGTCAGTACATAATCCTGGTTGAGCGCCTCGAGCACGGCGGATCGAACGAAACGGGTGATGATCGAGCCGGAGATCAGCCCGATGGTCAGGGCCGGGAGTACTAGATGGCGCGCCCATTCCACCGGTCCGTCACCGAACGGCGTGAAGCCGGATGAAGGTAACCAGCCAAGGGCCAGAGAGAACAGCAGGATGTACATGACTCCGGCCCAGAAGTCCGGCATCGAGATTCCGACCTGGCTCGCCGCCGACACCGTGTAGTCCAGGCCTGAGCCGGAGCGAACCGCTGAGATGATCCCGGCCGGCAGGGCAACGATGAGCGCAATGAACAACGCTGCCAAGGCAAGAGTGATCGTCGCCGGAAGCCGCTCCAGGATCAGGGTGGTCACCGGCTGTCCGTTGCGGAAGCTGACTCCGAGGTCGCCGGTAATGGCGTTGCCCAGCCAGGAGAGGTATTGCTCTATGAGCGGCTTGTCGAGGCCAACACGTTCGCGCAGTGCGTCGTACAGGTCTTGGTCGAACCGGGTTCCGAGCGCTACCCGCACCGGGTCGCCGGGCACGAGGTGCATCAGTGCGAAGACAACGATGCTCACGCCAAGTAGCGCCAGGAACATCTGCAGGATTCGCCTGACAAGGAAACCGCTCATGGTGTTCTCGAGGGTGGGGCCCGGTGGGAGAGAAACTCCCACCGGGCGTGGCAAGTTGCTAGTTGAGGGTTGTTTCTTCGAATCGGATGGCGTTGTCGCCGCGGGTGGCGTAGCCGCCCACCTCGTCGCGCCATGCGTTGATGTTGTCCGGGTTGTACAAGTAGATGTACGACGCATCGTCGACAATCATCTGGGCCGCCTCGTCGTACAGAGCCTTGCGAGCTGCCTGATCGGTCTCTACCCGCGCCGCATCCAGCAGCGAGTCAACCTCAGCGTTGGCGTAGCCCTGGAAGTTGAAGCCGCCTGTCGAGTGATGCTGTGCGTAGTAGAAGTCATCGGGATCGATGTTGCCGATCCAGCTGAGCATGAATGCGTCGAACTCCCCATTCCCTTGCAGGTCGAGCCAGGTCGAGAAGTCGACGTCCGTGATCTCAACCGTGATCCCGACGGCGGCAAGCTCAGCTGCGATCACCTGCGCTTGGGTGACCGTCTCCGGGAAGTCGCTGGTGACCAGAAAGTCGATGGTCAGGCCGGACACGCCGGCCTCGTCGAGCAGGGCTTGTGCCGTGGCCGTATCACCGGATCCGAACGGGGCGTAGTCGTAGTACCAGGCAACGTTCGATGCCGGGATCGCCGTTTGGTTGGCGGTCGCCGCCCCGAACTGCGCAGCCTCCGCAATCTCTTCACGATTGATGGCATGCGCGATCGCCTGCCGCACCCGTACGTCGTCGAATGGGGCGCGGTTCTGGTTGAGGGCGAAGTAGTGATAGTCACCACCGGGCACTCGGCCAACGGTGATCCCGTCCTCAGCGCCGAGCGACTCGATGTCTTGCGGCGGGACTGCGTCGATCCAGTGCACCTCGCCGGTGCGCAGGGCCGTCAGCTTGGTACCGGCGTCGGGGATCTGCACGAAACGGATTCCGTCGAGCTCTGGTAGCCCTTCACTCGCTCTCCAGTAGTCGGGGTTCTTCTCGAGAACGATTCCCTCATCTGGCGATTGGGACACAAAGCGGAACGGTCCGGTACCGATCGGATTGGTGCCAATGGTTCCGTCGGTGACGATCTCTTCGGGGATGATCGCCATGCCCTTGAACCCGGCTATCGATACCAGCAGGTTCGGGCTTGGTTGGGTGAGGGTTATGACGACTGTCGAGTCGTCTGGCGCAGTGATCGTGTCGACCGCACCAAACCGCCAGCCGTTGAGCCCCTCCGCGATGATGCGCTCGAAGCTGTACACCACGTCTCCGGCAACGAAGTCGCGTCCGTTGTGCCACTTCACCCCGTCACGCAGCTGGAACGTCCATGTCAGGTTGTCGTCGCTGATCTCCCAGCTCTCGGCCAACGCAGGTTCCATCGACAGATCGGCCGCAGGCTGCACCAGCGTGTCATATACGTTCTCGAGGACCTGGAAGCTCGCATAGGCGCTCGTCATGTGCGGATCGAGCTGATCCGGCTCCGAGCCTTGGGCTGCGATCAGCACCTGGGCGCCGGACTCCGGAGGCGCGGTCGTCTCAGTTGGTGCTTCTGTAGTTTCCCCGGGCGCCGCCGTGGTCTGGGTTGCCGCCTCCGTCGTGGTGGTTTCGTCACCAACATCGACACTGTCTCCTTCGCTGCAGGCCGTAGCGACGAGGGCGAGCAACGCCAGCAGAATCACGATCCTCCAACGGGTTCTTACCTTTCTCATGCTCCCTCCTAAGGGCTAGAAACTCGGTGGGGTTACCACCCCGAGCACCACAGCGTTGGTGCGCGTCGGGTTGTGGTACCAATGGGACTTGCCTGAGTCGTAGGTAATCGCATCGCCTTCCTCGAGCGTGAACAGCTCATCGTCAACGGTGATCTCTAGGGACTCTCCCGACAGCAGATAGACGCATTCCTCGCCCTCGTGCTCGAAGGGAGCCTCCTTGTTGGTGAATCCCGGGGGTACGGAGGTCTTGAGCACCTCGAGCTTGCCCTGCAGGTTCGGGGTCAGCAGTTGCCAGGCAAGGCCTTGCTCACCCAGCTGAAGTAGCTTGCGCTCCTTCCGTTTCACGAGGAGAGCTGCGGCCTGCTTGCTACGACCGTCTCCTGAAAGAAGATCTCCGACCCGAATCCCCAGAGCCTGGCTGATCCGGTACAGGGTGCGGAACGAGGGGTTTCCCTGACCACGCTCAACCTCACTGATGAGCCCGGCGCTCACTCCAGCGGCCGCGGCAAGCTCCTTGACGGTGAATCGCCCCTTGCGCGCCTCGCGGAGCCTCTGCCCGATATCGGCAACGTGAGCGTGAACAGCCTCAGCGGGTTGCCTAGACGCCATCGCCCTCCCATTCGGTCTAGTGAACCGAAGTTCACTCTAATGATCGGGGAAATCAGATGTCTAGTGAACTGATGCGAGCACGGCACCCGCCAAGCCCGAAGAGCCAGGTAGCGTTCCGGTCCGGACCTCAGGTCGTCTTGTCCCCTTCTGCGATCCGCACGGCGACTCCTCGTCGAAAGCTCGCGAACGGCGGCGACGGGCGGCGACAGAAACTGCATCGGCGGGCCATGACGACCAACAATGAGTTGGCCCGGGGCTTCTGCGTTGATGCGAGCTATGCAAGCGCCAGACAAGACGAAACCCGGGCAAAGCCCGGGTTTCGTCCAACGTTGAGCATGTAGCTCCGCTACATCGTCAAGGCCATTACAGCCTTCTGTCCGTGGAGACGGTTCTCAGCCTGGTCGAAGACCCGGCTCCAGCGACCGTCGATGACACCGTCGGCCACCTCGACGTTTCGGTCGGCCGGCAGCGGGTGCATGTAGATGGCGTCCTCGTCGGCCATCTCCATGCGACGCTCGTCGACGATCCAGTCCTTGTAGTTCTCGGAGATCCTGGCCGACTCCTCGTGATCCGAGGTAGTGAGCATCGAACCCCAAGCCTTGGCATAGACGACGTCGGCACCGCGGATGCCCTCTTCGAAGTCCTCGTAGATCTCAAACGAGCCGTGCGACTTCTTGGCGTTCTCCTCGGCCTGAGCAATGATCTCGGGATAGAGCTTGAACTCGGGCGGACGGGTCAGCCGCACATTGGCGCCGTAGCGCGTCATCAGCAGGATGACCGACTGGGCAACGCTGATCGGCTTCTGATAGCTGTCCGCATAGGCATAGCTCATGTTGAACGTCAGCTTGCGCGGATCACCCTTCTGCTCGATGACGGTCAGCAGGTCGGCAATCGCCTGGAACGGGTGATACCAGTCGCACTGCATGTTGAGCACTGGTGTCCTGCTGGCTTCCGCCACCGCACGGATGTACTTGTTGCCGATGTCCCAGTCGACATTGCGGATGGCGATCCCGTCGTTGTAGCGACCGAGGATCTCGCCGATCTCCTTCCACGTGTCACCGTGGCCGATCTGGGTGCTGGTCGAGTCGAGGAACATCGCATGACCACCGAGTTGGGCCATCCCTGCCTCGAAGCTGGCGCGGGTGCGGGTGCTGGAGAAGAAGAACAGCATCGCCAGGACCTTGTTGTCCAGCAACGGATGCTGCTCGCCGAGCGCCCGGCGGCGCTTCAGGTCGAGGGCGACGTCGATGACCGTGTCGAGCTCGTCCTTGGTCCACTCCTGGGTCGTGATCATGTCACGCCCATGCAGATGTGTCTGCATCAACTGCTCCTTTGCAGATAGATGGTCATGTGCCGGTCCGTCGCCGGATCATTCGGAAACGGAGCAAATCGTCACGGAAGTACGAGGTGGCGTGCACCACCGGCTCGTTGTCCTGGTCGAAGCCGACTTCGACAAACGAGAGCCCGACGGTCCCTCGCTTGACCCCGAGCTTCCTCGCCTGGTCGGTATTGAAGGCAACGGGGATGATTTCGCTGACGTAGTAGGACAGCCTGCGATCGCAGTACTCCTCGAGGAACTCATAGATCGGCAGGTCGTCGTGGCTGCGATCGTCATCCGCCAGCAGCGTGGCTGGAATGCGGTTGCGAGTGAGCACGACCGGCTTGTCGTTCTCCAGGAATAGCTTCTCGACGACCAGCACCTCGTCACCCTCGACGAGGCCGAGCGCGGCGCCGGTGTCATCGTTCACGGTGAGGATCTCGTCGGTGAGGATCTGCACCGAAGGGGTGTAGCCGTGGTCTTCGAGCACCTGCTCGTACGACCAGATCTCTTCGAGACGAGACCTGATCTGCAGCCCAGCCTCATTGACGAACGTGCCCGCTCCCTGCTTGCGGAAAATCGCACCCTCGTGCTCGAGCTTGCCCAGGGCATCCCGGATCGTGGTGCGGCTCACCCCAAGGTCCTCGGCAAGCGCGGCCTCAGGCGGAATGCGACCGTCCTCGAACTCGTCGTTGACGATCTGCTCTTTGATGTGCGCCTTCACCTGATCGGTGAGTGACGGGTTCCTAGTAATCATCGAATTCAGGACTAGCCGGTAATGTAATCATATTGTAGGATGGTATGACCAATTCGACAAGACCCCAAGTGAAACGCATTTCGCTTGTGGTCCCACCCCGGCGACCAAGATCATCGGCCGCCCGTTCAAGACCCTAAGGAGGGCACATATGCGCAGCTTTGCGGGACGCGACATCCTGTCGTTGAAGGAGTTTGAGCGCAACGAGTTCGAGCACCTGTTCGAGATCGCCGACCGTGTCGAGCCCATTGCTCGCGAGCGTCGCAATACCGACATGCTTGCTCACAAGACGTTGGTCACCGCCTTCTATCAGCCGTCGACCCGTACCCGTCTGGCCCACGAGGCGGCAATGCATCGCCTCGGCGGCCATGTCACCGGATTCTCCGACGCCAAGATGACCCGGGCCGGTGACTTCTATCAGGAGTCCATCAAGGACACCGTCCACATGCTCGAGTTCTACGGCGACGTCATCGTCATGCGTCACTTCGACCAGGGCGCCCCGCATGAGGCAGCCAAGTGGTCATCGGTTCCCGTCATCAACGGCGGCGACGGCTGGGGTGAGCACCCGACGCAGATCCTCACCGACCTCTACACCATCACCAAGGAGATGGGCTCGGTCGACGGCAAGAGCATCCTGGCGGTTGGCGACCATCGCATGCGCACAATGCACTCGCTCGGGTATGCGCTCTCGCAGTTCGACGCCGAGATGGTCATCCTTGCTCCTGAAGAGATGTCACCGCTCCCCGAGTTCCTCGCAGAACTCGACGAGAAGGGCACCAACTACCGCATCGTCGACCACATCGACGAGGCCATCGAGACCACCGACGTCATCTACATGGAGCCGGTCGTCCAGCCCGACTACACCAAGGCACGTCAGGAGAAGCAAGAGGTCTACGCCCGCACCGATGCCAAGTACCAGGTGACCACTGAGGTCATGAAGAAGGCCAAGGGCAGCTCGATCATCCTCCACTCTCTCCCCCGTCGTGACGAGCTCCTCCCTGAGGTGGACGATTCCCGTCACGCTCGCTACTGGCAGGAGGCCTACAACGGCGTCGTCATGCGCATGGCCCTCCTCTCGTCGGTCCTCGGAGTGTGGGAGTAATGCCGAAAGTCGTGATCGCCATTGGCGGCAACTCGCTGATCCCAGATTCCGAGCACACCTCGGTTCAGGACCAGTACCTGGCCGCAGCCGAGACCGACGACCACATCGCAGCCCTGATCGAAAAGGGCTGGGACGTGGTCATATCCCACGGCAACGGGCCCCAGGTGGGGTTCATCCTGCGTCGCTCCGAGATGGCGAGCAGCGAGCTCCACGAGATCCCGCTCGACTACTGCGGAGCGGACACCCAGGGCGCAATCGGCTATATGCTGCAACAGAACCTCGTGAACGACTTCCGCCAGCGGGGCATCAACAAGAGCGTTGCGACCATCGTGACCCAGGTCGAGGTGGATCCCACCGACCCGGCGTTCGAAAGCCCGAGCAAGCCGATCGGCTCGTTTATGGACGAGGAGCAGGCAAAGCTCCGGCGGGCCAAGGACCGTTGGGACGTCAAAGAGGATGCCGGGCGCGGCTGGCGCCGGGTGGTCGCCTCCCCCAAGCCGATGCGCATCGTCGAGCTCGACGTGATCAAGAGCTTGCTCGATTCAGGTGTAGTGACCATTGCAGTCGGCGGCGGGGGCATCCCCGTTGTCGCCGATGAGAACGGCGACCTGCGCGGCATTGCAGCCGTTATCGACAAGGACCTGGCATCGGCATTGCTGGCCAGCCAGCTCGACGCCGATCTGCTGCTGATCTCAACGGCGGTCGAGAAGGTCGCGCTCAACTTCGGCAAGGAGACCGAGGAGTGGGTTGACCAGTTCACGCTCTCCGAGGTCAAGCAGTACCTCGCCGAAGGCGGCCACTTCGCCGAGGGGTCGATGGCCCCGAAGATGCGAGCGGTGGTGCAGTACATGGAGGCTGGTGGCAAGGAAGCCCTGATCACCAACCCGCAGAACCTCGAACGAGCGATGGCCGGCGAGACCGGCACCAGGATCGTTCATGGATAACGTCACAGGGCTCACCTGTGTGATCTGTGACAAGACGTACCCGGCGGACTTCGCCGGGTACGTCTGTACCGACCACGGGAACGAGGGGATCCTCGACGTGCGGTACGACTACGAGCGGATCGCTCAGTCGTGGACCAAGACCGACCTCGACGCCAACCGGAATCGCACCATGTGGCGCTACCGGCCGCTCATGCCGGTGCGTCCGGACGCTCCGGTTCCGCCGCTCACTGTCGGCGGCACCCCGATGTACGACGCCAAGCCGCTGGCTGCCGCGCTGGGAATCGCCAGAGTCTGGGTCAAAGACGAGGGCCGTCAACCGACGGCATCGCTCAAGGACCGCGCCTCGGCTATGGCCGTCGTCAAGGCGCAGGAGCGCGGCGCCGAGGTCATCACGACTGCCAGCACCGGGAACGCGGCCGCGGCACTGTCGGGTATCTGTGCCAGCGTCGGCCAGAAGAATGTCATCTTCGTCCCCAAGACGGCACCGGAGGCCAAGATCGCCCAGCTGCTGGCCTACGGCTCGACCGTAGCGCTCGTCAACGGCAACTACGACTCCGCTTTCGAGCTTTGTCTGCTTGCTGCCGAGGAGTACGGGTGGTTCAACCGCAACACCGGCTTCAACCCCTTCATGACCGAAGGCAAGAAGACGGCCGGGCTCGAGATCCTGGAGGATCTCGAGTGGAACCCACCGGACGCCATCTTCGTCAGCGTCGGCGACGGCTCGATCATCGGCGGCGTGCACAAGGCAATGAAGGACGCGGCCGGCCTCGGCTGGATCGAGAAGGTGCCGCGCATCTACGGCATCCAATCCTCCGGGAGCGACTTCCTAGTGCAGGCGTTCGAATCCGGCGAGGATGTGCTGACCAAGGCTCCGATCTCGGCCGACACCCTGGCCGATTCGATCAGCGCCGACCTGCCCCGCGACCGCATCAAGGCAATGCGCGCCGTCACCGAGACCGACGGTGCCTACCTCCGGGTGAGCGACGATGACATCCTCGCCGCAGTTCCCCTGCTGGCCCGGGGGTCCGGGGTCTTTGCCGAGCCCGCCGGGGCGGCTGCCTACGCCGGACTGATCGAAGCGACCAACCGAGGCCTCGTCACAGCAGAGGACGAAGTTGTCGTACTGTCGACAGGGAACGGGCTCAAGGACATCGCCGGAGCGATGAAGGCGGTGAGTGCAGCCGGCACCAAGCCGATGTACGTCGACCCCAACCTCGAAGCACTCAAACAGGCAATGCAGAAGGGAACCAGTCAATGATCGATCTCAAGGTCAACGAATCGGTGCTGGAGTCGGCGGCACAGGTGGCCCGTAACCAGTCGATTCGCATCCCCACCTTCAAGCAGATGAAGAACCCACAGCTGGTTCCGGATGCGATCAAGACCCAACTCGGCGACGTCGGGCTGTGGGATCTGGATCCCTTGAACCTCTTCCGCATCACGTGGAAGAACGAGCCGACACCACATGGCGGTGGCTACGGCGGCGTCAACTACATGGTGCTCCCTTCCGAGCTCACCGGGATCGACGCCAAGATCGTGATGCTCATCGGCAAGTGGTTCCCCACCGGCGCCCACAAGGTGGGCGCCGCGTTCGGCTGTCTTGCCCCTCGTCTGGTAACGGGCCAGTTCGACCCGGCGACGCAGAAGGCGGTCTGGCCGTCGACGGGCAACTACTGCCGCGGCGGCGCCTACGACTCCAACCTGCTGGGCTGTGAGTCGATCGCCATCCTGCCGGAGGGAATGAGCGCCGAGCGGTTCTCCTGGCTGGAGAGCGTTGCCGGCGAGATCATCAAGACGCCGGGCTCAGAGTCCAACGTCAAGGAGATCTTCGACAAGTGCAACGAGCTCCGTCAGTCCGGCCAGGACCTGGTGATCTTCAATCAGTTCGACGAGTTCGGCAACTACCTGTGGCACTACACGGTCACCGGCCCGGCGATGGTCGAGGCCCTCGAGGATGCCATGGTCGACGGCGAGACCTTCCGCGGGGTTGCCCTCGCAACCGGGTCTGCCGGGACGATCGCATCTGGCGATTACCTCAAGCAGGTCTACCCCGGCTCCGTCATCGGCGCCGCCGAGGCCGTGCAATGCCCGACGATCCTCTACAACGGGTTCGGAGAGCATCGCATCGAGGGCATCGGCGACAAGCACATCCCGTGGGTGCACAACGTCAAGAACACCGACATGGCGATCGGCGTCGACGACGAGGCGACCATCTCGCTGACCCGCCTGTTCAACGAGCCCGCCGGCAAGGCGTACCTCGTCGACCAGGGCGTCAAGCCGGAGCTGGTCGAGCAGCTGTCGCTGTTCGGGATCTCCTGCATCGGCAACATGGTGGCGACCATCAAAATGGCCAAGCACTACGAGATGGGTTCCGGTGATGTGCTCGTCACCGTCGGCACCGACTCGATGGAGATGTACCAGAGCCGCCTGGTGGAGCTGAACGAGGAGCGGGGCGAGTTCACGTCACTCGACGCTGCTGCGTCCTTCCATCGTTACATGCTCGGGGCCGGCCTCGACCACGTCCAGGAGCTCGGCTACTACGACAAGAAGCGGGTCCACAACCTGAAGTACTACACGTGGGTCGAGCAGCAGGGCAAGACCTACGAAGAGATCCAGGCACAGTGGTACGACCCTGACTACTGGACCAGCATCCAAGCCATGTCCGAGCCGATCGACGAGCTCATCGACCAGTTCAACGCCCGAGTCGGCCTGAACTAGCTGTTCTTGCGTAAGCGGCGGCACATATGTGCCGCCAGCTACGCAAGAACGGAGGTGTTGCGGTCTACGCCGGGAGCGTTCGCGTAATCGGCTCTCCGGGAACGAGTTCCACTTCGTCGTCGAAGTGGGCGATGGTCAGTTCGTCGCCCTCGACCAGCGTGTAGGTGGTGGTCCCGTTCTCGATGGCGACATCGAGCAGATGGCCGCGCACGGTGACCGGGAAACGGAGACGAGTGATCCCGGCCGGGAGCCGCGGCCTGAAGCTGATGTTGCCGTCGAAGTCCCGCATCCCGGCGAAGCCATACACCAGCACCATCCAGGTGCCACCCATGGAGGCGATGTGGCAACCGTCGCTCACGTTGTGGCCGATGTCGGCGAGATCCATCAGGATCGCATAGCGCCCGTACTCCATGGCCTTGTCGAGGTACCCGATCTCCGCCGCGGCAATACTCTGGATCGATGCCGACAACGAGGAATCACCGGTGGTGAGCGGGTCGTAGTAATCGAAGTTGCGCTTCTTGAGCTCCAGGGAGAACTCGTCACCGAGGAGGAACATGGCAAGCACGACGTCCGCCTGCTTGATCACCTGGTGCCGGTAGATATTGAGCGGGTGGTAGTACAGCAGGAGCGGGTAGTTGTCGATCGGAGTGCTGGCGAAATCCCACACCGGATGCTCCAGGAAGTCGGCGTCCTGGAGGTGGATTCCTTTGGCTTCGTCGTACGGAAGGTACATAGCCGCGGCGATCCGTTCCCACTCCCCGACCTCCGCCTCGTGAAGACCGGTGCGATGCACCAGAGCCTTGTACCGATCCGGATCGTGCTGGCGGAGCCAGGTGACCGAGGAGGCCGCATACCTCAGGTTCAGCCGTGCCATCGAGTTGGTGTAGAGGTTGTCATCGACGACAGTCGTGTACTCGTCGGGACCGGTCACCGCATGGATGGAGAACTGCCCATCGAGCCGCTCTGAGAAGAACCCGAGATCCGCCCACATCCGCGCCGTTTCGACCAGCATCTCGACCCCGGCCGTGTCCAGCAGGTCGGTGTCGCCCGTCACGTCGACGTACTTTTTGAGCGCATACATGATGTCCGCGTTGAGGTGATACTGCGCCGTGCCGGCTGCGTAGTACGCGGAGGCCTCCTCGCCGTTGATCGTCCGCCACGGGAACAGGGCACCCTTCTGGTGCAATTCGGCGGCTCGCTCTCTGGCCTTGTCCAGCATGCTGTGGCGGAAACGCAGCAGGTTCCCGGCAATCCGCGGAGAGGTATAGGTCAGGAAGGGCAGAACGTAGATCTCGGTATCCCAGAAGTAGTGCCCCTCATAGGCCTGGCCGGTCAAACCCTTGGCCGGAACGCCAACGCCCTCCGCGCGGCCGACCGCCTGCAAGATCTGCAGCAGG
Organism: Acidimicrobiia bacterium; assembly: GCA_030066715.1. GTDB lineage: Bacteria > Actinomycetota > Acidimicrobiia > Spongiisociales > UBA5794 > JAAETI01. Next base: position 11,866 of record JASJBC010000039.1, read on the forward strand.
TTCCACCTGATTGCCTGCTGTAGCTCACCCGCCGGACGACCCATCGCTGCAGCATCCGCCTCAATTTCGACACCGCTGCGGCGCCAGAAGTCGTCGAGATAGGCTCGCTGCCCTTCCACCAACTCGTCGAATCCCTCGTGGACGGCACGGTCGAGCGTCCGCTCGGAGCGATCCACCAACTCGTCGACGGGGACGCCCCGTGACGTGTGATAGGTGAGGTACTTGTGGATGGTGATCGGCTCGCCCTCGAGCGCATTGACTGTGAAGACCACTTTGCCCATGTCCTCGCCACACTCGGAAGCAACCAGATATGGGCACTCCGTCGTGATGGTGTGATCGGCGCCACACGCCAGAGTCATCCCGCTGTTGCGCGTCTTGTAGCCCAGCAGGATGCGCTGCTCGGCGCAGTCCCCGCGGTGTTGCACAAGCGGCGTGTCGCCGAAGCCGCGTGCCTTGCGCGGGTCGAAGTCGCTCGCAGCGTTCCTCCCCGTCCGCACCAGTTGTGAGGAAACGACCACGGGCGCCGTTGCGTTCAGCACGGTGACTCGATACGAGATCGCCGCGACATGGCGGTGCTGGAACGAGACGAGACGCCGTGACTCAACCAGCACTTCCTTGCCGGAAGGCGTCTCCCACAAGACACGTCGGTCCAGGACACCGGCCTGCATGTCCAACGTCCTCCGGTACTCCAGCAGGTTGGCGGTCGGGAGATAGAGGGGCTCGTCGTCAACGTAGAGCTTGAGGACCTTGCCGTCGGGCACGTTGAGCATGGTCTGCCCCGTCTTGGCGAAGCCGTACGCCCTCTCCCCGTACTCGATCGGCCATGTCTCGTGAAAGCCGTTCACGAAGGTGCCGGGCTGATGCACAGGCCTGCCTTCGTCGAAGTTGCCCCGCATCCCCAAATACCCATTGCCGATCGCAAACATCGTTTCAGCCTGGGGGACAAGATCCCGGTAGAAACCGGTTTCGATCATCTTCCATTCATCGATCGGATAGACGAACTCAGGCGGACGCTTCACCTCACGCTCGATCATTCTTGCTCCAGTGGAAGAGGGAACACACAAATCGTAGTGTCGACCCCGGCCCGCCAATCTGCGGCCGTGCCGGACACGTTGCGCAGGAAGTTCGCCCGGCAGTGTTTTGGCAACCGACGTCTAGATCTCTGCACAGATGTCGTCGTCGGCAAACACGCTCTTGATAATTCGCACTGCATGCGCCGGGACTGAGACAACGCAGACATCCAGCCCTGCGTGCTTGGCGTCTGCGACAAAGGCTTGCAATACGGTCGCCCCCGTGAAATCGATCCGACCCAGCTGCTCGAGATTGATCTCCAGCCTCTCCGCCTCCGGGTTGAGGGCCAACTGCTCGAGGAGAATCCGCTCCATCGCCGGGGTCGAACCGAAGTACAGCACTCCGATCGGACGGACGGTCAGCGTGTTGCCCACGTAGCTCGAGGCGACCGATGCACCGAGTTCCCGAGCCAGATGCACCGCAACACCGAGACCGATGCCAAACAGCACGGCGACGTCGATGCGCGGGCTGAATGCCAGCGTTGCCACAAACGTGACCCCGGCAACAGCAGCCTGCGGTCTCGAGATGGGCCAGATCCCCCAGATCTGATCCACACGGATCAGTGGCACGACCGCCACAATCACGATCGCACTCAGCACCGCCCGCGGCAGATCGGACAGGACTCCGGCCACCGGGAGAAAGGCCAGGACGGCCAGCCCGGTGATGGCGCCGCTCCATCTCGTCCGACCACCGGCAAGTTTGTTGACGGAACTACGTGAGAACGAGCCCCCGACCGGAAACCCTCCGGAGACCCCGGCGGCGAGGTTGGCCAGGCCCTGGCTGATGAACTCCTGATTCGGGTTCCAGATGGTGCGATCCTGGGCGGCAAACGTCCTGGCGATCGCAGCCGGTTCGGCGAAACCGACGAGAGCTATGACCACGGCGCCCACGAGCAAGGCTCCGGTTTCCGACCAAGGCAGGTCGAGAGAGAAGGGGGGCAGACCCGCAGGGATGTCGCCGACGACCACTCCTTCGTAACCTGCGCCGATACTCCAGGCCAAACCCACGACTACGGCGACCAGCACACCGGGAAACACCCTGGAGAGTCGCCGACCGCCGAGGACGATCACGCCGGTCAGGACGGCCAGCCCGATGGCGGCGAAATCCCAGTCGCCGGGATTGAGCAGGGCCCGTGCTGCCTCTCCGAGCAGCCCGCCGTCACCCGGGGACACACCGAGCGCACCCGGGATTTGGGAAGAAGTGATGAGGATCGCTGCTCCGGAGGTGAACCCCAGCAGCACGGGTTGCGACATGAAGAACGCAATGACCCCCGACCGCAGCAGACCAAACAGCACACGGACGGCGCCCACCATCAACGCCAGCAGCGCGGCCAGCGCAACGAACTCGGCAGACCCCGGCACCGCCAGCGGGGAGATCACGCCAAAGGTCAGCAACGCCGTCATCGCAACCGGGCCGGTTTGTAGATAGGGCGAAGATGCCACAATCGCCGCCGCCAGCGGTGGCAGCGCCGCCGCATATAGGCCGATGTAGCTCGGGACACCCGCGATCTCGGCGTAGGCGAGCGACTGCGGGATGAGAATCAGCGCAACGCTGATTCCGGCAATCACGTCGCGCGTTGAGGGGCGCGGTGGCGCCAGCATCGCTCGCAATGACCCGGACATGCGCCATCCCCTTCAACAGATTCGCAGGGCCGACAATATCGTGCCCACCTGGCGCCCGTCGGCCAAATCTACTCGGACACCACTCCCAGGATTCTCACAGTCATCTCCAAGGTACAGCCAAGGCCCTGGATCCACGCTGGTGCTCCAACCACCAATGGGAGTACCCGATGATTCGACAGACAACCTTGCCCGCAATGGTCCTCGTGATAGCGGGTGGCCTAGCTGCCTGTGGCGATGCGACCGCTGCCACTTCGACACCTACGGAGCCAACGGCTGCGAGCGAGACGTCAGAGGCGGCGGCGGCCGCACTCACCTACCCGATCGTCGACACCGGGCAAACCACGTTCTATGACACTCGGGACGAAATCGCGGAGCCGTCTGCAGGTGACGCATTCTTTGGACAGGATGCCGGTCACAACGGGAACCAGCCGAGCTACATCGACAACAGGGACGGGACTGTCACAGACAACGTGACCGGATTGACATGGACGCAAACCCCGGTACAGAACCTCACATACGACGAGGCCACCACTTTGGCGGAGACCTTCGCATCGGCCGGATACGACGATTGGCGGCTGCCGACCATCAAGGAGCTGTACTCGCTCATTCTGTTCACCGGGACCGACCCCAGCGGCTGCGACGAGACGGGCCGGGTCTGTGCAGCAGCGGTCCCGTTCATCGACACCGACTACTTCGACTTCGAGTACGGCGACATTTCCGCGGGGGAGAGAGTGATCGACGCCCAGTACCTGAGCAGCACCATCTACATCGGTGACGGGCGGGAGACGCTGGTCTTCGGCGTCAACTTCGCCGACGGTCGAATCAAGGGTTACGGACTCAGCCTGTTCGGCCGGGACAAGACCTTCGACGTTCTTCTCGTCAGGGGCGCCGACGACTACGGCAGCAACGAGTTCATGGACAACGGTGACGGCACGATCAGTGATCTGGCAACCGGGCTCATCTGGACCCAGACCGATAGTGGTGAGGCTATGGAGTGGGAACAGGCCCTGGCCTACTGCTCGGCCCTCGAAACGGGCGACAACGAGGACTGGCGGCTCCCGACCGTCAAGGAGTTGCAGAGCATCGTCGACTACACACGTTCCCCGAGCACGACAGGTACGGCGGCCATCGACCCGGCCTTCTCCATATCCGAGATCATCGCTGAGGACGGGAGCGCCAACTACCCATTCCTGTGGAGCAGCACTACGCACGCCAATCTGGTGAACGGGGCGAATGCGGCCTATGTCGCCTTCGGCGACGGACTGGGGTGGATGCAGTCCCCAGCCGGCGACTACACGCTGCGCGACGTGCACGGAGCAGGCGCACAACGCAGCGACCCCAAGACCGGCGATGCCGGTGAATACCCCTACGGTCACGGCCCGCAAGGCGACGTGATCCGCATCAGCAACCACGCCGTGTGCGTCGGCGACGCCTAGGTCGACCCGTCCGCTCTGTCGTGAACACCCACTTGACCCGGGATGCGCTCGGGCTGGATGATGGGAGGGACGAGAGGGGTCAACATGTCGAACAAGAGAGTGTGGACCGTTGAAATCGTCTTTACCGAGGAGGGTGACTCAACCCGCGCAGACGCGATCCTCGAAACCGGCACCCTGCGCCACCACGGATGGGGCAAGGCCCAGCGCAACCCCGATGACGAGGATGTGCCACTGATCGGCGAGGAGATCGCTGCCGCACGGTCACTGGAAGACTTGGTGCGCAGGTTGCTTCGCGATGCGGAAGACGAGATTCAACAGCACACCGGCGAGCAAGCCCACGTGCACAGATAGACCCGGGCAGAAAGCCCGCACAGTCTCAGAGTGTCATGCGCCGATTCCCAGGGAATCCCCAGGGTGGCGGAATAGACATGTTCCTATCGACAGATAGGAGCAAGCAATGTCACTCGCCGTTCTCATCGCCATCGACGTCGCCGCGATCCTCGTCCTGACGTTTGGCCTCTACTGGCCCCGGCACAAACGGAAGAACATGGTGGTCGCCTACCTGACCGCCAACATCGGCGTCGCCGCCGTGGCCAGTGTTCTCGCCTCCTCGTCGATCAATGCCGGGCTCGGTCTCGGGCTCTTTGGCATCCTCTCCATAATCCGGCTGCGCTCGGACGAGCTCGACCACACGGACATCGCCTACTACTTCGGGGCGCTGGCGCTGGGTCTCTTCGCCGGATTGGGCGGGTCGCTCAGTTGGGCAACCCCGGTGATGACCGTTGCCATCCTCGGCGCCCTCTACATCGGAGACCACCCGGACCTCTTCCCCCGCTACAGAAACCAGATCGTCAATCTCGACTCGGCCTACACAGACGAAACGGCCCTGGTGATGCGATTGGAGACCCTGCTCAACGCCAAGGTTCATCGGGTCACGGTGCGCAAGGTCGACCTGGTCAACGACACCACTTCGGTCGACGTTCGCTACGAACTGCCGCGGGTCGATACCGACTGGCAAAGCGGCAAAGCGTCGATCCCCGCATCGGGAGACTCCCGATGACCACCGCCCTCCCTCTGGCGACGATCCCCGCAGTGGAGCTCGAGCAACTCAACAGCAGCGCCGAGCTGTTGACCAGGAAGGACCGCAAGTACGTAGTGGGTATCGACCTCGCTGCCCGCCTGGTCGTTCAACAGGGGCTGCGCGTACTCGAAATCGACGGGCTGCGTACGTTCCGATACGAGTCCGTCTACTTCGACACACCAAACCGGGTCTCGTACCGAGCCGCAGCGCACAAGCGACGCCGCCGGTTCAAAGTGCGAACTCGGTCCTACTTGGACAGCGGTCTGTGCTCGCTGGAGGTGAAGACACGAGAGCGCCGCGGGCTGACGGCGAAGCACCGGCTTCCCTACAGCGTCCTCCTTCGCCACGAACTGACTGCCGGCGCCAGGGAGTTCATCGACGGGTTCGAGCGGGTCTCCCCTCCCAGCGGTGAGCTGAGCCCGTCGCTGGTGACCCGCTACGGCCGCACGACATTGCTCTCCCCCACCTCGAACAGCAGGATCACCGTGGATACGGAGCTGGAATGCGAAACGCCGGATGGGCGACGCATCTCGCTGCCCGATCTCGCCATCGTCGAAACCAAGACGTCCGGCAGACCGTGCTCCACCGATCGGTTCCTGTGGGATGCCCACGAGCGCCCAGTGAAGATCAGCAAGTACGGCGCAGGTCTCGCCGCGTTGACCCCCGGTCTGCCGGCCAACAAATGGAATCGTGTTCTTCGCACCTACTTCGGCTGGGTGCCCGCCGATTCGGGCTGATGCCGGGGACCATGGCCGGGTTGCTCCCCGGTTGCAGCAGAGATGGCTGCCTAGCCGGCGACGGTGATGGTCACGACAGCCTCGTCGCCGATGTCGATGCGCTCCCGCTCCCGCACCGCACGCTTGATCGGCAGCACGTAGGCGCCCAACTCCTTGGAAGGGAACAGGGAGGTGCTCCATTCGGTGTCCCCGATCCGGACGGTCACCTTCACCGCACCGAAGCCGGGCCGCCACTCGACACTGTCTGCAATCTCGTCCGATTCCTCCCGGGGCAGCGTCACGAAGACCCACGGCGCTTCCCCCTCGTACTCCCACAGCCGTGCCGCAAACGTATAGGTCATGCCAGCTTGGTCCCGCACCCATCGCAGAACTGAGCGGTCCGGGAGTGGACAGCCGACCCGCAACCGGGACATGCCTTGTCCTGCTGGCCGGTTGCCGCAACCTCAGCGGACACGATGCCGGTGGGAACGGCGATGATGCTGTAACCGGTGATCATGAGAATGGCTGCGAGCACCTGGCCTTGCGGGGTCGCAGGAGCAATGTCGCCAAAGCCGACCGTGCTCATCGTGACGATCGACCAGTACAGGCCACGGAACATCGAATCGAAGCCGTTCTCCGGGCCCTCAATCAGATACATCGAGGATCCGATGATGACGTTGATCAGCACCACCACGACCAGAAAGACCACGATCTTGCGCGAGCTGGCTCGAATCGCCCGAATTAGGTAGTTGGCTTCGCTGAGCCAGCGCGCCATCTTGAAAACCCGAAAGACGCGCAGCAGGCGCAGCGAGCGGATCACCAATAGCGACTGCGCCCCGGGAAGGAAGAGACTCAGATAGACCGGCAGGATCGCCATCAAGTCCACGATGCCGAAGAAGCTGCGGGCGTACCGTGCCTTGTCCTCGACGGTAGCGAGCCGGGCGATGTACTCGAACGTGAAGAGGATGGTCACGATCCACTCGAGGACGAGCAGCAGAGTGCCGTATCTGGCCTCGATTTCTTCGACCGTCTCCAGCATCACCAGCAGCACGGAGAACACGATGAGGGCCATGAGCGCAATGTCGAACGCCTTCGACTCTCTGGTGTTGTGATCGAAGATGATGTGACGGGTACGTTCCCGCCAGCCGGTGGATCGCTCTGTCACATTGTCAGCGTAGAGCAGGTGCTGCTTCGAAACAGGTCTTCACAAAGCGCTGAACATCCGTTTAGTGTATTAAACATGCGTTCAGACGACCGCACCACCGCCGCACGGATTCGCGACGCCGCCATCGAGTGTTTTGCCGCGGCAGGCGTCGCCGCCACCAGCATCCGCACGATCGCCGCCCGAGCCGACGTCTCGCCTGCTCTGGTGATCCACCACTACGGATCAAAGGAGGACCTCCGGGTTGCATGCGATGAGCATGTCGCCGCCATCATCCGCGAGGTCAAAGGCAAAGCCATGGCTTCCGGAGCGAGCTTCGATCCGCTGGCCGCGCTCGCCCGCCAGTCCGAGGGCCCACCGGCGAACAAGTACCTGGCCCGCACCCTCGTGGACGGCTCGCCGCACGTTGCGGAACTCGTGGATGAACTGGTGGAGGACGCTTTGGCCTATACCGAGATCGGAGTGCAGACCGGGATGATGACACCAACCCGGTACCCCCGGGAGCGGGCGGCGATTCTCACGATTTGGGCCCTCGGCGGTCTCGTCCTCCACGAGCATCTCGCCAGATTGGTCGGGGTCGACATCACCGAGGACTTCTCCACCGACCCCAAAGCGATCAGCCGCTACATGGCGCCGGCCCTCGAGATCGCCGGCGGCTACATCACACAGACAACCAAGGAACTGATGGCGCAGGCCTTTGTCGAGGATGCGCCTGATGAAGAGAAGGAACAGTCATGACCGAGCAAGTCGCAATCCGCACCGTTGGCCTGACCAAGCACTACGGGGACTTCCCCGCCTTGGTCGACCTGGACCTGGAGGTCAAGGCAGGCGAGATCTTTGGCTTCCTCGGGCCCAACGGCGCCGGGAAGACGACGATGATCCGCACGATCCTCGACGAAATCAGGCCCACCGCCGGCTCGGCAACGATCATGGGCATGGACAGCCATGCGCATTCGGTCGAGATCCGCAATCACATCGGATACGTGCCCGGCGACCTCGCCATGTATCCCAACCTCACCGGGCGCGACACCATCACGTACTTCGCCAACCTGCGCGGTGGCGTCGATTGGGACATCGTCGACTCGCTTGCCGACAGGCTCGATGCGGACCTGACGAAGAAGGTAGGCGACCTCTCCTCCGGCAACCGGCAGAAGGTCGGCCTGATCCAGGCGTTCATGAACGAGCCCGACGTGCTCATCATGGACGAGCCCAGCTCCGGTCTCGACCCCCTGGTCCAACGTGAGTTCCAGAGGATGATGCGGGAGGTGGCCGGCGAAGGCCGCACGGTGTTCCTGTCTAGCCATACCCTCTCAGAGGTGCAGCGAGTGGCGGATCGAGTCGGCATAATCCGTCACGGCAAGCTGATCGCCGTCGAGGAGGTTGCCGAGCTGCGGTCCAAGGCGATCCGCACCGTCAATCTCTTCTTCGACGAACCGGTGATTGCCGCCGCGTTCGAGGGCCTACCCGGGGTTCGTGACGTCACCGTCGAAAACCACCATGTGATGCTCTCCTTCGATGGGCAGATGGAGACTCTGCTCAAGGTGGCGACCCAGAGCTACAGCCTCCTCGACATCTCCACCCAGGAAGCCGATCTCGAGGAGATCTTCCTCACCTACTACGAGGAGGTGTCCTCCTGATGCTCACATCGGTCTTCACCAAGACGTTCCGCGACCGGTGGCGAGGGATGGCGATAGCAGCAGCCGCACTCGCCCTGATGCTGCTGCTCGCCATGTCGGTCTACGCAAGCTTCGATTTCTCCCTCTACGACGACCTCCCCGAGGCGTTCCGCTCGTTGATGAGCATCCCGGACAACGCAGACGCCGCCAGCCTTGCCATAGGTGTTCTCTTTGGCCTCTACGGCGCATTTGCCATCGCCGGGCTGGCCATCTCGATGGGGTCGAACTCCATTGCGGGTGAGGAGAGGGCCGGGACGATCGGGCTGTTGCTCGGCAATCCCAAGAGCCGGACTCACGTCCTCCTGTCCAAGATCGCCAATATGGTGCTGCTCACGGCACTGATCACGCTTGCGCTGTTCGTCGCCGCCTATGCCGCTGCATCGATTCTGGATGTCGCTCTCGGCGACATGAAACTTGGGTCGTACTCCGTTCACCTGTGGGCCAACACGGTGTTCTACGGCATGCTCGCCTTTGCGATCGGTGCGGGGACGGGCAGCAAGGGTATGGCGTCGGGCGTCCCGGCCGGGCTGATGATCATCGGCTTCATCGCCACGGGCGTGTTCCCGCTGATTGAAGGGTGGGAGAACGTAGCCAAGGTGTTTCCTTGGTACTACTTCGACGGAGCAGATCCATTGCGCCTCGGCATCAGCTGGGGCCATCTTGGAGTTCTGCTCGGCAGCTCCGTGTTCTTGGGAGCTGTTGCATATGTCGGGGTGAACCGGAGAGACCTCAAGGGACAGACCGTTGGCACGACCCTGCTTGACCGGCTGCGCAACAACCCGCTGACCCAGAAGGTCGCCGACCGCCTTGCCGGGTCGACTCGCGTTTCCCGCATCTGGATCAAGACAGTCTCGGAGCACCAGGGTCTGCTGATCATCACTTCCTATGTGATGTTCCTCATCATGGGTGTGCTCATGGGCCCGCTCTATGCGCTGATGGACAATCTACTCCTGGAGTACGCCGACCAGCTCCCTGAGGAGCTGTGGGCCTTCGTCGGCTCCGGCGGCTCGGGGATGAGCACACCGGAGGGCTTCTACGAGGTCGAGACCTTTGGGCTCACTTTCCCGATTGCAGTCATGGTTGTCACGATCGTCATCGGCTCCCGTGGTCTCGCCGGCGAGGAGGCCAACCGGACGATGGGGCTGCTCTTGGCCAATCCCATTGAGCGCCGCACTGTCGTGCTGGAGAAGACCTATGCGATGGTGGCCTTGGCTGCTGCGGTTGGATTCTCCACCTGGGCGGGGGTCTGGCTCGGCTCGCTGCTGGGGGGCCTCGGCATCAGTCCGCTCAACATTGCGGCGGTATCGATCCTCGGGACACTCGTTGGACTGGTTTTCGGGGCTCTGGCTCTCGTGCTGAGCGCTGCCACCGGGCGCATCCGGATCTCGGTCTTCGCCACCGTCGGCGTTGCGATCGTCATGTTCCTGATCAACTCGATTGCAATCCTCAACGACACCGTCGAATCGATAGCCGCCTTCACCCCGTTCAACTATTACCTCAGCAACGAGCCCCTCACCAATGGCATGGATTGGGGCAATCTCAGCGTGCTGGCGGTGACCTTCGTCGCTTTGATTGGGGTGGCAGTCGTGTTCTTCGATCGCCGTGACCTGCGCCAGACGGGATAGAGAGAAGGTCCTCACTACCTCCTGCTAGATATCGTAATATATCTTTAGATCAAGCAGGAGGGTGTGGGGCTTGTTTCGAGCAATCGATCCCGACGGTCTTGACGAGTTAGCGGTCACAGTCAGAGCCGTCACCACAAGAGCTGGCGCCCTGGCTCGCCTCGCCGAGACGGTGCTTCATGCCCATCCCCCGTCACCTGCCGGCGGCACGTTGCCGGCGGACGCGGCTCGCATCGAGTGGTGGGGCGAGAGAACGGGCACGAACCTGCAGTGGCGGGCCGCCGTAGTCCGCAATGCCCAAGAAGACCCGCTGCACCCGCAGTCGCTGCTCCGTGTCGCCTTTGCCCGCGAGGCCACCGTTGCCCCGACCGACCCTGAAGCTGCGTTCCACAGTTGGGTCGGCGAGATGCACCGAGCAGAGACGACGGCCGCACGCATTGCCCAATGGTTGAGCCAGGGCTGGCGGGACTGGGATGTGACCAACGGCGACCTCCAGAACATCAAGGCCGCCTTGCAAGCCCTATCGGGGCCCCAGCTGAATCAGGTCATCAGCTCCCTGTCGCCGGAGCAACTGGAACGGTGGATTGCGGAGATGGACAACTCGATCAACGGGTTCTCTCAAGAAGAGAAACAGGATCTCTTTGCCACCCTGGCGGCACGAGCCTCCGGGGAATCCCTGGACCGAATCAGTGCGGCAGTGGCTGCGGTGTCGGACCAGGAGACGGCGGCCGACCTGGGTGTTGCCATCGCCAATCACGCCTCCAGCCGGACCATCGTCGGTTTTGTCCGCTGCGTATCGGCCCGCCAGCTGCGCGATCATCGGTACTCGGCCCTCGTTCCCGCGCTTGCCATCGCGGGCATCGAGGAGCGCTCTGCGGCGGCCGAGCTGTGCCGACTCCTGGCAGGCCGAGCCGACTTGCTCGAACTCCTCGTCGTCGATTCTGTACTCGCCGCCGACCATGCACCCTCCGCCGCGCACGACTTGACAACGGTGCTGGCGAGAGGATCCGACCCCAAATCCGCCGCCGCCCTCTTCCGGGCCGCCACTCTGCTCGTTGCCTCCCCAGGCCGGGTCGAGCTGATCGGCCGGCGGATCACACCGACACCCGGTCGCGACCCTTCGGCGATGGCCGTCGATACGGCCGAAAAAAGTGCGATCGGCGACGTCATGCTCGAGCTGGCAGCTCGCCTCCTGACGAAAGATCCCAACGGACTCATCCAGGAGCTCGCCACCGGCAACGATGTTGCTGGAGAAGCGACCTCGGCCTTCTGGCGACTTCTCGCCGAACGTGGCGAAGGAGAGGTGATCGGGCACATAGTCGACCGGCTGCGTGGCGGAGGGATCGTGTCCGTGGATGCCTTCTGCACAGAGCCGTCTCCGGTCCCCGGCTACTTCTACCCCCACGCGCGCAACTTGGCCTTTGCAGCGGGGACTCTCGTCAAGGCCTTCACCGCACAGGCAGAGGAGGCAAAGGACGACATAGATGCAGTCGCCCGAACGGCAGGCGCATTGATTGGCGTGCTCGGTCACGTGTCGGGGACCGGCGGTGTCGTCGACAACGCCTTTGGCGCCGGCACCGACTGGGTATTGACCGGCCATGGTGATGACGTGAAGGACGACATCGATCGGGAACTCGCTCGCTTGATCGACGAGATTCGACCCCGAATGCTGCCCCCGCCCCTACCCGGGGACGGTCCTCCGGGCTACGGCGGTGCGATCAGGGCGTGGCTGGACACTTACGGACGCCTGCTGCCGGGTGCGTGACGGGTCGCCTTGGCGCGCACCGCGGGCCTCGAGCCGGGATTGCAAAGGTAAGAACGCGTCGTTGCATCGGGGTCTCCAGAGTCCCGCCGATAGGCCCTGTTCTCAAGGCGGAACGGTCCCTCGAAAAGCCCGAATAGATGTATAGGCTGTATGGAGATGGATACCCAGTGCTCTCTTTCCTGGGATCCAAGCAGGCCATGATTCGATCCGAGCGGGAGCAAAGATCGCTGAATGGCATTGCGGCTCGTGCCGACATAGAAGAGAGATGCGTTTTCGAAACCCGTACAACGGAGGCGTAAGGCGTGACTAATTCTGTCTCGGCGTTCATGGATCAGGTTGCCCGTCGCAGCCCTGGTGAACCCGAATTCCACCAAGCGGTGCAGGAGGTCGTCGAGTCGATCCACCCGGTCCTCGACGAGTACCCGGACATCCGCAAGGCCAAAGTCCTGGAGAGGATGGTCGAACCCGAAAGGGTGATCATGTTCCGGGTGCCGTGGGTAGACGACCACGGCGAAGTCCAGGTGAACAGGGGCTTCCGAGTCGAGATGAACAGCGCCATCGGCCCGTACAAGGGCGGCCTCCGCTTTCATCCCAGCGTGAACCTCGGAATCCTGAAGTTCCTCGGCTTCGAGCAGGTCTTCAAGAACGCGCTCACCACGCTCCCGATGGGAGGCGGCAAGGGCGGCTCGGATTTCGATCCCAAGGGCAAGAGCGATATGGAGGTCATGCGCTTCTGCCAGTCGTACATGAGCGAACTCTGGCGCCACATCGGTGACCGGACCGACGTACCGGCGGGCGACATAGGTGTCGGCGGCCGGGAGATCGGATACCTCTTCGGCCAGTACAAGAAATTGGCCAACGAGTTTGCCGGGGTTCTCACCGGCAAGGGTCACGGTTGGGGCGGAAGCCTGATCCGGCCCGAAGCGACCGGATACGGGACCATCTACTTCGCCGAGGAGATGCTGAAGGTAAAGGACGACAGCCTCTACCAGAAGACCTGTCTCGTGTCGGGGTCGGGCAATGTCGCCCAGTATGCGGTCGAGAACATCAACCGGATCGGTGGCAAGGCTGTGACCCTCTCCGACTCCGGCGGCTTCATCTACGACAAGGACGGGATCGACGAAGAGAAGCTGGCCTGGGTAATGGACCTGAAGAATGTGCGTCGCGGTCGCATCTCCGAGTACGCCGAGCACTTCGGCGTCGACTACTACGAGGCGCAACGCCCGTGGAACGTCGACGATGCCGACTGCGCCTTCCCCTGCGCCACACAGAACGAACTCGATCTCGAGGACGCCAAGAGCCTCACCTCGAACGACGTGTTCCTGATCGCCGAAGGCGCCAACATGCCGACGGTGCCCGAAGGAGTTCGCCTCTTCCAAGACGAGGGCGTTCTGTTTGCGCCGGGCAAAGCAGCCAATGCCGGAGGTGTGGCCACCAGCGGGTTGGAGATGTCCCAGAACGCAGGTCACACGTCGTGGGATCGCAACACGGTGGACAAGAAGCTCCGCAACATCATGGTGGACATTCACAAGAACTGTCACCAAGCGGCTGAAGCCCACGGCACACCAGGCAACTACGTCAACGGGGCTAACATCGCCGGCTTCCTCCAGGTTGCCGATGCGATGGTTGCACAGGGCGTCGTCTGATCGGATTGGATTTTGGAGGCTTCGTAGTCCGCGATAATGCGGACACGGTGGAGGCATGAATGACTAGGAAGTCAGTTGGATACTTCGAGGGCACGGACTCGACGCTGTTGACCAGCCTCATTTGCGCTGGATATGACACGCTGCCCGTGTCCAACGGCGTCGACCACCACGGCAAGAACGTGCGCAGAATCAACCAGCAGGAGAAGTACGACATCCTGATTGGATACCCGCACAAGCTGTATGCACCGGTCGAGTACGACCTGCCCTATCAAGAGGTGTTCCACATCTGCAAGACATACGGGATCCCTCTCCTGCTCGAGGTGCCGGAACCCCTCAAGGACGCGGCACACCGGCTGATGCCTGATTCGCCCGACGTCGTCGAGTTCCTGGATCCGGACGAGATCCTCGAACGAGCTCTCGAGCTCTTGAAGTAGGTCGTCATGATGCGTAAATCGGTCGGCTACTTCGAGGGAACGGACGCTCGCCTGTTGACGGCGCTCGTGCTGTCCGGCTACGACACCATCCCCGTTTCCAACGGCGTCGATCACCACGGTATGTGCGTAGGCCGGGTCAACCAGCAGACGAAGACGGATATCCTCATTGGATACCCGCACAAGATCACTGCTCAACCCGACGACGAGCTTCAAGTGCAGGACGTCTTTCACATCTGTAAGACATACGACATCCCCCTGCTGCTCGAAGTGCCGGTGCATCTGCAGCAGAGCACTCGTGATGTTCTCGGGGAAACACCGCACATGGTCGAGCTGCTGGATCCTGCCGACACGCTCAATCGCGCCCTGCAACTGCTCGGGTAGCTGCTACTCCTCGAGTAGCTCGTATTCCGCCGGCGTGTTGACGTCGAGCGGTGTTGTACGGTCGAAAGCGATCGTGGTAACAGCGTTCTCCGGGGCAGATTCGAGAAGTCTCCATACGGCCTTTGGGCCGGTTGCCGCCACGGCGTCCTCCATTGCCGCTGCGGCGAGCAGCAGGGGATGACCGCGCCCGTCCCGATAGCCGGCAACGATTGCCCACGGGCGATGGTGGCGCCAATACGAGATCATCTGATCGATCATCTCCGTCGTAACCCCCGGCATATCGGCGAGCAGGATCACATATGCGGAGCACGAAGGCAGTGCCCGATAACCCACGCAGAACGACGTCATATTGCCCTCGCGATAGTCGGGGTTGGGGGCAACTTGCACGCCGAGGTCGGCTACGGCATCGGCCACTGATTCGCCGTGATGCCCGGTGACGACCACGACTTCGTCGAGAGCGGACTCACTGGCAACGGCAGCGACGACGCTCACCAGCGGTTTGCCCCGATAGGACAGAAGTTGCTTCGGAACCGGACCACCCATCCGCTCGGACAGGCCGGCCGCCAGGATGATGCCGCCGATCATGCTTGGAACATAGCGTCAGCCGGCCGAGGCGTACATTGCCTCGATCTCGGCGGCAAAGCTCTCTTCGACGATCCGTCGCCTGATCTTCTGAGTAGGGGTGATTTCGCTGCTGTCCTGGGAGAACTCGCGCTCGAGGAGCGTGAATGCCTTCACCGACTCGAATCGGGCAAGATCCGTGGACTGCAGATCGATTCGCCGCCGATACAGGGCGTGGACCTCCGGGTTCTTCACCAACTCCCGGCGGGAGTCGTACTTGATCCCGCTCTCCTCTGCCCAGCTCTCGAGCACGTCGAAGGCGGGCACGATCAGTGCGCTCACAAACTTGCGCCGGTCTCCAATTGCCGCGATCTGCTCGACAAAGTGGTCGCGTCCGATGGCGGTCTCGATGCGTTGCGGAGCGATGTTCTTGCCTCCGGAGGTGATGATGATGTCTTTGAGCCGGTCGGTGATGGCGAGGAAGCCGTCCTCGTCGATGTGGCCGATGTCACCCGTGTGGAGCCAACCGTCACGCAGCACCTCTGCCGTTGCCTCCGGGTTGTCGTAGTAACCCCGCATCACGTTCGCCCCGCGCACCAACACCTCGCCGTCGGCTGCGATACGGATCTCACACCCGGGGACGGGGTGGCCCACCGTGCCGAATCGAAACTTGCCCGGGCTGTTGCAGGTCACCATCGGCGATGTCTCAGTGAGTCCGTACCCCTGGCAGACCAGAAGGCCGGCGGCGAGAAAGAACTCCTCGATGGTCGCCGACAAGGGCGCACCCCCGGCAGAGAAGAAGTTCTTGGGACCACCCACGACGTCCCGGATCTTGCCCAGCACCAGCCGGTCGGCTACAGCGTGGCCGAGCCGCAAGCCCAGCCCAGGCTTCTCCCCCGCTGCGAGCACCTTTGCGTGTCTGCCGCCCACCTCGATCGCCCAGTCGAACAGGCGCCGGCGCAGGCCGGACGATGACTCAACGCGGCTCATCACACCGGCGTAGACCTTCTCGTACAGACGGGGGACACTGACCATTGCCGTCGGCCTGACGTCCGGCAGATAGTCGACAACTGCTCGAGGGTTGGACAGGTAGTAGTTGCGGGCCCCCCTGCTGAACACGTAGTACGACCAGGTTCGTTCGTATACGTGGCTCAGTGGGAGAAAGCACAGCGAGCGGTCATCGGGCCCGACTTCGAAGAACTCGTCGATGGCGGCGAGCTGATGCGCAAAGTTGTCATGACTCAGCATGACACCCTTCGGCTCACCGGTCGTGCCAGAAGTATAGATGATGCTGGCCACATCGTCACTGCGGAGGGTCTCACGACGAGCGCGCAGCTCGTCCGCACGCACGGCGCTTCTCCCCTCCTGGCGCAGCCCGGCGAACGTCAGGCGATCTGTATCGCCCGTGCCGGCCATCACCACCACATGCTCGAGCTCAGGACAGCGGTCCCGGATGGACGCAACGATGGCGGCCTGCTCGTCGTCGCCCACGAACACGAGCCGGGACCCGGACTGGTTGAGGATGTAGGCCACCTGGTCGGCGGTGTTGGTTGCATAGATGGGGACGGTGATTGCGCCGACCGACAGGTTGGCGAAGTCCGCGATTGCCCACTCCGGGCGGTTCTGCGAGAACAGCGCAACTCGATCCCCGTGCTGGACGCCGAGACCCAGCAGGCCCGACGCCACCCCTTCCACCTGCTCGAACATCTGGGTGTAAGTGAGATTGTGCCAACTCGACCCGATCCTCCAGAGGACGGCGGGTCGGGGGCCATGTTCGGAGACGGCGTCACGGAAGGTCGCAACGAGGTGGCGATCGGTCATGATCAACTTTCGGCGGGATGGTCCGCCGAGCCTACAGAGCTGCTGTTCTTGCGCCAGTTGAGCCTGCAGCGTTCCGGCTGAGGGCCGTCAACTATCCTGGAATGTCCACGTCGAGCTGCGGAGATGACCATGAAGACCATCAGCGTGTACCACCGGCCGGACAGCCTCGACGAGGCGGTTCTGTTGCTCGAGCGACCGGGCGTGACCACCACGCTCATCGCAGGGGGAACGACACTGAACACGGTCGCTCTGCCGCCTAAAACGGAGGTCGTCGATATCCAAGACGTCGTCACGGCGACCGCCGCACGACAGGGAGACCGGGTGGTCTACGGGGCCATGCTCCGACTTGCCGACCTGATCGCCGCAGATGAGACCCCGCCGCTTCTCGCCGAGTTGGCCAAACGCGAAGGGCCAAACACTCTGCGCAATGCTGCAACGATCGGCGGGACCGTCGCCGAGGGTGATAGCGAGAGCGAACTCCTTTCCGGTCTGCTTGTTCACGACGCACGGGTGAGCATCAGCGGCCACGACGACCCGATACCGCTGCCGGAGCTGTTTGCGGACTGGTCGCTACTCGACAGATCCGTGATCCTCAGCGTGTCCGTAGCCATCGGTGGCGAAACCGCTTCGGCCCGCACGGGGAGGACACCCGCCGACACTTCGATCGTCGCTGCCGCCGGACGCGTTGTCGGAGGCGGGCTCAACGTCGCCGTGAGCGGCGTGGCCGCGACCCCCATCCTCGTTGATCCTTCTGATCTGTCCACGTTGCAGCCGCCGGCGGATTTCCGCGGATCCAGCGAGTACCGCCGGGAAATCGCAGAGGTCCTCGTAACAAGAGTCGTTGCTCAACTCGGAGGTGCTTCATGAAGGTGTCCCTCACAATCAACGGCGAAGAGCGGGCACTCAGCTGCGAACCGCACGAGTCGTTGCGAGCGGTGCTGCGTCGGGAAGGTTTCTTCAGCGTCCGGTTCGGGGCGGAAACCGGCGAGACCGGCGCCGATGCCGTTCTCCTCGACGGCCGCCTCGTGTCCACCGAGATCATGCTGGCGGCACAGGCTGCGGGCCACGAGATCGAGACCATCGACAGCATCAACCTGCCGCGCGGCCTCCACCCGATTCAGGAGGCTTTTGTCGACGCGGGAGCCATCCAGTCCGGGTACTCGACTCCCGCGGCGATCCTTGCCGCCAAGGCCCTGATCGACACCAATCCCAACCCGACTGAAGCCGAAGTCCGCGATGCGCTGTCCGGCATACTCGACCGCGAGACCGGATACCTCCGACCCGTGCAGGCGGTGTTGCGCGCCGCCGCCGTGATGAGGGGAGAGCAGCACGGCAAGGTGGAGCCGGCCCTGGTCGAGCCGATGGTCGCTCCAGGGGGCGCTCCCGACATGAAGGCGGTGCACTCGCCGCTCGATCTCGACCCCTTGGCGCCCCGGGTTGTCCCCAGCCCTGAGGTTCCGGAGACCAACGTGGTCGGGAAGCCGGAACGCAAGGTGGACGCGGTGAAGCTCGCCAAAGGCAATCCCGCCTTCGTCGATGACTTCGAGATGAGGGGGATGCTCTTCGCAAAGATGCTGTACAGCCCCCATGCACATGCCAGAATCGTCAGCATTGACGATTCCAAGGCGAGAGCGCTGCCGGGGGTACGAGCCGTCCTCCACCACGGGAACGTGGCCAGGGTCAGATACGCCTCCGGTGGGCAGAGCTATCCCAACCCTCTCCCCTACGACCAGGTGAGCTTCGACAACAAGGTTCGGCATGTCGGCGATCGTGTTGCGGTTGTGGCCGCCGACACCATCGAGATAGCCGAGGAGGCGGTGAGCCTCATCGAGGTCGAGTACGACGTCCTTCCGGCGGTGTTCGACGAGAACGAAGCGATCTCGGGCAGCGCGCCCGTCATCCACGACGAGCCCGACATGGAAGGCGCCCACGACGCGGAGCGCAACATCGTCCAGCACATCGAAGCCGAAGTCGGTGACTTTGCCGCGGGATTGGCTGCGGCGGACCGCGTGTTCGAGCGCACCTTCCGGGTCCACCAGGTGCAACAGGCACCGATCGAGCCGCACATCGCCATTGCCTGGCTCGACAGCGACGAGCGGCTGGTGATTCGCACCTCGACGCAGGTTCCGTTCCACGTCCGCCGCATGGTTGCGCCGCTCCTCGGGTTGCCGGTTCGCGACATCCGAATCGTCAAGCCCCGCATCGGTGGCGGGTTTGGCGTGAAGCAGGAGATGCTGATCGAGGACATAGTTGGACATCTCGCCCTGGCTACAGGCAGGCCCGTGCGGCTGGAGCTGAATCGGGCTGAGGAGTTCGTCTCGAGCCGCACCCGTCATCCGCAGACCATCACCTTCACCACTGGTGTCAAGAACGATGGGATGCTGGTCGCACAGCGGATGCGAACAGTGGGGAACACCGGCCCGTATGGGACACACGCCCTCACGGTTCAGATGGTCAGTGGCCTGCGCGGTCTGAGCACCTACAACTGCCCCAACAAGAAGTTCGACTGCGATGTTGCCTACACCAACACACCGGTGGCCGGTGCTTATCGCGGCTACGGCGCCCCGCAGGCTCTCTTCGCCCTCGAATCGCACATGGAGGACATCGCCGCCGAGCTCGGCATGGACTCCCTCGAGTTCCGTCGCAAGAACTGGACCAAGGTCGGCGATCCGCTCGACGTCGCCGCCGAGCTTGGCGAGGGTGCCGCCGAGATGAAGTTCATCCCGGTGGTTACTTCGAGCGGCATGGACGAATGTGTCGTTCAAGGGCAACGAGCCGTGGGGTGGCATCGCCGCAACGATCCTGCGTGGGTGCAACCGGCCGACCGGCCGAACATCCGTCGTGGCCTCGGGTTTGCCATGTGCATGCATGGCAGCGCCATCTCCGGACTCGACATGGGTGGCGCCAGCCTCAAGATCAACGATGACGGGTCATTCAATCTGCTGATCGGCGCCACCGACCTGGGAACAGGGGCAGACACGATTCTCGCCCAGATGGCCGCCGAGGTTCTCGGAGTGCCAACCGAGGATGTAGTGGTGTACGCAGCCGACACGGATATGACACCGTTCGACGTCGGGGCCTATGCCTCGTCGACGACTTATGTGTCGGGTATGGCCGTCAAGAAGTCGGCCGACGAGGTAGCTCGCCAGATCCGGACCCGGGCGGCGATCATGCTCGACGTCGAGACACCCGGCGACATCGAGCTGAAGGAGCAGGCTGCGTTCGCCCCCGACGGCCGTTCGGTCGCGCTGGCGGAGGTTGCGTTGCACTCTCTGCACCAGGACGACCAGCACCAGATCATGGGGACGGCCTCCTACGTGGCTCCCGACTCGCCACCTCCCTATGCGGCACAGTTCGCCGAGGTCGAAGTCGACATCGAGACCGGTCAGGTGACCGTCGAGAACCTGGTCATGGCCGTGGATTGTGGCGTGCCGATCAATCCGCTGACCTCCGCAGGTCAGGTGGAAGGTGGGATGGTGCAGGCGTTGGGCTACGGCCACTGTGAGGAGATGGCTCTGGACGAGACGGGGACGATGGTCAACGCCAGGTTCGGCCCGTACAAGATCTATCGGTCGGATGAGATGCCAAAGATCGAGGCATATCTGGTGCAGACGATGGAGAAGTCGGGCCCATTCGGGGCCAAGGCCATCGCCGAGATCCCGAAGGACGGCGTCGCTCCGGCAATCCGCAATGCGATCTTCAACGCAACGGGCACGCAGATCGACAACCTTCCCTTCACCCCGGAGCGGGTGTGGCGGGCATTGCACGCGACGTGACGAGCAACGCACGGATCCTTGCCGAGCTGACCACGGCGCTCGCTGAGCGCAGACCGGTCGTGCTGGCGACCGTCGTCGCCACGAAGCGGTCCGTGCCCCGCCGTGCGGGCACCAAGATGCTGGTGTATCCCGATGGCGCGACCAGCGGTACCGTTGGTGGTGGCGAGATGGAAGCCAAAGTCATCGCCGAGGCACAGGACGCCATCAGGAGTCGGAAACCGCGGACGGTCGACTACGAGTTGGTGAACCCGAGTGAAGGAGACCCCGGCATCTGCGGCGGGGAGCTGACGATCTACCTGGAGCCCTACATGTCCCCACATACCGTGTACGTGATCGGATGCGGCCACGTCGGTGTGACCGTGATCGACCTGGCGCATTGGCTCGGGTACCGCACGGTGGCTATCGACGATCGCCCCGACCTGGTAAGCGAAGACGCTCTTCCGAACGCCGACGTCCGCTTCGCCGGCACGGTCACCGACGCCCTCGCCGCCAATCCCGTGCCGGAGGATGCCTCGATAGTCGTTGTTACCCGCAGCCCCGAAGTCGATGTGCGCATCCTCCCCGAGTTGCTGGAAACCCCGGCACGCTACATAGGGGTAATGGGGAGCAAGAAGAGATGGGCGGCTACTCGCCAGCAGCTAGTCGCAGACGGAGTTGACCCGACGAGGCTAGATTCGCTGCACGTGCCGATCGGGATCGAGATCAAGGCGGAAACTCTCGAAGAGATTGCCGTGTCGATCTTGTCTGAGGTGATTCGCGAGAACCGGGCGGAGGTCGGCTGATGCTCTTCCGAGACCACCTCATTGTGGTCAGAGGCGGCGGTGACCTGGCGACGGGCGCCATCTACCGGCTCCAGCGAGCCGGGTTCCCGATCGTGGTGCTCGAACTCGAGCAACCCTTGGCCATCCGACGCACCGTCTCCGTGGCCAGCGCCGTGCTGGAGGACCGGGCTCTCATCGAGGACATCGATGCGATGCGGATCGACGACATCGAGGAGGCGCTGGAGGTGGCCCGCTCCGGTGCAATCCCGGTTCTGGTCAGCCCGACGCTGATTCAACTCCCGTGGGAGCCGTCCGTCGTTGTCGATGCGCGGATCGCCAAGCACAACATCGACACGACTATCAACGATGCTCCTTTCGTCGTCGGCCTCGGCCCGGGTTTCAACGCCGGCGTCGATTGCCATGCCGTCGTAGAAACCATGCGCGGCCACTACCTCGGTCGAGTCATCTGGGACGGCGAAGCCACGCCCAACACCGGAGAGCCCGGCGTCATCGGCGGCAAGTCCGGGGAGCGGGTGGTGCGAGCACCCACGTTCGGTGTCCTGAGCTGGAAGGTCAACATCGGCGACCTCGTTGCGGCAGGCGACGTGCTTGGTGATATCAACGGCGTCCCGATCCGCTCCCGGATCGGCGGAGTCGTCCGTGGCTTGCTGGCACCCGGGTACGAGGTGGAGTGGAATTGGAAGCTCGCAGACATCGATCCGCGATGCGACACCTCGGCCTGTTTCGAGATCTCCGACAAGGCTCTCGCCATCGGCGGCGGCGTCGTCGAGGCCGTGCTCAGCTGGCTCAACTCGAAGTGAGCCTCAGCGATCTGCTGGCGCTCGGAGATCGCGAACTCATCTCCTTGGTCGGAGGCGGCGGCAAGTCCACGTTGCTCTTTGCGCTCGGCAACCAGCTCGGTGCGGCCGGGAAGCGGGTGATCCTGACGACAACCACCAAGATGGGGCGGGAGCAAGCAGATAGCGCCGCAATCGTCTGTTGGTCGGCCGACACCGAATGCGCGACGGCGGCGCTGGATCAGACGAGCCCGGTGATGCTCGTCACCGCAGGAGACAGTCACAAGGTCACCGGCCCCACCCGGGAAGAGGTCGATCGGCTGTACACGACCGCAGCCGTCGACTACGTCATCGTGGAAGCAGACGGCTCGCGCGGCAAGCCCTTGAAGGCACCGGCGGCGCACGAGCCGGTGATCCCGTCGCAATCGACGATCGTCGTCATCATGATGGGTATCGACGCCGTTGGGCGGCCCCTCGAGAACGTGGCTCATCGGGTCGATGTCGCTCGCAGTTTCACGGGACTGTCTGTGGATCACCGGATGACGCCAGCGGATTGTGTCGATGTGCTTCTCCACCCAGAGGGAGCACTGCGCAGCTGCCCGCCCGGCAGCCGGGTCATCGTCGCGATCGCCAAGGTTGGCACGGATGCGGAATGGGCCGAATCCCGCTACATACGCGACGAGGTGACCCGGCGCCGGCCCGACATCCGGACCGTCACTATCGCTTCCTCTTCCTAGCCGTTACCCCAGCGCACGGCGCAAGAAAGCAGCCATCTGACCTCGGGTCACCCGATCGTGCGGGCAGTAGTGGTCGTTGATCGGCGGGTTACAGCCACGGGTTACTCCGGCAGTTCCCAGCTTGTCGATCGCATCCTCGAACACCGATCCGTCGTCGTCGACGAAGAGGTTGCCGCTCCCGTTGTCGGTGTAACCGACCGCCCGAACCAGGAAAGCAGCCATCTGCCCCCTGGTGACGAAGTCATTTGGGCAGAACTGATCATTCCAGGGCGGATTGCAGCCCTTCGTGATGCCACTGGCCGCGAGTCGATCGATACTTGGCTCGAACACCGAGCCATCGTCGTCGGCAAAAAGATCGCCGCCACCGTCGTCGGTGAGTGCGAGCGCCCGAACCAGGAAAGCAGCCATCTGCCCCCTGGTGACGAAGTCATTTGGGCAGAACTGATCATTCCAGGGCGG
>JASJBC010000037.1 GCA_030066715.1 Acidimicrobiia bacterium
CACCAGTCGGCCGGAACGATCGAGGTCGCCGCCAGTCGATCCGGAGTGATCGGCGATCCTGCGTCGATATCGGTCCGAACGCTGCCGGCGAGTTGGGCATGTGGGAGGAGGCCTTCCGGAACCTCTCGCCATTCGATCGACGCCTCGTCTGCGGCGACGCCGGCTTCGATGGCGTCGGCGGCAAACGGATAGGCGATGGTGGGCGGCTCGCCGAGTTCAACCACGATCACTGCGACGACAACGAGGCCTGCGATCGACCAGCGGAACCATGCGATCGGCTGCAACCACCACACGCCACGAACGTACCGAACCCGATCCCGGGAAGGAAGTGGTCTGGCCTTTCGGTGATGACGAGTCGAACGCCTGCGATCCTCCAGGTCTCGACTGGCGACTGGCGACCGGCGACTGGCCGCTGGGCGGCCTCACACGCGAACCCTCCCCGGCCCCTCCCTCCGAAGAGGGAAGGGAGCCTCACGCAAGCAGGGGGAATGGTGGGGGACTTACGTTCGGCGCACGGGGAGGGGACCTATTGACCTCTGCACGGTAGATACGGACGGGTTCCTAAGTGAAGATTCGTTGGAATCACACTATCGAATGCGGTGGGAGTTGTGCCTCCTAAGTTGTGATTCCACGCGCCGGCCCGTCGTCGGGCACAAGTCTATCCTGCGCGCTCTGCGTAGCCAATGACTTATTCGCGCTTGCGGTCCGTAGCCGCGCGGCCTCGGCGATGCTCTGCTCCTAGACTCACCCCTCGTGGAAACCGCCCTCTCTATCGCCATTGCGTATCTGCTCGGGAGCGTCGACGCCGGGGTCATCGTCCCGCGCCTCATGGGTGTCGACATCTACGAGCATGGGAGCGGCAACCCCGGCGCTTCCAACGTGATGCGCACTCTGGGCAAGAAGGCTGGTGCCGCAGTCATGCTCGTCGATGCGCTCAAAGGCTTTCTGGCGGCCCTGATCGGAGCCGCATTGGTGAGCGATGTCGTCGGCTTCTGGTGTGCACTGGCCGCTGTTGTTGGCCACGTGTTCCCGGTCTGGCATCGGTTTCGCGGGGGGCGGGGTGTCGCCACCGCCATCGGGGCGGTCCTCTTCTTGGAGCCTTGGTTCGGGCTCATCCTTGCCGTCGGCTGGGGTGGGATTGTCGCCCTCACCAAGACGGCGTCGATAGCTTCTTTGGGGGCAATGGCGGTGTACGTACCCGGATACGCGTTGTTCGGGTGGCGGGGCTGGGCGCTGCTTGCAGCGGCGCTGACGGCAGCGCTCGTGGTCGTCCGCCATGCCGCAAACATCCGAAGGCTGCTCGGGGGAAGCGAACAGACCGTGGAGGCGCAATGAGACCTTTGCCTGAAGCACAGCGAGAGGTGCTGGCGGCCATCGACCAGTTGCCGACTGAGCGTATTGAGCTGGCTGCGGCCGCAGGTTTGGCGCTGGCAGAGCCGATTGTTGCCCGCCACGACCTTCCCCCATTCGCCAACTCTGCGATGGACGGTTACGCAGTGATAGCCGCCGATGTCGTGAACGCACCGGTCACGCTCCCGGTGCTCGAGGACGTCGCTGCCGGCAGCGTGCCCACTTTGTCGGTGACTCCCGGCACCACGATCAAGATCATGACCGGTGCTCCAATGCCGGACGGCGCTGATGCGGTCGTCCCGGTCGAGGACACTGAGCCGGGGCAGCGTGAGGTTCGGATTCTGGCCGGCGTTCCTGCGGGCGAGTCCGTGCGTCCGGCCGGTGACGACGTCGCCGCCGGTACCGTCGTGCTGAATGTCGGGGAGCGTCTCACCCCTCCTCGCCTCGGTGTCTGCTCGTCGCTCGGCTATGCCCGACCTCTGGTCCGGCGGCGGCCACGGGTCGCGATCATGTCGACCGGTGACGAAATCGTGCCCCCGGAGACTTCGCAGCTGGCCCCGGGCAAGATCCGCGATGCCAACCGATTCACCTTGCGCGGAGCGCTCGAGGAGGTAGGGGCGGATGTGGTCGACCTCGGCATCGTGGGCGACGACGCCGACGAGCTCCGTGCCACCTTCGCTACGGCCGCTGCTTCTGCTGATGTCGTCGTGTCGAGCGGGGGCGTCTCGATGGGGGAGTATGACCTGGTCAAACACCTCCTTGCTGAGCTCGGGTCGGTCGACTTCTGGAAGGTGGCGATGAAGCCGGCCAAGCCGTTCGCCTTTGGGAGCCTGGGCGGGAAGCCGTTCTTCGGGCTCCCCGGCAATCCGGTTTCGGTCGCCGTGGCCTTCGAGCAGTTCCTCCGCCCGGCGCTGCTGCACATGATGGGATCGGACAAGCTCTTCCGGCCCCGGCTGCACGGGATCCTCGAGCAGGATGTCAAGACCGACCCGATGAAGATCGTCTTTCTGCGGGTGAACGTTGCCCCGGGTGCGGACGGGCTGCTCCGGGCGCACCTGAGCGGCGGGCAGGGCTCGAACATCCTCAGCGCCCTTGCTGCGGCAGACGCCTACGCCGCGATTCCCGTTGGCGTCGCTGAGGTTCCGGCTGGTTCAATGGTGGAGTTGGAGATGATGAAGATGCCGGAGGCGCGGACGGCAGCGGAGGTGACGGGTGGCTGAAGGGTTCACCCATCTGGACGACCAAGGCAACGCCCGGATGGTCGATGTCGGAGAGAAGTCCGTCACGGCGCGGGTCGCTGTTGCCGAAGCCGGGGTGCGCCTCTCCGCAGAGGTGAGGGAGAAGCTCTTCGCCGGGGACCTGCCCAAAGGCGACGCACTGGGCGTTGCCCGGGTAGCCGCGATCATGGCGGCGAAGCAGACACCAAACCTCATTCCCCTATGTCACCCGATCGCGATTGATGGCGTGGACGTGGACATCCAGGAAACCGATACGGGGGCCCGGGTCGAGGTGACCGCACGCACCACGGCGAAGACTGGGATCGAGATGGAGGCGATGACTGCGGCTGCCATCGGGGCCGTTGCCATCTACGACATGGTGAAGGGGCTCGACCGATCCGCAGAGATCGATTCGGTGCGGCTGCTGGCAAAGAGCGGCGGCAAGTCGGGGGACTGGACTCGATGAGAGCCGCCGTAGTCACTGTGAGTGACCGTGTCTCCCAGGGCACGGCCGAGGATCTCTCCGGCCCGGCGGCGGTGAATCGGCTCGCCGCCTACGGAATTGATGGTGCGAGCCTCCGCGTGGTGCCGGACGGGGTCGAGTCGGTCCGGTCCGCTCTCGAGGATCTGATGACCGACCACGACCTCATCGTGACGACTGGAGGTACCGGATTCTCCCCGCGCGATGTGACTCCTGAGGCCACTCGCCTCGTGATCGACCGCGAAGCGCCGGGTCTCGCAGAGGCAATGAGGGCGGCCACTTTCGGCCGTTTTCCCCACGGCATGCTGTCCCGCGGCGTGTCCGGGATCGCCGGCTCGACCCTAATCGTCAACCTCCCCGGGTCCGTCAAGGCGGTCGAGGAGTCGCTTGATATCATCGGTCCGGCTCTCAGCCATGGAATCGAATTGCTTATAGCCGGCCAAAGCGACCACAATATGTGATCACCCGTATGGGACGGACGGGCCGAAATACTTGGCTGCACTCGAAGCAGTGCCTACGCTCAGTGGCGGGCGGAGTAAGGAACAGATGGAAATATTGGCCTTCCTGATCATCGGGGGCGTGTGGGCAGTCTTTTTGCTGCCCTCGTTCTTCGAAGGGCAGAAGAGTGCCTCCATGAGGTCGACTCGCAGTTTTGCGCGCAGCAACGACCTTCTTGCTTCCGTTGCGCTCCGTTCAGCCGACGAAGTCCGAGCCGCCAGCGGCGCAAGACGGCGGCGACGTCGTGCGGTGGCAATCCTGGGTTCTGGGGCTCTGGGCTCGCTTGGTGCCGCTGTCATCACGGGCAGCACGGTGTGGCTCGGCGTCACGATCTTCTTCGATGTTCTGCTGGCCGGGTTTGTGACTGCGCTGCTGCAGGCGAAAGCCGCCCGGTTCCAGCAAGTGGCCCCGGTGGTGTCCATCGATTCGGCGCAGGGTGGAGAGGCCACCGAGGTCGAGGCGATACCCACGATCCGGATCGTCGGAGCCTGAGTGGCTGACTCCCTGAACCTTGACTCGCTTGAAGCCGAAGTCCGCGCCGAACTCGACGAGAAGTTTGCGGCCCGGGAACTTGCGCTGAAGAACTGCCGGAAGATCATCCAGGCGTCCTCGAAAGCCATACGGGCACTGCACCGTGGCGACCTCGCCGATGCTGATGAGCTTCTCGCCGCAGGGCGGGCGCTGATCGATGAAGCCGAGGCGCCGCTCACCGAGCATCGTGACATCTACCACGCCGGGTTCTTCTACGACGCAGTGAAGGAGTACGCAGAGGCGGAACTGACCAAGGCTCTGGTTCTGCAACAGCCCCTGCCGCTGCCGTCCGATCTCGGGCTCCACGCAGTGCCGTACCTAAAGGGTCTTGGTGAGGCTGTCGGCGAGTTGCGACGGCGGCTCCTCGACCAACTGCGCAAGGGAGAGCTGGCAGAGGCCGAGGACACCTTTGCGGACATGGAGACCATCCACGATCTTCTTGCCGCGTTGGACTACCCCGATGGCATGACCTCCTCGCTGCGCCGCACCACCGACGTGGCCCGCTCTCTGATCGAGCGCAGCCGTGCGGATCTGACGACGACCATCGTCCAAGAGCGGCTCCGCAGCCAACTCGAAGCCAACTGACGATGGCTACACTTGCTTCTCGCCCGGGGGTGTAGCTCAGTTCGGCAGAGCGCTACGTTCGCAACGTAGAAGTCACGGGTTCAAATCCCGTCACCTCCACGAAGGGACCGTCCTACTCGGCCGGTCCCTTCTCCTATTCGAGCGGTGCGTTGGCGATAGGTTGTGTTTCCGCCTCCGGGATAGACCGTGGGATGGGCTGGTGGCCGGTTTGCCGTTTGGTTGGCGCGGGCGGGAGCAGGTTCAAATCCCGTCACCTCCACTGTGAGTGCATCCGATCATCAGATCGGATGCACTCTTCTTCTAGGCCGGTGCGTTGGCGATAGGTTCTCATTCCGCCTCCGGGATAGACCGCAGGGTGGGCGATGGCCGATTCGCTGTGGCGGGTAGCGGGCGGGAGCAGGTTCAAATCCCGTCACCTCCACTCGAGTGCATCCGATCATCAGCTCGGATGCACCCGCAACCGATTTACCCGTCTCCGATGATGGGGATAGGCTCCTGTCGGAGCGAGCGCCGTCGTCATCCGATGCAATCGGCGCCGGGACTACACGAGCGGGATGTCCTGCATGGAATCGGCTTGGGACGGCGAAGGGGTGACCGTACCTTCCCGACTCGTCCGCCGGGGCGCGGCGGCGTGGCGCTGGATGCTTCAACCGTGGCGGTCGTTCGGGTTGATCGTTGCTCTGATCGCCTCGTTCGCAGTGCCCTCCTTCATGGCGGCGAGCGCCGATGTCTTCCGGCTGGCGGCGGCGGACGCGATTACCCGCCAAGCAGTTGAGGACGATCCGGGAGGTCTTGATGCAACCCTCATGGCGACCGGGAGACTGAGCGTTGATGGTGTCCAGGCTTTGGAAGGGGCAACCCGTGCTCAGCTCGGGCGTGTCGATCGGCTCGGTGAACCTTCACTGACTCTGTACGTCCCGGGTGCCGACCTGGGTTTGCAGACTCCGCCCGAGGAGGATGGAGCGCCGGCCGAGACGATCATTGGATCTGGCGCCAGGTTCCTCGCTCGCGACGGTGCGATTGCCGCTTTGGATGTCGTGGCAGGTGACCGGTCTGTCGAAGGACTCTGGATCTCCGAGGATCGGTCCGAACAGCTTGGCCT
Source organism: Acidimicrobiia bacterium (assembly GCA_030066715.1). Classification (GTDB taxonomy): domain Bacteria; phylum Actinomycetota; class Acidimicrobiia; order Spongiisociales; family UBA5794; genus JAAETI01. Next base: position 5,765 of record JASJBC010000037.1, read on the forward strand.
TGGCGTCGGCGACCTCGTCGTGGTCAACGACCGCGATCCCGTCCCGATTGCCGGGGTATATGCGAACTTGTGGGAGGGTGAACGAGATCCGTACTGGGACGATCTGCCTGCGGTGGTGGTGCCGAGCTACTCATCCGTATACGGCGGAGCGCTCTTTGAGGTGGTCGTCCTACCCGAGTCGTTGCTCTTGTCGCTCGGGGTCGACGGTGTGGCCCGCTGGGAGGCGGCGGCGACAGAAACGGTAGAAACGTACGCCGGCCTCGTCGAGCATGCGACGCAGCTTCGTGGGATTGAGCGCTCCTACACCGGATCCGACGAGATGGCGGCCGCAATCGCCGAGTTTGCTGGCGACGGTGGTCCGGTGCCTGCGTTGATGACCGACACGTTCGACATTCGTGTCGACGTCGACCGGGTCCTTGCCGATCTAGACCAACCGATCGAGACCACGGCCTTTGCCGGCATCGTGCTCGGTCTCGTCGTAACCGCAGCAGGCGCGGGGTTTGCTGTTCGCCGCCGTGCGGTCGAGATGCGCCTTCTGCGGGCAGATGGGGATGCTTGGTGGCGGTTCGCATTACGTGCAATCGTGCAGTACCTACCCGCTGCAGTGGTAGGCGGAGCCCTCGGCGTTGTGGCGGGTTGGGCTCTCATCGCCCTGCCGGGCGAGGTGGACCGCAGTCGATGGGACGTGATCGAATTCCGACCCATCGTCTGGACCCTGGCGGCCGGGCTCCTCGTTGCCGCCGCCGTTACGGCAGTCGCTGCGAGCCGGCTGTTGTACACGCGCCAGGCCGCAGTCGCTGGGCTGAGACCGGCTTGGCTACTTCCGCTCTTGGGCGGCGCAGTGGCGGCGTGGATCCAGGTCGGTTCGGCCGCAGATTCCGGCGAGGTTGACCTGCTGGTAGTCGCCTTTCCCCTGGTCGGGCTGCTGGCGGGTGTCGGGCTCGTCGTCTTCGCTGCTCGATGGTTGATGCGACGTGTTCACCGGACCGGTGGGTCACTCCCACCCGCCCTCTTCTTCGCCTGGCGCAGGATCACCAGCGCCGAGGCCGGTGCCGTTCTCCTTTCGGCCGCCATGGGTGTCGCACTCGGGCTGATCGTCTTCACCACCACGCTCGTTGACTCGCTGGAGCGTGCGACGGACGCCAAAACGACGGCAGTCGTCGGCGGGCAGACCCAGGCCCAGCTGTACTTCCCCTATGACGGTGAACTCCCCGAGACAACGACCATCGTCCGCTCTCAGCGGACGCGCCTGACGATCGGCGGAGGTGTCGTTGCCGTCCGGGCGATCGACCTCGACACCTATGCCGATGCTGTTACTTGGGATCCCTTATTCGGCGGATCGGCCGAGCAGGTGGTTGAGGCATTGCGGACGCCAGTTGCAGCCGACGTCGCTGTCGTCGTTGCCGGCGATAGGTCGATTCCCACTGGCGGCGGGTTTGGGATAACGACCGTGATGTCCTACGAGATCGTGGGCACCGTCGATTCGGCCCCGCTCGTCTCGGAGGCGCATCCGACGATCATCGTTCGTTGGGATCAGATGATCGACGTCGCCCGCAACCGGCACGAGGCACAGCGTCCGCCCGACGTCGATCGAGACGATTGGGCAGCCACCTTCCGCTCGCCCTTTGTCGGGGCTCGTCGCGTCGTGGTCTCGCAGCTCAACGAGGAAGCCCTTCAAGTGTTCCTCGCTGAGAATGACGCCGATGTGCGAGAGTTCACGACGGTCGCGGATCGAGAACGATTGGCTGCAACGCGGGCTGCGCAATGGGCGTTCGGCCACCTCGGGCTGCTTGCCGCCGTCGCCGGGCTTGCTGCCATCGGAACGATGCTCTTCTACCTGTCCGAGCAGCGAACAGCGCGGCGGATCTCCTCGATGATGTCGCGCCGGATGGGGATGCGACCGCTCGCCGATGCGGCCGCCGAGGTGATGGAGCTCCTCGGGCTGGTGGTGATCGCCTACGCCGCCGGTGCCTCGACGGCGGTGTTGATTGCGCACCGCGTCTTCGACCGATTCGAACCCGATCGTCGTGTGCCCCCGGACGTCGGTCTCCAGACCTCCTGGCCGCTCCTGCTGGCGATTGCTGCGCTTGGTGTAGGTGTCGTGGTGATCGCGGCTCTCGTCAACCACCGCATCGCCGCTAGGCGATCGTACGGGGAGGTGCTCCGTGACGTCTGAACGGCGAGCCGTGATCGAGTGCACCGGCCTGCTGCGGGTGTTCGAGTCGGCGAGCGGTCGCGTCCAGGCGGTTCGGGGCGTGGATCTGACGATTGAGTCCGGTCGAACCGCAGCGGTCGTGGGCCCGTCCGGGAGCGGCAAGACCTCCCTTTTGCGCATGATCGGAGGGCTGGACGAACCCTCGGCAGGTGATGTGCTCATCGACGGGGTCAACCTTGCACGCCTTTCCCGGTCGGCCCGACGGCGGATGCGGGCACGGTTGATCGCCAACGTGCACCAGCGCCCGACCGACAACCTGCTCCCGCACCTCACCGCGCTCGATCAGGTCGTTCGAGTGGCGCACCGGCGCAGCTCGGGGCTGAGCGAGTCGCTGCGGATCCTCGACCAGCTGGGTCTCGGGGACCGGGCGCACCACCTCCCCGGCCAGATGTCGGGCGGTGAGCAGCAACGGTTGGCGTTCGCCCGCGGTGCGGTCGGCGGACCGGCGGTGATCGTCGCCGACGAGCCGACCGCCGAGCTCGACACTTCCAGCACCGACCGGGTCCTCGACGCCATCGAGCGGCTGTCCGAGGAAGGCATCACAGTGTTGACTGCCACGCACGACCCGCGAGTGCTGAGCCGGGTCGACGAGGTGATCATGCTCCGCGACGGTTCGGTTGCGTCGGTCACAGACAGTGGAACGGAGCTCGCCGTCATCGATCATGCCGGTCGGATCCAGCTCCCACCCGAAGTGCGTGAGCATTTCCCCAACCGAAGGGCGCGGATCTCGTGGGATGCCGAGCAGCGCATCTTCACAGTGGAGGAGCCATGAGCATCGTTGCGGCGGAGAACGTCACAAAGCGGTACCGACGTGGTCGCGAGACGGTCACCGCCGTAGATGCTGCGTCCTTCGAAGTCGTCGCCGGCCAGATCACAGGGCTCGTGGGACCGTCGGGCTCGGGGAAGACGACATTGCTAGACATCGTGGTCGGGGGCACGGAACCCGACAATGGCCGGGTCACAGGGTTGCCGGACGAGCCGATGTGGGCCGAGCTCGCCATCGTTCCGCAGGCAATCGGCCTGCTACCCGAGTTGACGATTAGGGAGAACATCGACCTGCCCCGCCGCCTTGGGATTCCCGCGCCAGTCGACACTGACCAGGTGATGACCGATCTTGGGATCGCCGCGCTTGTCGACCGTGCGCCAGACGAGGTTTCACTAGGAGAACAGCAGCGGGCTGCGATCGCTCGGGCCCTCGTTGCCTCCCCGCGGCTTCTCGTCGCCGACGAGCCGACGAGCCACCAGGATGAGGCCAACGTGCAACGGGTGGTGACGGCACTACACGACACGACGCAGACGGGCTCGGGAGTCTTGGTTGCGACGCACGACCCGCGCGTCATCGAAAGGTGCGATCGTATCCTGTGGATGCGCGACGGGGTCGTGAACCTCCACTGACACCTGCCTGATCCAATTAGCTCGAGCACATGCAATCCGCCCGCGACTTCCCTGTCGTCGGCGCCGGAGCATGGAGTTACGACATGAAGCCCTGTTTCCTCAGGTAGGCCAGGAGGGATGCCGAGTGCCTCTCGTGGGCCTCCGGGGTGTATTTGAGGCGCGTGTAGACCTGCGCCAGGTTCTCCACGTCCGACTCTTCGATCATCTGGCGCAGCCGGGCGTTCGCCATGTAGCGATCCCAACCGACCTTGTTGCGCTCCCGGTAGATCTCCTCGATCTCCTCCGCCGTGTGATCGTGGTAGCGCTCGTAGTGAACCAGGCCGGAGAAGGGGAGCCGATCTCGCCTCTGGGGCTCCTCATCGGGCCAGCCAAGCGAGAATCCCGTTACCGGGACGACTCCGGCGGGCAGCTCCAGCACCTCGCCGACCAGGTGTGCGTTGCCCAACGTGGCGCCGATGTAGCAGATCCCCAGCCCCTTGGCCTCCGCCGCCAGCGCAACGTTCTGCGAGACCAGCACCGCATCGATGGCTCCGATCATGAAGGCGAAGAAGTCGCCGAAGTTGTCCGGCGCATCGTTCTGCGCCAGCCACTTCCGCATTCGGCGGAAATCCGAGCAGAACGTCACTTGTACCGGGGCGTCGCGCACCATCTGCTGTTGCTTCAGGGGCAGAAAGAGCCGCTCTCGGGTCTCCTGATCGCGGGAAACGACCAGCGAGTAGGAGTTCATGTTCCCGTACGAGGACGCCCGGATCCCGGCCTCGAGGACCTCCGTCAGCATGTCCTCTGCAACCGGATCCGTCTTGAACTTGCGGACGGATCGGTGATCGCTGATTGCCTCGAGGATGTCCATCGCCCAAATGCTAGGCGTGCCCGGCGATCTCGAAATATGCGGAATGAACAACAAATTGTCGGCGAGGGGTTTCGGATGCTTCAATGGGTGTACCAGCAGAGGAAGCCCGCAGGGAAAGGTGGCAGCCATGGCCGAGTTCTTCACCGAGGTGACCGAGCCCATCCGCTACGAGGGTCCGGACACAGCGAACCCCCTTGCGTTCCGGGTGTACGACCCGGACCGCATCGTTGCCGGCAAGCGTCTCGAGGACCACCTCCGTATTGCGGTCTGCTACTGGCACTCGTTCCAGTGGCCGGGGAGCGACATCTTTGGCGACGGCACGTTCGATCGCCCTTGGCTCGACAATCCCGCCGACGAGATGGCAGCGGCCCGGCAGAAGATGGACGCCGCCTTCGAGTTCTTCACCAAGCTCGGCACGCCGTATTTCTGCTTCCACGACCGTGACATCGCACCGGACGGCGCCGACTACGGCGAGACGGTGAGCAATCTCCACCAGATGGTCGACTACGCCGCCGAGAAGATGGAGCAGACGGGCGTCAAGCTGCTGTGGGGCACCGCCAACCTGTTCAGCCATCCCCGCTTCATGGCGGGGGCATCGACCAACCCGAATCCGGAGGCGTTTGCGTTCGCCGCGGCTCAGGTGCGGCACGCTCTCGACGCCACCAAGCGGCTCGATGGTCAGAGCTACGTTCTCTGGGGCGGTCGCGAAGGCTACGACACGCTGCTGAACACGGATCTGAAGCAAGAGGGTGCCCAGTTCGCCCGGTTCCTCGAGATGGTCGCCGAGCACAAGCGCAAGATCGGGTTCGAAGGGCAACTCTTCATCGAGCCGAAGCCGCAAGAGCCGACCAAGCACCAGTACGACTACGACAGTGCCACGGTTCACGGCTTCCTCGAGCGTTTCGATCTCGTCGATGAGTTCCAGGTCAATATCGAGGTCAACCATGCGACGCTCGCCGGCCACAGCTTCCACCACGAAGTTGCCTACGCCGTCCAGCACGGCATCTTCGGCAGCATCGATGCGAACCGCGGCGATCCTCAGAACGGCTGGGACACCGACCAGTTCCCCAACTCAGTCGAGGAGTTGGTGCCGCCGCTCCATGAGATATTTGGCGCAGGCGGTTTCAAGTACGGCGGCTTCAACTTCGACACGAAACTCCGCCGGCAGAGCGTCGACCGGACCGACCTGTTCCACGGGCACATCGGCGGCATCGACACCCTGGCCAAGGCGACTCTCATTGCCTTCGATCTCCTGGAGAAGGAGACATTGACGAAGGTCCGCCGGGATCGCTACGCGGGCTGGAGCGGAGACCTCGGCAAGTGGATCCTGTCCCCCGACTCCTCGCTCGAGGCTGTCGCCGACAAGGTGCTCGCCGACGGCATCGACCCGGTTCCCGTCTCCGGTCGGCAGGAGGTTCTGGAGAATCTCGTCAACAGAGCCATCTGGTCCGATCCCTCCTAGTGGCGGCGAGGGGCCGTGCCTGGCGCGGCCCCGCGGAGAGTCATCGCAAGGCACAAGAACCCCGATCGGGTACGCTGCCCGCTGATGAGAACCCGCCGCATACTCTTCCCCGCCGTCGCTCTGGCCCTCTTCCTTGGCGCCTGCTCCGGGCAAGCCGAGAACCAAACGACAACACAGGCGCCGCAGACCTCCGCCGGCCCGGAGACCACAACGACGATTGACGCCTCCCGAAACGGTGTCACGCCGATCGTATCGGCCGGGGCCGGGATCGAACCAGAAGTCGTCGACCGTCTCACCGAACAGATCACCGAGCTCGTTGCGGCGACAGAGGAGGTTCGCGGGTTGCCGTTTCTCGCTCCGCCGAACGTGAGCATCCTGACGCCTGCGGAGCTCGAGCAGCGGGTCAGGGACGACATCGCCGAGGAGTTGGTCCCCGAGGAGCTGGCCGTCGACGAGCGATTGCTCGAGCTGCTCGGGCTGCTCGAACCGGGTGACGACCTCGAGCAGATCCTCCTCGACCTCTACGGAGAGCAGGTCGCCGGTTTCTACGACGGAGAGACCGGGGAACTCGTTGTTGGCGGAGAGGCCGCCGACATCACCCCCTACACGAAGAGCGTGATAGTCCATGAGCTCATCCACGCCCTCACGGATCAGCACTTCATGTTCCACGACGACTTCGTGGATATGTTCGACGAGCAGCGCTACGAGGAAGGATCTGCGTTCCAGGCGCTCATCGAGGGCGATGCGACGTACTTCCAGTTCGTCTACATCCAACAGCTGCCGATTGCGGAGCAGCTGGCGATGGCGACGGAAGCGCTCGAGCTGTTGCAGGAGACCAACACCGACGGTGTCCCCGAGTGGATCCTGACGGACCTCTCCTTTCCCTACGAGAGCGGGCAGTTCTTCGTAGAGAACCTCGTGGGCTCAGGAGGAATAGCTGCCGTCGACGCGGCATACACCGACCGCCCGCTGTCGACTGAAGTAGTGCTGCATCCGTCACGGTTCGAGGGTGGAGAGACCGTGCTCGAAGTTGTGCCGGTGGAGGTCACAGTCGACGGATACGAGGTGCACGAGGCGTCATCGTATGGTGAGTGGGGGCTGCAAGTGCTCCTCGGTGAGTCCGCGTCACCCGGCGTGGCGGTGCAGGCCGCCAACGGCTGGGGTGGGGACTCGTATCAGGTCCTCTACGACGACGATGACGTCTTGTTTGCGCTGGCCTACAAGGGAGATTCCGAGGATGACTCCTTCGAGCTGGCCGATGCCCTGATCACGATGGTGCGCGACGGATTGGCAATGGGTGAGGGCGTCGGCGATGGTGGCGGCATCTCATTCAACGCTGAAGACGGTCGTTATGCCCATGTCGACAGGATCGGAGATGGGCTCATCTTTGTCCTGGCCACTGATCCCGCAGCAGGTGCGACGGCGGTGGATCAGATGAGGGTTCCCTGAAGGTTGGCTGTCACATAGCCTTGCGACGTGCTTCGAGCGCGCCAAAAAGACACCGAGTCACGTGAGCGAAAGCGTGCGGCGGATCAGCCGCGACCGGCGTTGGGGCGGCGCCCGTGGTTTGCCTTACTGCGGCGGGCGCGAAGCTTGCGTCGTTTTGCCTTTGCCATAAGGCGGGAGAGCGTAGCACGATCGCGTCGGTTGGTCACCATTGCCGACACCGGGGCGGTGTGGTGTGTGGACGGCGTGCTTGTTGCCACAAACCGGAGGGATCGACTGGCCGGGGTCAAGACGGGTCATGGCGCGGTGCTGGTGAGGACGACCTCGGTGCACGGGTGGGGAATCGATCGGCCGCTGTTGCTGGTAGGCCTCGATTCGGTGGGGCAGGTGGTCGCGGTGCGGTGTCTACGGCCCCGTTGCATCTCGAGCATCCCCGCCGCTGCGTGGATCCTCGAGCTGCCGCAGGACGTTGGGGCACCCACCGTAGGAGCCGTTCTCTCCCTCTATGCTCGCCCGTGTGACTGGCAAGCTCGTTCTGTGCGGCACGCCCATAGGCAATCTAGGTGATGCCTCCCATCGCCTCCGGCTCGCCCTTGCCGATGCCGACGTCATCTATGCGGAGGACACGAGGCGTGCGGCAAAGCTGTTGAGCGCTCTCGACGTGAGCACCCCAGTTCGCTCGTACTTCGTCGGGAACGAGCGCCAGCGATCGGTCGAGTTGTCATCCCGGCTCGAGGAGGGCCTCACCGCAGCGCTCATAACTGATGCAGGCATGCCTTCGATCGCCGACCCCGGCTTGAGCGCCGTCGCCGCTGCCCTCGCAGTCGGCGCCGGCGTGACGGTGGTGCCGGGACCAAGCGCCGTTACTGCGGCGCTGGCCGTGTCCGGACTCCCCGCGGAGCGTTTTGTCTTCGAGGGCTTTCTGCCCAGGAAGGGCAAGGATCGGGCAGCTCGGATCGGTGACCTGGCAAGCGAGCAGCGGACAACCGTTTTGTTCTCCGGGAAGTCACGTGTCGTCGCGGACCTGAAAGACATGGCCGACCAACTCGACGGTGGCCGGCAGGTCGTCGTGACGCGGGAACTCACCAAGGCGTTCGAGGAAGTGTGGCGAGGCTCTCTCGCGGACGCAGTTGCGCACTGGGAAAGCCAGGAGCTGCGCGGCGAGTTCACCATCGTTCTCGCCGGAGCTGAAGAGCAACTCGCCGACTTCGATCGCATCGTTGCCGCGGCAATCGATGCGATCGAGTCGGATGAGTCTTTGGCCGACGCGGTCCGCCGCCTCGCGTCGGAATCGGGGGTCAGCCGCCGTGCCCTCTATGAGGCCGTGTTACGGAAACGCGGCTAGGCCGGGCTGCCCGGTTGGACCGTTCCTAACCCGCCAGGGTGGACCGGCATGATGCGCAGACTCCACGTCCCTTGAATTCGCTCACATCATCTGTCGAACCGCAGAAGACACAAGTTGCGTCGAGTTTGCGGATGATTATCGAGTCGCCGTCCACCGAAATGGCGAGTTCGTCCCCCTCGCGGATATTGAAGAGTCGGCGAGTCTCGGCGGGAATCACGATCCGTCCGAGGTCGTCGATCTTACGCACCATTGCGGTGTTCAAGAGATCGCACCTCCAGGTTATCGACGACGGCTTATCCGTCATCTGGCTTCTCTGACGCTCCCGAGTGTACCCCAGAGAGTGGAAACCGGGGGAGCGTTCCCAGTCGTCGGCAAACGTACTTAGTGCGCAAATCGCCAATGAACTAGGGGGGTTTTTCCGACTGGGTGTCGGGGGGTCGCGCCGATTCGGCTTGGTTGGGGGAGTGGCTGGTACCATCCCGCGCCCGTGGATACTTCAAACCAACCCCGCACAATCTTGGTGGCCGTCGCTTGGCCTTACGCCAGCGGATCACGCCATCTCGGCCACCTGGCAGGCGCCTATCTGCCCGCCGATATCTTTGCCCGCTTCCAGCGGGCACGAGGCCATCGCGTCCTCATGGTGTCGGGTTCGGACGTCCACGGGACACCCATCACGGTCAGGGCCGAGGCCGAGGGTGTTGCCCCGCAAGAGATCGTCGATCGTTATCACAGCGAGTTTGTCCGCCATTGGGATGAACTCGGTTTCGACTGGGATCTCTTCACCACGACCGGCACCGGGAACCACCATGCGGTGACCCAGGATGTGTTCAGCCGGCTGTACGAACGCGGGTACATCGACAAGCGGTCGTCGGAGCAGTTCTTCGATCCGGAAGCTGAACGCTTCCTCCCCGATCGCTATGTGGAGGGTATCTGCCCGCACTGCGGATACGACGGCGCCCGTGGTGATCAGTGTGACAACTGCGGTCGAACGCTGGATCCAACCGACCTGGTCAAGCCGCGCTCCAGCCTCACCGGGACAACTCCAGAGCGCAGGTCGACTGAGCACTTCTATCTGCGCCTCTCCGACTTCGCCGACGAACTGCGTGATTGGCTGGGCAGCAGGGAAGGCTGGCGCAAGCACGTCCTCAACTTCTCCCTCGGCTGGATCGAAGAGGGGCTGCACGACCGAGCGATCACCCGTGACCTCGAGTGGGGAGTCGAAATCCCGATCGAGGGTCTCGGCGAAGGGAAGCGGATCTACGTCTGGTTCGACGCAGTCATCGGCTATCTGTCGGCGTCGAAGGAGTGGGCGGCCCTACAGGGGACACCCGACGTATGGCAGGACTGGTGGCAGGACGACGCCGCCGATCACTTCTACTTCATCGGCAAGGACAACATCCCGTTCCATACGATCGTCTGGCCGGCCATCCTTCTCGGCTACGGAGACCTGCACCTCCCCACCGACGTGCCCGCCAACCAATTCGTGACGTTCAAGGGGGGAAAGGCCTCGGCAAGCCGAGGCATCGGTCTGACGATCGGCGCCGCACTCGAGCGCTACGAGCCCGACGCACTCCGCTACGCATTGGCCGCAAACCTCCCCGAGACCTCAGACGTCGATATCACCGAAGCCGAGCTGGTACGCCGCATCAACGAAGAGCTGGTCGCGACCTGGGGCAACCTGGTGAATCGTGTCGTCTCAATGACTCATCGCTACTTCGACGGCGTTGTTTCTCCGCCGGGGGATCTCGAGCCCGCCGACCGCGATGTGCTGCAGTCGGTGGATGATGCCTTGGCTGAGGCCGCCGAGCACCTCGATGGTGTCAGGCTCCGTGCGGCCCTGGCAGCCCTGCTGGGTGGAGCCCAGGCCACCAATCAGTATCTCTCCGAGCTCGAGCCGTGGAAGACCGCCAAGACGGACACGGAGCGGACCGGGACGACGCTGTACACCGCACTGCAGGCGGTCGCCGGGCTGGCCGCAGGCTTTGCGCCCTTCCTGCCTGCGACGTCGCGGCGTGTCCTGGACACGCTGGGGCTCGAAGACGGTGCCCGGCAGCCGGCCTGGGAGAGGCGCGACGTGCCCGAGGGCACGGCGCTAGGTCCGGCCGTTCCACTCTTCGCCAAGGCCGAGCCGCCACCCGACTCCGACTGAGCATGTGGGTCGACAGCCACTGTCACCTCTTCGCAGCTGACGATGCTGCGTCGGATCTCCTCGATCGCGCCGCGCATGCCGAGGTCGACTGGGTCATGTGCCCCGGTATCGATCTGGAGACCTCGCTGGAGGCGCGCCGGCTTTCGATCGGTGATCGCCGCCGGGTGCTCTGGTCGGCCGGTCTGCACCCGCATGACGCAACCCGATGGCGAGATGAAGGGATGCGGCTGACGGCGCTCATCGCCGAGGCGGACGCAGTCGGAGAATGTGGGCTGGACTATTACCGCGATCTCTCCCCGCGACCAGTGCAGCGCGAGGTCTTTGCGGCGCAGCTGAGTCTTGCCGGTGAGCTGGACAAGCCCATCATCGTCCACTGCCGTGACGCCTTTGCCGACGTCTACGAAGCCGTTGCGGCTGCCGGCCTCGGCGACAAAGTGATCCTGCATAGCTGGACCGGCGGCCCCAAATGGACCAAGCGATTCGCCTCGCTTGGTGTCACGTTCTCCTTTGCGGGGATGGTCACCTATCCGACCGCCGACACCGTACGACGCGCTGTGGCGGTAGCTGCGCCAGAGCGATGCATGATCGAGACCGACACCCCATATCTGCCGCCGCAGGCTCACCGCGACCGGCCCAATGAGCCCGCCTTCGTACCGCTGGTCGGCATGCAGCTCGCCGAAGTGTGGGGTATGGAACCTGGCGATGTTGCCAGACTCACCTCCGCAACCGCGGTGCGGGTGTATCGGTACGGCGCGCCGTGATGCCGCAGGGCCGAAACGAGATTCGGGCCCTGCTCGAAGCACACGGGGTTCGGCCTCGACGCAGCCTCGGACAGAACTTCCTTGCCGACCCCAATCTCGTCGACCGCATCGTCCGCACTGCCGGGCCGGGTCCCGGTGACCGGATCGTGGAAGTGGGTGCGGGGACCGGAACCCTGACCAGGGGGCTAGCGGCCACCGGGGCAGACGTGTTGGCGTTCGAGGTCGATCGCCGCTTGCTGCCGGTGCTGGAGGAAACGCTCTCCGGCACCGATGTGGACCTAAGGGGTGACGATGTCACGAAGGTCGACCTCGGTGCTGTGCTCGGCGAAGGACCCTGGACGATGGTGGCCAACCTGCCCTACAACGTTGGAACGCCGCTGGTTCTCGAGGTCCTCCGCGATGTCCCCGCTGTTGTTCGGCTCGTGGTCATGGTGCAGCGAGAGGTCGCCGACCGCTTCGTGGCCGGCCCCGGGTCGCGTACGTACGGAGTGCCGTCCGTGGTCGTGGCGCTGCACGCAGACACCGAACTGGCGTTTACAGTGCCGCCCTCCGTGTTCTATCCCGTCCCCGAGGTGGAGTCAGCCGTGGTCACGATGTCCCGGATCGATCCCCCGGAACACGTCGACAGCGCAATTCAGCTCGCCGGCGTTGCCTTCCGGCAGCGGCGCAAGATGCTGCGCAGGTCGTTGAGCTCGGTCGTCGCCGATGCGGGCGCCGTCCTCGCCGCGGCCGGCATCGATGCCACTGCGCGGCCGGAGGACTTACCACCGAACGCGTTCGTCCGTCTTGCGGAGGCCATGCCATGATCGAGGGTGTCGCATACGGCAAAGTGAACCTCGGCCTCCGGGTCGGTCGGCTGCGTCCTGACGGGTTTCACCCGGTTGCGGGGATCTTCCAGTCGATCGACGTCGCCGACGAACTCACGTTGTCGAGTGCGAATGAGGATTCCATCAGCTCGGCGGCGGGGCGTCCAGTCGTTGATGGGTTGGACAACCTCGCATTCCGTGCTGCCGCCGCCGTTCGGACGGAAGCACGGAGCGCACAACCGCTGGCAATCACTCTGGACAAGAGGATTCCCACCGCGGCCGGCCTCGGGGGTGGCAGTGCCGATGCGGCCGGTGCGTTGGCCCTCGCCGGCAGGCACTTCGCCGTAGCCGCCGTCGCCTTGGCCGAATTGGCTCCACAACTGGGCAGCGATGTTCCGTTCTGTCTGGCCGGAGGGACCGCCCGGGTCGGCGGACGTGGCGAAGACGTACAGAGCATGCCCGCGCTGGGTGGCTTTGCGCTTGCCGTGGTCGTCCCGCCCTTTGAGATCGCGACCCCGGCAGCGTTTCGACGGTGGGACGAGATGGACGAGCCTTCGGGGCTGCGGATGCCCCAGGCGGCGTTGCCGCCGCAGCTGCGACCGGAGGGGGATCTGGTCAATGACTTGTATCCGGCTGCCGCATCGATCGCTGCCGGGCTCGACGACTGGCGGGCTGATCTGGAGCGCTCGTGGGGTCGCCATGTGATGCTGTCGGGTAGCGGTCCGTCGCTGTACGCCTTCTTCCTCGATATCGAGGAGGCCGCATCGGCCGTGGACGACGTCCCCTCCGGGGCGCGTTTTGCGGAGGCCTGTGACCTGTCGCCGGTTGGCTGGCGGATCGACGAGTAGCCCCTACAATCTCTCCCGCCCCACAGCGGGGTCCCCAGTTCCATTGGGGGATGGTGTAATTGGCAGCACACGTGGTTTTGGTCCACGCAGTCCGGGTTCGAGTCCTGGTCCCCCAGCCAGAAGTGTCCTTTTCTGATCGGTGGTTTTTGTGGCGGTCAAAGCTGTAGTCCTTGGTGCGGGCAAGGGCACGCGGATGAAGTCGGACCTGGCCAAAGTGCTGCACCCTGTCGCCGGCCGTCCGATGCTGCTGTGGGCTCTCGATGCGTTGAACACGGCCGGGTGCACGGAGACCGTGGTTGTGGTCGGGCATCAGGCTGACGACGTTCGGGCGATTCTGCCGTCGGACGTTGGAAGCGCCCTGCAGGCCGAGCAGCTTGGCACCGGTCACGCAACGATGGTCGGCCTTGCTGCGATGGACGCCGGCGATGGAGACGAGATCATCGTGATGCCGGGAGACATGCCTCTTGTGCAGGGACGGACCCTCAGCGACTTGCTCGCAGTGCATCGTGACACCGGAGCAGCCGCGACGCTCCTCTCGGTGGTGCTCGACGAGCCTGGCTCCTATGGCCGGGTGGTGCGGGACGATTCCGGTGTTGTCGGCATCGTCGAGGCGAAGGATGCGACGGCCGAGCAGCTGGAGATCAGAGAGGTTGGAACCTCCGTGTACGTGTTCTCGGGCAGATACCTCGATTCGGCGCTGTCCAGGATCAGCACCGACAACGCGCAGGGGGAGTACTACCTGACCGATGTCATCGGCATCCTCGTAGAGGATGGGCTTGGGGTTGCCGCCCATAGTGCCGATCCCGAGGAAGGGCTGGGGATCAATTCTGTCGATCAAATTGCGGCCGTCGAGGCGGCGTTGCGGCGCCGGAGCCGCTCCGTCTGAGTCCGTTGTGCGATAGACGCCACGACCGCTAGCCTTCGCCGTGGAAGTCTGCGGGAGGATCGACACAGCGTGGAGATCACCAGCCGAAAGCGTCTGATGGTGTTCTCGGGCTCGGCCAACGAGGGTCTGGCCCGGGAAGTCGCCAACATCCTGGGCACCAACCTCGGAGGCGTGGAACGCGAGGTCTTCGCCAACAGCGAGGTCTACATCCACTTCACTGAAAGTGTTCGCGGCTCTGACTGTTTCGTGGTGCAGAGCCATGTGTCCCCGGTCAACTTCCATGTGGTGGAGCAGCTGATCATGATCGATGCGCTGAAGCGAGCATCGGCAAAGCGCATCACTGCGGTGATCCCGTACTTCGGTTACGCCCGCCAGGACAAGAAGGGCCGGCCGCGCGAGCCGATCACAGCCAAGTTGATGGGAGACCTCTTCGTCACCGCAGGGGCCGATCGATTGGCTTCAGTAGACCTGCATACGGGGCAGATACAGGGGTTTGTCGATGTTCCCTTCGACCACTTGACCGCGCTTCCCGTGTTCGTCGATTACCTGGCCAAGACCCTCGACGGTCCGACAACCATCGTCTCGCCGGACGCGGGCGGCGTGAAGCGAGCCGCTCGCTACGCACGCCACCTCGATGCGGCTGTGGCCTTCATCGACAAACGACGCAGCACTGATGTGCGCAATCAGTCCGAGTCGCTGGAGGTGATCGGCGACATCAACGGCAGACACTGCATCATCGTCGATGACATCATCGATACCGCAGGTAGCGCCGTCGGCGCAGCCAACCTGTTGCAGCAGCGCGGGGCGCTCAGCGTACGACTGGCCGCGACCCACGGCATCATGTCTGATCCAGCGGTCGACCGGATCAAGAACTCGGCTATCAGCGAGGTCGTGATCAGCAACACACTGCCCGTCCCCGACGACGCATCGGATTTGCCGACCCTCACGGTCCTCTCGATCGGATCCGTTCTTGCCGGTGCGATCAACGCCATCTTCACCGATGCGTCGGTCAGCGCCATCTTCAAGGGCGAGAACATGTGACCGGGTCTGCGGACCTCATCGCCCGGATCGCTGCCACGGAGTTTCAGCTCTATCGCGACCAGTTTGATGCGCTCACGGCCATGGCGCCGGAGCGTTTTGGGGGCCGCGATTGGTCGGGCTTGCAGGAAGATGCCGCAACCCGGCTCGACATCTACAACGATCGGGTTGCCACCGCCGCAGGTGAGATCGAAGACCAACTCGGGCCGCAGGACCAGAACCTCGCCGTATGGCAAGAGGCAAAGGTCCAGTTCGCCGCCGCAATGGAAGGGCGCGGAGATGCCGAAATCGGCAGGACCTTCTTCAGTTCGCTGACCCGGCGGGTTCTGACGACGGAGGGAACCAATCCCGAGGTCGAGTTCACCGACGAGCCGTCGCAGTCTTTGCCCGGGGAGCCGAAGCTGCTCAGTCTCGGTCTCGGCGACAAGGAGGATCGGCTGGGGACGCTGTTGCGGCAGACGATTTCGGAAACTGACTGGCAGAACCTCGAGCGCGATGTCCGGCTCGCCGCCCTGGAGATCGAGCGCCGCTTTGCCTCACACGGCGCTGCCGCAGCCACAGTCGAGGTCGAAGCGTATCCCGAACCCTTCTATCGCGGGCGGGCGGCCTACGTCGTCGGCACCATCAGTGCGGGTGACGTGAGGCTGCCGCTTGCGATCGCCGTCCACCACACCAACCGCGGCCTTGTGGTCGGTGCCGTCCTGCTCGAGCCCGACGACATCTCAGTTCTGTTCAGCTACACCCGTGCGTCGTTTGTCGTGGCTGTGGAGAACCCCGGCCAGATGGTCAACTACCTGCGACGGCTGCTGTCGCATCGCAAACCCGCTGAGCTCTTTGCCGCGATCGGGTTCAACAAGCACGGCAAGACCGAGCGCTACCGGGACCTGCGCTCCTACATCGACGAGTCGGGTACCCGATTCGACTACGCCCGTGGGATACGCGGCATGGTGATGATCGTGTTCACCCTGCCCGGCTATGACGCAGTGTTCAAGGTCATCAGAGATCGGTTCCCGTATCCGAAGCAGACCACACGGCGTCAGGTGATGTCCAAGTATCGAATGGTGTTCCGTCACGACCGCGCCGGCCGGCTCATCGACGCCCATGAGTTCGAGCACATGCGCTTCAGTCGTGACCGGTTTGCGCCTGAGTTGCTGGCCGAGCTGGAGACGGCGGCCACCCGATCCGTCACGGTTGCCGATGACATCGTGACTCTGCACCACGTGTACGTGGAGAGGAAGGTCGTACCGCTCGACATCTACCTGCGGGAGAGCAACCCCCTGAAGGGCAGGGCCGCCATGATCGACTACGGGCGGGCGATCAAGAATCTTGCGATGTCCGACATCTTCCCCGGGGACATGTTGCTGAAGAACTTTGGTGTCACGAGGTCGGGACGTGTCGTCTTCTACGACTACGACGAGCTGACCAGGGTGACCGAGTGCAACTTCCGCGAGCTGCCGCAGACACAGGATCCCGATCGGGAGATGGCGGCCGACCCTTGGTTCGGCGTCGGGGACAACGATGTCTTCCCCGAGGAGTTCCGCAACTTCCTGGGAATTCGCGGCGAGCTTCGCTCAGTGCTCGAGCGCCATCATGGGGATCTGTTCGGCGTTCGCTTCTGGCGACGCGTTCAAGACAGGGTCGGCTCCGGCGAGGTCATCGAAATATTCCCCTACGAGCGGAGCCGCCGGCTCGGTGCCGGCATCCGAAGGAGGACGAGCACCTAGTGAAGACGACAGTCATCAGCGTCCACACCGGTTCTTCCCGCGGGGTGACCGACATCACTGCGGAAGCTGCCACCTTTGTCGCCGGCCTCGGCGACGGATTGCTCAACGTCTTTGTTCCTCACGCCACGGCTGGTGTCGCCATCCTGGAGACCGGGGCGGGCAGCGATCAGGATTTGATGGACATCCTCGATGACCTCCTGCCGCGCGTGGACCAGTATCGCCACCGCCACGGGAGTCCGGGACACGGCGCCGACCACGTTCTTCCCGGGATCGTGGCGCCGTCGACCGTCATCCCGGTCCTGGGCGGGAAGCTGGCGCTGGGGACTTGGCAGTCGGTAGTCCTCGTCGACCCGAACGCCGACAATGCCGATCGTCGCATCCGGTTCAGCTTCGTTGCGGGCTGATCGGCCCTTTCCCTTTGCCTACGGCGGCGCAATAGCGCATAATGTGGGCCGTTCTATTGCGCCGCGCCTTCTTTGCGCGGCGTGACAACCCCCAACTCGACCTCATGAGGAGACGTAAACGATGGAGCAGGTGACACTAAGCGCCAAGCCGCGCGCTGCATTTGGGACCCGTCCGTCCCGGCGCCTGCGACGCCAGGGCCTGATCCCGGCGACGGTCTATGGCAAGAACGCCGAAGCGAAGTCAATCACCGTTGACAGCCGTGAGCTCTACCTGGCAATGCACACCGAGGCCGGGCGCAACGCGCTGCTCAACGTCGATATCGAAGGCGACGAGAAGGTGCTCGCAGTTGCTCGTGAGATCCAGCGTCATCCGGTGCGTGGTGAGGTGATACACCTCGACCTGATCCAGATCTCGCTGGACGAAGCGATCAGCGCCGACGTTGCGCTGGAGTACATCGGCACGCCGATCGGCGTCCGCGAGGACGGCGGCTTCGTCGAGTCCAT
This sequence comes from Acidimicrobiia bacterium, assembly GCA_030066715.1. Classification (GTDB taxonomy): domain Bacteria; phylum Actinomycetota; class Acidimicrobiia; order Spongiisociales; family UBA5794; genus JAAETI01. The sequence continues at coordinate 23,598 of JASJBC010000037.1, forward strand.
TGCAACCACCGTCAATATCTTGGCGCTGCCGACGGCCATTCCCAGCTCGATCGTTATCGACATCGAAGACCTCCATACCGGCGACACACTCAAGGTGTCCGACCTTCCCGAGCTCGAAGGTGTCGAGTACACCGACGATGTGGACCGCCCCCTCGTGACCGTCCTCCTGCCGAGGGTCGAGGAAGAGGTCGAGGTTCTCGTCGAGCTCGGCGAAGACGGGGAGCCCATCGAGGCTGCCGAGGAGGGCGCCGAAGAGGCTGCTGCCGAGGCATCCGCGGAGGAAGAGGAGTAACCGTCTCCTCCGACGCTCCAGAGCGGCGGCTCCCGATTGTCGTCGGGCTGCGCAACCCGGGCCAGCGGTACGACCAGACGCGGCACAACCTAGGCGCCGATGTGCTGCTGGCGTTGACCGGCCGGAGCGGGGCCACCTTCAAGCGAGCGCGGCGAACTGTGCGCGCCGAAGTGTGTGAGACGAGGATCGGCGACACCCGCGCCGTGTTGGCGATGCCGACAACCTTCATGAACGAGTCGGGGCAGGCCGTTGCCCCGCTGATTCGCTACTTCGACGGCTCGCCCGCCGATCTGTTGATCATCCACGACGACATCGATCTTCCGTTCGCCAAGCTGCGGCTGCAATACGACCGCGGCTCGGGGGGCAACAACGGCGCCCGCTCCGTGATTCGGTCATTGGGAACCCAGGAGTTCTGGAGACTCAAATGTGGAGTTGGGCGGCCACCGGGCAGAATGGACCCGGCAGCCTTTGTGCTGCGCCGCTTCACCACCAAGGAGCAGCCAGAGATCGATGTGGTCATCGAGCAAGCGGCGGATGTGGTGGAACGGTTCATAATCGAGGGCGGACCGGCCGCCCAGCAGCTAACCGGTTCAACAGAAAGCGGCTGAGTCGGAAGGAGACACCGTGGCATATGTCGGAGCGATCGATCAGGGAACGACGAGCACACGGGTTGCAATAGTCGATCACGCCGGGACCTTCGTCGGGATGGCCCAGAAGGAGCATGCCCAGCTGATGCCTCAACCCGGATGGGTCGAGCACGACGCCACGGAGATCTGGGCGAACATCGAGGAAGTCACGGCTGCCGCGCTAGCCGACGCCGGTATCGACCGGACAGACCTGGCTGCGGTGGGTCTGACCAACCAACGGGAGACAACCCTCGTTTGGGATGCGGCTACCGGTGAGCCGTTGGCTCCCGCCATCGTGTGGCAGGACACCCGGACCGACGTGATCTGCCGCGAGCTCGGGGGCGCCGAAGGAGCGGACCGGTTCCGCGCCAAGACGGGCCTCCCGCTGGCAACCTATTTCGCCGGACCGAAGCTGGTCTGGTTGCTCGACAACGTCGCCGGACTGCGCGAGAGAGCCGAAGCCGGCGAGGTCCGCTTCGGAACTATGGACTCCTGGGTGATGTGGAACCTGACCGGGGAGCACGTCACCGATGTCACCAACGCCAGCCGGACGATGCTCATGGATCTCGAGACCCTGGATTGGGACGATGAGATCGTCGGCATATTCGGGATTCCCAAGTCGGTGCTGCCGCGGATCGTGCCCTCGGTCGGCCTGATCGGCCGGGGCAAGGGCGTCCTCGAAGGCGTCCCGGTTGCCGGAATCCTCGGGGACCAGCAGGCCGCGATGTTCGGTCAGGCGTGCTTCAACCCGGGTGATACGAAGAACACGTACGGCACAGGGTGCTTCATGCTGCTGAACACGGGTACGCAGGCGGTGCAGTCGACCAAGGGTCTGCTGACGACGGTTGCGTATCAGATAGCGAGCGGCAAGCCGCGCTATGCGCTCGAGGGCTCGGTAGCGATTGCCGGGTCTGGTGTCCAGTGGCTGCGAGATCAGATGCGCATGATCGACGATGCTCCCCAGGTCGAGCCGCTGGCGAAGACCGTTCCAGACAATGGTGACGTGTACTTCGTCCCCGCATTCTCCGGGTTGTTCGCTCCGTACTGGCGCTCCGACGCCCGCGGCGTGATCGCCGGCCTCACCCGGTTCAGCGAGGCCGGACATGTTGCCCGGGCAGTGTTGGAGTCGGTTGCGTACCAGAGCCGTGACGTGCTCGAAGCGATGGAAGCCGACTCGGGCGTCGACATGAATGAGCTGAAGGTGGACGGGGGCATGGTCGTCAACGAGCTGCTGATGCAGTTCCAGGCGGACATCCTCGATGTCGACGTCGTGAGGCCCACGATCATCGAAACGACCGTTCTCGGTGCAGCCTATGCGGCCGGCCTCGCCACCGGGTTCTGGCGGGGGCTCGATGAGCTGCGCGAGCACTGGGCCGAAGACAGGCGATTCGTGGCCGATATGGCGGAGGACGAGCGTGCCGCGTTGTACGACTCATGGAAGAAGGCCGTCGACAAGAGCCTGAACTGGGTGGACTAGCTGCCGACGACCGATCGCGGCGCGCCGGCCGAGCCGCCCGCCGGTCCGGGAGAAGGCCTGCCTGTCGTGTGTGGCAGATGATCGTCGCTGCACCCAGCGGTTAGCATCGCCCCATGGCGCAACAGCTGAACGTCCCGAACATACTTGCGTTGACGCGCATTGCGCTGACCCCGGTTGTGATGACGCTGGTGCTGCTGTCAGAGCATATTGAGCACGCCTTTGGTCTCGCCCTTGCGGTTTTCATACCGGCCGCTCTCACCGACTTCGCCGACGGCTATCTGGCGCGGCGGTGGAAGCTAACGACCGTCTTCGGGGCATTCCTCGACTCCGTTGCCGACAAGGTCCTCGTCATTGGGGGCTTGCTGGTCCTCATCGAGGTGGGCCGGGCCTGGTCGTGGGCTGCGTTCATCATCATCACCCGCGAAGTGGCGGTGATGGGTCTGCGTGCCGTGGCCGCCTTGGAGAAGGCGACGGTACCGCCGAGCTTCTGGGGCAAGAGCAAGACCACCTTCCAGTTCCTCGCCATCGGCTTTGCGATGATCCGACCCGAATCCGAGCTGGGCCCGTTCTTCTTCGATGAGTGGCTCATGCTGGTCGCGGTCTTCGCCACCGTTTTGTCGGGATGGGACTACTTCCGGCGCTACTGGAGCGCTTTCGAAACCGACGAAAAGGTCGAGATCCCCGCCGACGAGTAGTCCCCTCTCTCGTTCTGGCGGATCTCAGTTCCAAATACCGAACTGACGTCCGCAAGAAACGTTGGATTGCGCACCTTTCTCGTTCTGGCGGATCTCCCTTCCATATGGAGAACTGCCGTCCGCAAGAACCGGGGAATGGCTAGTCGGTTGCGACCGCTAGATTGAGCGTCCCTGTGACTGCTGCGCTCGAACCCCTTGCTTCTGTCTGGCCGAAGTCGCTCGTCCCTGATGCGAGCGGCCGACTCGTCATACCCCCCGGCTTGCGGGCACTGGCGCTTGCGGGCATCGCCCGTCACCTCGACAAGCCGCTATTGGCAGTGGTGCCGGGGGAACGGGCGGCCGAGGAGCTATTCGACGACGTATCGCTGTTCACCGACTCCGTGTGGCAGCTACCGGCTTGGGGAACGCTGCCGTTCGAGCACGTCTCGCCCAATCAAGCGACGATGGCGCATCGCGCCGAAGCCGTCTACCGGCTGCAAACCGGGGGTCCCGGCACGGTCATCGTTGCCTCGGTTCGGGCGGCAACGCAGCGGCTGAGCCCCTCGACGTTCGAGCCGATCCTCATCGAGTCCGGAGCCGAGCACGGCTTTGACCGTCTCGTCGCCGAACTGACCGTCCACGGCTACCACCGGACCGACCGCGTCGAAGCCCGCGGGGAGTACGCAGTGCGCGGCGGCATCGTCGACATCTTCCCGGCGCAGGGCGACGATGCCTACCGCGTCGAGTTCTGGGGCGATGAGGTCGACGAGATCCGGACCTTTGCAATCGGGTCGCAGCGGTCAGTCGAGAAGGTTCCGTCGATTGCCGTCTTTCCGGCCCGTGAGCTGCGGCCCGACCCCGGGGTGCGGGCCAGGGCGGAGGAGCTCATGGGGGAGCAGGCCTGGGCGGCCGAGACTTGGGATCGCATCATCGCCGGCGTCACGTTTCAGGGTATCGAGTCATGGCTGCCCTGGCTGGCGGAGGAGCGGTGCACGCTCGATTTGGAGGCGGATCGTTACACGGTCTTGTTTGACCCGGTCCAGGCACACGCCCGCTCCGAGGAGCTGCGCAAGGAGGAGGCCGATCTCGCCGCGACGTTGGCGCCCACCTGGGGGACGGGCGCACCCAAGCCGGATGATCACCCGACCTTGTTCCTGCAACTGCGCCAACAGATCTATGTCGAGGCTCCTCCCGCCGCGGCCGGTCCCGGAGACGAAGTCGTCGAGATGCGAGGTCTCGATGCCATTCCCGGGGATGCCGAGTCGATTGCTGCGGCGTTGCAGCACTGGCAGGGCCGCGACGTCGAGATCGTTGTCGCCATGGACGGCACGGGTGCGGCCCAGCGCATCTCGCGGCTACTCGCCGAGGCAGGGCACGCCGTCCCGGTGGCCGAGCGGCTGGACGAGGTCCAGTCGGCGGTCCTCGGCGACGGTATCCACCACGGCTTTGTCGCACCTCTGCTCGGCATCGGCGTCGTCGGTGAGCGGGAGATCGCAGGCAGACGGCGCGCCCATCGCCGCACCCGACAGGTCGCAACCGAGGATCCCGGCGAGGCCTATCGCGACCTCAGCCCCGGTGACTATGTGGTTCATCACCATCACGGGATAGGCAAGTTCGAGGGTCTCGTTCATCGGGAGATGGCCGGGGTGGAACGGGACTACCTGCTCATCCGCTTCCAAGGTGAGGACCGCATCTACGTTCCGACCGACCAGTTGGCAGCCGTCGTCCGCTACACGGGTGGGGAGACACCGCGGTTGTCGCGCATGGGAGGGGCCGATTGGGCGAAGACCCGGACCAAGGTTCGCAAGGCCGTTGCCGTTGTCGCCGAGGCAGTCGTCGAACTCCACCGCAAGCGAGCTGCGGCGACGGGCCATGCGTTTGCGGCGGACACACCATGGCAGACCGAGTTCGAGTCGGCCTTCCCCTTCGAGGAGACCCGGGACCAAATCACGGCGATCGCAGATGTCAAGCGGGACATGGAGGCAGAGGCACCGATGGATCGTTTGATCTTTGGTGATGTGGGGTTCGGCAAGACCGAAGTTGCCCTTCGCGGAGCCTTCAAGGCGGTGCAGAGCGGAAAGCAAGTGGCGCTGCTGGTCCCGACTACCTTGCTGGCCCAGCAGCACTTCACCACCCTCGAGGACCGGTTTGCGCCCTACCCCGTCCAGGTCTCCTCACTCAGCCGATTCCTCACCGCCGGACAGCAACGCGATGTCGTCCGTGGTCTCGCCGATGGGTCGGTCGACATCGTCGTCGGCACCCACCGGCTTCTTTCCGAGGACGTCGAGTTCAAGGACCTGGGGTTGCTCATCATCGATGAGGAGCAACGGTTTGGTGTTGCCGCCAAGGACAAGCTCAAGGCCCTCCGCACATCGATCGACGTGTTGACGTTGACGGCAACACCGATTCCGCGGACGCTGGAGATGGCTCTGACCGGAATCCGCGAGGTGAGCCACATCCGCACCGCGCCGGAGGATCGGCATCCGATCCTCACCTATGTCGGACCGCTCGATGAGCGTGCCACGTCGGCCGCGATTCGTCGAGAGATGTTGCGGGAAGGGCAGGTCTTCTACGTTCACAACCGGGTGCAGTCGATCGACCATGCTGTCGCCAGACTCCGCGAACTCGTGCCCGACGCCCGGTTTGCCGTCGCTCACGGGCAGATGAGCGAAGGGGCGTTGGAACAGGTGATGTTCGACTTCTGGAACGGCGACTACGACGTCCTCGTCGCAACCACGATCATCGAGTCCGGTCTCGATCTCCCTCAGGTCAACACGCTGCTCGTCGAGCGGGCCGACCGGCTGGGGCTGGCGCAGCTCTACCAGTTGCGTGGTCGGGTGGGGCGCTCCAACCAGCGGGCATACGCATACCTCTTCCATCCCAAGGAGCAGACGCTCTCGGAGTCCGCCTACCGACGCCTCGAGGCGATCGGCGAGTACTCAGATCTCGGATCCGGCTTCGAGTTGGCGATGCGCGATCTCGAGATTCGTGGTGCCGGGTCGATCCTGGGGGAGACGCAAGCAGGGCATATCTCGGCGGTCGGGTTCGATCTCTATGTCGAGCTTGTCTCCGATGCCGTCACCAAGCTCAAGGGTGAGCCCCTCCCGGAGCGTCCACCCGAAATCAGAATCGACCTGCCGGTCGATGCCCATCTGCCCGGCTACTACGTGGACAGTGCCAACGAGCGGCTCGAGGCCTACCGGCGCATGGCGGCCGCGGAGACTGCTTCTCAGGTGGCCGACGTGGCCACCGAGTGGCGGGATCGCTTCGGCGAACTCCCCGCCGAGGCGAAAGCCCTGGTGGATGTCGCCCTGCTTCGTGTCGAGGCCCTCCGCGTCGGCCTCACCGAGATCGTGAAGGTGCGCAATGAGGTGCGGATGGGCCCGATAGCGCTGCGGGCGTCACAGGAAGTGAGGCTCAATCGCCTCGCTCCCCGTTCGGTTGTGCGCGGACCGACTGTGTTCCTCCCTGCCCCGCGGCGGGACCTCATTCAGTCGTTGATTGAATTCGTTCGTAAGATGTGGCCACCAGATCAGGAGAGTTGATGTTCCGCCGCCTATTGCCCGTTCTCGCCATAGCGTTGCTAGCCGCGTCGTGTTCGACGTCAGAGGTGCTCGCCACGGTGAACGGCGTAGATATCACTGAGCAGGACCTTTATCAGGTCTACCCCGAGTGGGAGGAATCAACCAACCTGAGCGGCGAGGACTTGCGCCAAGCCGTCAGCAACCTTGTCGTCTTCGAAGCGATCGGGCAGGCGGCTGAGGATCAGTACGGTGTTGTATTGGACGACGCCGCGATCGCGGAGCGGATGGAGAATCCGCCCGATCGCTATGCGACGATATTGGTGCCCGAGTTGATGACCGGGACCGCCAACGACGAGATCCGGCGTCTCAACGCAGTCCAATCCTTGCTCACCGATGCGATTGGCCCCCAGCTCTTCGCCGCAGACCTGGGTGGCTACGACGGTTGGCTGGAGTCCCGCCCCGAGACGGTGGCTCGGGTGTGCATGCGCTACATACTCGTCGCAACGACCGAGGATGCTGCGAACGCCATCGATCGGCTCAACGCAGGGGAGGACTTCGCAGTGGTGGTCGCAGAGGTCTCCTTGGACCAGAGCGCTCCCGACGGGCTTCTCGTGAACGACGAGGGGAGCTGTCTCATCTCCCTGGCATTGTTCAACGACACCATCGTCGTAGCGGCGATCGACGCAGAGCTGGGCGAGCCCATCGGCCCGGTCCCGATTGGAACGAGCTACGCCGTCCTCCGGTTCGAGGACAGAGTCCTCCCGACGCCGGCTGAGCTTGCCGCAGACCCTATGGAGTGGGCGGATCCGGCTCCGATCAACGCCACCTACTCCGGGTGGACATCCGATGTTCTCCGCGAGGCCGACATCTCCGTCTCGCCCGTCCTTGGTCGGTGGTCGTCCGCCGGATTCGGCATCGAACCTCCTCCAAATTGAGTTCACCGCAGTTGTTCGTGGTTGGTCTCGGACCGGCGGGACTCGATCGCCTTGCGGAGCGGACGCTCACGCTGCTGCGCGACCGCGACTACCACCTGATCGTCAGAACGGCCCATCACCCCGGTGTGGAACAGCTCATAGGCGAGCGCAGCGTCACCACCTGCGACGACCTGTACGACGCCGCCGAGCAACTCGACGACGTATACCGGGCGATTGCCGATCGGGTGCTGGAGAGCGCCGCACAGCAGCCGACTGTGTATGCGGTCCCGGGAAGCGCTGTGGTAGGGGAGCGAACGGTCACCGAGATTCGCGCTCGAGCCGATACGGCTATTGAGGTCATTCCGGGTGAGTCGTTCCTCGATCTCGTGTTTCTGGAAGCGGCGGTAGATCCGATTGATACGCCGGTGAAGATCCTCGATGGACGTGACCTGCCCGACCCGCTGGTCTTCGACGCGGCGCTGGTCATAACCCAGGTGGATCGTGTGGAAGTGCTGGGCGACGTGAGCGGCGAGTTGGGGCGCGTGCTGCGCGACGATGAGCCCATCCTCGTCCTCGACAGGCTCGGCGATGCCGATCAGGTCGTGCTGCCCACCACCCTGGCTGAGCTACCCGACTACTCACCGGGACCGCGCACGACACTCTTTCTGGATCCGGATCCGGCCGGCTGGTTCGGGCTCGTTGTCACCAACCGGATCCTCCGCCAGGAATGCCCGTGGGATCGAAAGCAAACACACCACAGCCTCGTCAGCCATCTCATCGAGGAGACATACGAGACGGTCGACTCGATTCGGGCGCTGCCCGCCGAGGCCCCCGGCGGCGAACCCGACTACGGCGTCTACGCCGAGGTCGAAGAGGAGTTGGGCGATCTCCTTCTCCAGGTTGTGTTCCACGCGACGCTGGCGCGGGAGGTTGGCGCTTTTGACGTCGAGGAAGTGGCAGAAGTCATCCGACGGAAGCTCGTGAACCGGCACCCTCACGTGTTCGGTGAGGTTGTCGCGGAGGACGCAGCCACCGTGATCACCAATTGGGAGACGATCAAGGGCGAGGAGAAGAAGCGGGAGTCGCTCATGGATGACATCCCCGCGGCGATGCCGGCCCTGGTGCGCGCTGACAAGATGCAACGGCGCGCCCGGTCGGTTGGTTTCGACTGGGACGATCCACAGCCCGTGTTCACCAAGATCCGCGAGGAGCTCGATGAGCTGGCCGCCGAATCGCATGACCCGGTGCGGGCGACGGAGGAGTTCGGTGATCTCCTCTTCGCCGCTGTGAACCTGTCCCGTCACCTTGGCGT
>JASJBC010000192.1 GCA_030066715.1 Acidimicrobiia bacterium
GCGCCCGAGGTGCCGATGTTGACGTTGGCGATGCCACAGTCCGAGCCCTCATGGGACAGGAACCGCTCCGCCGACTTCATCGAGTCGGTGAAAATGGCCGACGACAAGCCCTGGGTCACGCCGTTGTTGATCGCAACGGCCTCGCTCAGCTCGTCGAATTCGATGATGTAGAGGATCGGAGCAAAGGTCTCGACACCGAGGATGGGGGCATCTGCGGGCATCTTGATGATCGTGGGCTCAACGAAGTGGCCCGGTCGATCGAGCACGTTGCCCCCGGTGAGGACCTCACCACCCTGCTCCTGGGCGATGCCGACGGCTGCGGCAAAGGTGTCCACTGCGCCTTGGTTGATCAGCGGTCCCATCAGGATGCTGGAGTCGAGCGGGTCCCCGATGGGAACGCTCGCATAAGCCTCGACCAAGCGTTTTGAGACCTGGTCGGAGATGCCACGCTGCATGATCAGACGGCGCAGGCTGGTACACCGCTGGCCGGCTGTGCCGACGGCGGCGAACAGCGCGCCACGGGTGACGAGGTCTACGTCGGCATCGTCCATCACGATGATGGCGTTGTTGCCGCCGAGCTCGAGCAGCGAACGGCCCAGTCGCTTGGCAACGGCGGTGCCCACCTTCTCCCCCATGTCGCACGAACCAGTCGCAGAGATCAGCGGGACCCTGCGGTCGTTGATCATCGTGTCCCCGACGCTCCGCCCCGGGCCGACAACGAGGTTGAAGACCCCTTCGAATCCGGTGCCATCCATGACCTCGTGGGCGATGCGGGAGACGGCAACAGCGGTCAGCGGTGTCGAGCTGGAAGGCTTCCAGATCATCGTGTCACCACAGACTGCGGCGATGCATGCGTTCCAGCTCCAGACGGCGGTCGGGAAGTTGAACGAGGTGATGATTCCGATCGGCCCCAATGGATGCCATTGCTCGTACATGCGGTGACGAGGGCGCTCCGAGGTCATGGTGAGGCCGTAGAGCTGGCGGGAGAGGCCGACGGCGAAGTCGGCGATGTCGATCATCTCCTGGACTTCCCCGTCGCCTTCGGGCTTGATCTTTCCCATCTCGTATGACACGAGTGAGCCGAGCGGGTCCTTGTACTCGCGCAGCGCGTTGCCGAGGCGCCGGATGTACTCGCCACGCTCCGGGGCGGGCAGCATCCGCCACTCCGCAAACACCGCGGCAGAGTTGGAAACGACCTTCTCGTAGTCGGCTGTAGTCGCCTGTTTCACCGCGGCGATCGCCTCACCGGTCGTCGGGTCGTAGCTGGTGAGAACATCACCGCCTGTGTCCATCCACCCGGCTGCGTACGCTCCCGGATTCGTGTCCTCCAGCCCAAGTGCGCGCAGAATCTGATCACGGTTCACAGGTATGTCCTCCTCGGGCAACGATGTATGCAGAACGCTAGCGGACTAATCAGAGCTGTTGACTATGACGGTCTTCTGGTTGACGAACTCGCGGATGCCCAGGTCTGCGAGCTCCCGGCCGAAGCCGGACGCCTTGATCCCGCCGAACGGCAACCGCGGGTCCGAAGCCACAAAGGTGTTGACAACACAGGTTCCCGCCTCGAGTTGAGTTGCCGCGATGCGCTCCCCTCGCTCGACATCCCGGGTGAACACGGCGGCGCCCAATCCGAACCGCGTGGCGTTGGCAACTCTGATCGCCTCCTCCTCGCTCTCGACACGGATCACCGCAGCAACGGGGCCAAAGAGCTCGTCGTCGTGAGCCGGCATTCCCGGAGCAACGTCGACGAGGACGGTGGGTGGATAGAAGGCCCCGGGCCCATCCGGCACTTCTCCGCCCAGAACCACACGCGCCCCGGCGGCAACCGAGGCAAGGACCTGCTCGTGCAGCTGATCACGAAGGTCGACGCGGGCCAGCGGCCCGATTTGCGTTGCCTCCTCGGTCGGATCACCGACCCGCAGGTTTGCCATCTCGGCGACGAAGAGGTCGAGCCATTTGTCGTAGACGTCGGTGTGGACGATGAATCGCTTGGCGGCGATACACGACTGACCGGAGTTGATACAGCGGCTGGCGGCACAGGTGCGAGCGGCCGCAACGAGATCCGCATCCTCGAGTACGAGGTACGGGTCCGATCCGCCGAGCTCGAGAACGACCTTCTTGAGCAGTGATCCTGCAGCTGCGGCGACGGCCGCACCTGCGGGCTCGGAACCGGTGAGAGTCGCCGCGGCTACGACGGGATGGGCAAGCACCCGGCCGACCTCACCGGCGGGAATCAGCAGGGTCGAGAAGACACCGTCCGGAAACCCGGCGGCGGCGAAGAGATCCGCGATGGCGAGGGCACAGCCGGGAACGTTGGAGGAGTGCTTGAGAATCCCCACGTTGCCCGCCAGCAACGCCGGCGCCGCAAATCGGAAGACTTGCCAGAACGGGAAGTTCCACGGCATGACCGCAAGGATCGGGCCCAACGGTTCGTGGTGGACGTAGGACTTGGCACGTTCGGTGGCGACGTGACGGTCGGCGAGCATTTCGGCAGCGTGCTCGGCGTAGTACCGGCAGACCCAGGCGCACTTGGCCAGTTCCGCCCTGGATTCCGTGATCGGCTTGCCGACCTCGGCAGTCATCAGTTCCGCCAGACCACCCTCGTCTGCGTCGAGCCGGTCGGCGACGCGGCTCAGCAGTTCGGACCGCTCGGCGACGCTCACCGCCCTCCAGGCACGGAACGCTGTGGAAGCTCGGGTCAGGGCCGCATCGATCTCTGCGGCCGATGCGAGTGGATAGCGTGCGATTTCTCGACCCGTGCCCGGATCGACAGCCACCGCAAAACCACGCCCCGCCATGAGGACCTCCTATCGAGCCGCAATCACCTCGATCTCAACCTGGATGCCGAGTGGTAGCGCCGCCACGGCCACCGTCGAGCGCGCCGGCTTGGCGTCGGCGACGTATTTCCCGTACACCGCATTCACCTTGGGGAAGTCGTCCATGTCGACGAGGAATATGGTCGCCTTCACGATGTCGTTGTAGTCGAGACCAACGTCGCGGAGGATGGCGCCGATGTTCTTCATCACCTGCTCTGCCTCGTCATCGACACCCCCGGCGACGATCTTCCCGCTGCTGGGGTCCAGCGCACCTTGACCGGACACGAAGACAAAACCATGAGCCTCGGTGACTACCGAGTAGGGACCGACCGGGGGTGGAGCACTGGGAGCGTCGAGAATCTTCTTGGGCATGGGCAACCTCCAGAGTCTTCGTCGCCCCCCAGGCTACTTAATCGCTGGGAGGCAGCGTCACCTCATACGACGACGGGTCGGCGGGATCGATCCTGACCTCGACCTTGTTGCCGTGCTGCATGTAGTAGAGCGTCGGGTCCTCGTCGACCCACTCACTGCGGAACCGATGGAGCTTCCCGTCGATCTCGGTGCGTGCCTTGACCCGATAGCGGACATTGCCGGCGGCATCCATTTGCGAGGGCTCTGTGCCCATGAAGGTGGCTTCGATGGTGGTCGACGGCGCCGTTGCCGCCGGGGTGCCGTCTGCGTCGGGTTGCGGAAGGGGCCATTCGGGCGTTGGGGCGGGGACCTGGCCTTCGTCTGCCCACGGCGGCGCAGCGTCCGCCAACCGCTGCCGTCTGCGCATTCCCCAGAAGACGGCGACGACGATGAGCACGGGAACCGCCATCAGGATCAGCGGCAACCAGATGAGGAGGAACAGGTTGTGCACGCGGGCATCGGTCGGGTCAGCGGGGTTGTACAGCATCGTCCTCCGGTCCCCGAGGTCGGGGACGAGCACACCGCCGTAGCTGACCGCCGATCTGTAGCGGTAGGTCTCGCCGTCCACTTCGTACTCGTAGACGGGCGTGTAGGAGGCGTCGCCGTCGGAGTCGGTGCCACGGATGAGGTCGACGATCACGCCGTCGGTCGTATCGTGGTTCACCACCCGGCTCAGGTTCGAGAAGAACCAGGCCCCCAATCCGATCAGGATGGGGGCCAGGAAGACGAGAACTACGACCCGGACACATCCACCGCGTGATGCCATGGAGCCAGGCTAGTTGTGGGTTGTCTCAGCAGAAGGATTGCCCGCAACCGCAGGAGCGCTGCTCGTTCGGGTTGTTGATGGCGAAACCAGCGCCCTGGAGACCGCCGTCGCGGAAATCGATCGTGGCGCCACCAACCATGGAGGCGCTCTCCGAGTCGACAATCACGCGCACCCCGTCCGTCTCGTTGACGATGTCGGTGTCGTCGACGGAGGAATCGAAGTACATGTCGTAGGAGAAGCCCGAGCAACCACCGGGCCGCACTGCGAGACGCAACGACAGGGCTGCATCGCCCTCGGCCTGGATGAGTTCCTGGACCTTGGCTGCGGCGCTGCTGGTGAGGGTCACACCCTTGAGTGCGGTGGCTTCGTTGTCGGTCATCATGATGGGCTCCGAGTGGTCGCTGACGGGTCTGATCCTATTGCTTAGTTAGCACTACGACGATAGGTCATTTAATCCGTTGGCGGCAGTCTACGCTTCTGCACATGGTTCAGATGACGGAAATTCGGTCTGCTCTGCAACGGGTCATCGACCCGGAGTTGGGTGCGGACATCGTCGATCTCGGCATGGTCAAGAACGTGCAGATGGACGGCGGTCACGTCACCGTGAAGGTGGCGTTGACCATTGCCGCCTGCCCGCTGCGGGATCAGATCGAGAACGAGGTCAGACGGAAACTGCTGGCTGTGCCCGGCGTCACCGATGTGACCATCGAAATCGGGGCCATGACCCAAGCAGAGCGCACCGCGTTGATGGAACGAGCCCGGCTCCGGGCCCGCGAGGAGGCGGAGCCGACCATGGTCCATCCCAACACCCGGGTCGTTGCGATCAGCAGCGGCAAGGGTGGTGTCGGCAAGTCGTCACTGAGCGCAAACCTCGCCTTGGCCCTCGCCGGCCAAGGCCACAAGGTCGGGCTGCTCGACGCCGACATCTGGGGCTTCTCCATCCCGCGCATCCTGGGACTCGGCGGGGAACGCCTCGAAGCAGGCATGGACCGGCGAATCGTCCCCGCATCGGCTCATGGGATCCAGGTTGTCTCAACCGGGCTGCTCCTCGACGACGAGGACACAGCACTCATGTGGCGCGGCCTCATGTTGTCCAAGGCGCTCGAGCAGTTCCTGCGTGATGTCGCCTGGGACCAGGACCTCGACTACCTGCTGCTGGATATGCCCCCGGGAACCGGCGACGTCCAGATGGCGCTCTCCCGGCTGCTTCCCCAGGCCGAGATGGTGGTGGTCACCACACCCCAGCTGGCCGCACAGAAGGTTGCGGCGCGCGTCGCCGATATGGCGCGCCGCTCGCACATGCCGGTCATCGGGGTCGTCGAGAACATGTCCGGCTTCACCACGCCTGCCGGTGAGCACTTCCCGCTGTTCGGATCGGGTGGCGGCCGGGCACTGGCAGAGGACCTCGGGGTCGAGTTGCTCGGAGCCGTGCCGATCGATCCCCGGGTAGCCGAGGGTGGTGACGCCGGCAACCCGGTCGTGGTCGCCGATCCGACTTCCCCATCGGCCGTCGCTATTGCCGCCGCCGCCAAGGCCCTGACCACCCTGCTCCCTCCGATCGCCGACGACGGCTGCTCGGCCCGCCTCACCCTCGTCGCCGAGCAACTGGCCAAGATGGGCGCCTGAAGCTTCTTGCGGATCTCAGTTCCATATGTGGAACTCACGTCCGCAAGAACGGTTAGAGACAGAGGCCGGCCACGAGCGGGGTCGGGTTGACGGCGGCGCCACCGCCCGGATGAAACTCGAAGTGGAGGTGGGGGATCGTGTATTGGGCGTTGCCGGTGTTGCCGACGTAGCCGATCAGCTCGCCGACGGAGACGCTCTGCCCCACGCTCAGCCCGGGCGCCCAGGCGTCGAGGTGGGCGTAGTAGTACTGATCACCGCCCGCACCGGTCAGCCAGATGGTTATGCCGCCAAGGCCCCCGCTGCGCATCCGCTTGATGACGCCAGACTCGATGGCCACCAAGGGCGTGCCCCGGGCCGCAATCATGTCGACACCTTCGTGAGTGCGACCGCCGCTGCGGGGAGCACCCCAGGTGTCGGTGAAGCTGACGGCTCCGTCGACGGGACAGGCCATCGAGCCGGCAGGAGGCTGGGTGGTGGTCGGTGGACTGGTGGTTGTTGTCGTCGCGGAGGTAGTTGTGGTGACCGCGGTTGTCGTCGTGGCGACGGCCGATGTGGTCGTGGTGCCGGGTGCCGCCGTTGTGGTGGTGGTCGTGGTCGTCGTGCTCAGTGCGGCAAGCCGCCTGCGCTCCTCTTCCTCGCGGGCGAGAC
>JASJBC010000193.1 GCA_030066715.1 Acidimicrobiia bacterium
GTCGGCTGGGGCGGTCGCAGGATTAGGTGGACACGCGAAAGAGGGGCCGGCGCAGCCGACCCCTCCTTCTTTGCCGGGTGGTTTCCCTAGCTACCGATGCCCAGTGCCCTGGCCAGGAATGTGGCCATTTGGCCCCGGGTCACGGAATCATTGGGGCTGAACTCGGTGGCGCTGGTGCCGACGGTGATGCCGGCCGCCGCGAGGGCGTTGATGTCGTCCTCGAAGATGGAATCGTCATCGTCGGTGAACGCATCGGTGTCGCTCGGCGGGATGTCGAACGCACGAACCAGGAACGCCGCCATTTGGCCCCGGGTAACCGCGCTGTCCGGACAGTACAGATCATTGAGCGGCGGGTTGCATCCCTTGGTGATCTCCGCATGGGCGAGCTTCTCGATGTTCCCTTGGTGAACGTCGGATGCCGTGTCGCGGAATCCGCTCACCGGGTTGTCGCCACAGCCGATGCGTTCGCTGCTCAGGACGAGCGAATCGAAGTCGAACGAGTAGCTGGTGGGTGCCGGAGAGGTCCCTCCGTAGTAGACGTCGAACCAGAAGCTCTTGATGTCGATGTTCGTCTCGCCTGAGCCGCGGAACTTGAAGTCGTCCTGATAGAACGCCAGTTGCTCATCCACCCATCCCTCGAGCAGGCCGTTGGCCACGCCGGGGGTGTTCATGTCGATGTGGCCCTCGACGCAGTACCACGCATCGTTGCGGAGGGTTCCCGTTTGTGTGTCCCACAGGAGCAGGTCCCCGTTGTTCGACGCCTGGTCGCGGTGGTACACGTAGAACCCGAGCTGAGTGTGATCACCGTCCCGGCTGTCGTATGTAGGCGAGAAGAACATGCGGGCCGACCAGCCGGGGGAACCGGACGTGGGCTTGATGTTGTTGCGCGCCGAGCCCGAGTACAGACCCGCCGGTCCCGGCAGCTTGCCCCGATCCCGGTGCTCGGCACCGTCGGGTACCCGCAGGTAATAGCGGAAGAAGAGCTCCTCCGGCTCCGCAATGCCGTTCTCCTCGAACTCCCAATGCATCGCCGATCCGAAGTGCGACCCGGCCGGTATGGAGACCTTGATTCCGTTCCCGGCAACCCCATCACTGATCGTAGAGACCCGGTTTCTGCTCCCGATGTCGGCGTCGAACCACGTCGAGGTCCAGGTCGCCGGGCTGTCCGAGTACGGCTCGTCGAGGTAAACGGAAGGGGCGGCGCCTGCCGGTGCCACGGTGAGTAGCGCGGCAAGGATCGTCAGGGACGCGGTGATGGTCAGGATGCGATTTGTAGTCATATGCGAATGCGCTGCGTGTCGGGAACGGTCTGAGAATGTGATCGGCAGTATGGGGGTGATTCTGTAGCTACCGGAAACAAACCCAATCGAGGCCTTTGGTTCCTAGGGTTGATGCCGATGTATTGCTGAGGGACTGGCAATGGCTCCCACACTCGACCTACCTGGGGAGATGAAGCATGAAGGCCACACGACTTACGATGCTGCTGGTGGCGCTGGCGGTGGCGGTGAGCGCCTGCAGCGGGGGCGAGAGCGATACCACCACGACATCGGCTGCGACCGCGACGACGGGCGCAACAGAGACGACGATTCCGAAGACCACGGCCGGTGCGAGCGGCGCCGTTGACGACCTCCAGGATGTGCGCGGGGCGATCGTCCGTATCGTCGCCGAGGGCAGCTTCGTCGATCCCGAGTTTGGTCAGCAGTACAACGCCGCCGGCTCTGGGAGCGGGTTCTTCATCGATGAGAGCGGCATTGCCGTCACCAACAACCACGTTGTTACCGGTGCGGCATTCCTCCAGGTTTATGTCGAAGGGGACGACGATCCCCGCAATGCCCGCGTGCTCGGTGTCTCTGAGTGCTCGGATCTCGCTGTCATCGATGTCGACGGGGACGGTTACCCGTTCCTGGAGTGGCACGACGGCGACATCAACGTTGGGATGGACATCTTTGCGGCCGGGTACCCGCTCGGTGATGAGGAGTTCACCCTGCTCGACGGGATCATCTCGAAGGAGAACGCAGACGGGGAGTCGGATTGGGCATCGGTCGACAGTGTCATCGAGCACTCGGCCGACACGCTTCCCGGCAGCTCCGGCGGGCCCATAGTCACCAGTGACGGCAAGGTGGTTGCGGTCAACTACGCAGGCGACGCCGCCGGCCAGTCGTTCGGCATCGGGCGCGACGAGGCACTCCAGGTACTTCCCCAACTGATCGAGGGCGATGACGTGACTTCGATCGGTATCAACGGGCAGGCGCTCTTCGACGGAGCGTTCTCCGGTATTTGGGTTGCATCGGTTGCCTCCGGCAGCCCGGCCGATCTGGGCGGCATCAAGGGGGGTGACCTGGTCACGTTGATCGAGGGTTTGATCCCGGCCACCGACGGCACCATGGCCGACTACTGCGACATCCTGCGGTCCCATGTCCCGGGTGATCCGCTGAGTGTCGAGGTGTACCGCTCAGCAGATGATGCGTTCCTCGAGGGCACCCTCAATACCGACAAGGTGCTCGACTTCTCGTACTCATTCGCCAACGCGCTGGGCGACGAGGTCGAGGACGCCGGCACCAGCGGCCCGGTCGGCGGCTACGACTCGTACGTGTCGATCACCGACGCCGAAGGCATCATCAATGTCGATGTCCCGGCCGCCTGGAACGACACCAACCTCGTGGACCCGTGGAACTTCGACGGTGAGCTCATCGGCGTGGCGATGACTGCGGCCGAAGACATCGACGCCTGGTACACGGGTTGGGAGACGCCGGGTGTGTTCTTCGGCGCCTCGACCAGCCTGCCCGCCTTTGCGACCGTCGATTCTCTTCTCGACGATCACGACTTCTCCGGCGAGTGTGTCTTCGACGGTCGTTACGACTACGAGGACCCGCTCTATGTCGGTGCTTATGACCTGTGGGTCGACTGTGGCGGCGGCGATACCTTGTTCGTGAACCTCGCTGCCGAGACTCCGGGCTCTGAGGTCTTGATGATGGTCCAGGTGGTTGTCGTCACCGACGCGGATCTCGAGGCGCTGGACTTCATCCTCAACTCCTTCGTCGTCGACGAGTTCGCCCTCGCCGATCTCTATGGAACCTCGGTGAGCACCAGCGGCTCCAGCATCGAGAACTTCGCCAACCTGTGGGACGGGGACTGCTTCAACCCATACAGCACCGACTTCGAGGATGTGGTCTACGGCGTCGAGGTCGAGGTCGTGTCCTGCGACTCGCCGCACACTGCCGAGGTCTACGGCAACTACTTCCTCCCCGACGCAGACTCGGCGCCCTATCCCGGTGCAGACGCGCTGATTGAGATCGCCGCCGAAAACTGCGCCCTCGAGTTCGAGAACTACGTCGGCTCGACGTACGCCGAGTCCTCCCTCGACTATTGGTACTACTACCCGGGCGAGGCCGGCTGGGACAGTGGCCGCGGCTTTGTGATGTGCGCATTGATCGACTTTGCAGGTCTCGATCTAGTCGGCTCGGCCTATCAGACCGGCTGGTAGATGAACGAGCCCTGGATCGAGAAGGTCATCCGTGAGGCTCAGGAAGCGGGGAAGCTGGAGATGACCGAGGGGGTGGGGCAGCCGATTCCCGGCCTGTCCCGCCCTTACGATCCTGCGTGGTGGGCGCGCAACTGGATCGATGCGGAGCGAGCTCGCGAGCAGTCCGCAGACTTGGCAATGGAGATCGAGCGGTCACTGCCGCGGATGTTGAGCGGTACCGACATGGCAGAAATGCGCACGGGGCTCGAGTCACTGAACGCCAAGATTCGGGAGCACAATGCCGCAGCTCCGCGGAATGAGCTGCCCCTCCTCGACGTTGAGACCCTACTGAAGGAGCGTGAAGACCGCTGACTTAGGAGAAGATGATGAACCGGAGAAATCTGTTGATTGGCGCCGTCGGCGTTGTGGTCGTCCTGGCGGGTGCTGTCTGGTTCTTCTTCCTTCGCAGCGATGCGCCACCCCCGGCAACGCTGGAGGACGCCGTCGCCGCAGTTACGTCCACCACTGAGGCGCCCGCAGCCGATCCCGAAGACACCCCGACGGAGACGACGTCCCCTCCTGTTACTACCACGGAAGCTGCCCGTGACGGTCTCGACGGCGCCTGGACGGTCGATCAGAACGTCTCGTTCGTCGGCTATCGCATTGATGAGGAACTGGCGAATCTCGGCTCGATAACGGCGGTTGGTAGAACGAGCGAGATCCAGGCCGCTCTGGACTACGCCGGCACGGCGATCTCATCGCTGTCGGTAACCGTGGACATGACCACGCTGGAGAGCGATCGGTCGCCTCGTGACAGCGCCATGAGAACACGAGGTTTGGAGACGAACACCTTCCCGGAGGCAACCTTCGTGCTCACCGGTCCTTTGGATCTGGGCGCCGTCCCCACTGAGGGAGAAGCGTTCACGGCTTCTGCCACCGGCGACCTCAACCTGCACGGCGTGACTCAAACGATCACGCTGGACATGGAGGGCACACTGGTTGACGGCACTATGGTCGTCGTTGGCTCTGTCGAGATCGCCCTCGCCGACTACGGGATCGAGAAGCCGACCGGATTCTCGGTTCTGGACATCGCCGACGTGGGGATCCTCGAGCTGCAGCTCGCCTTCATCCCGGCCTAGCCGAGGGCCCGCTCCAGGAATGCCGCCATCTGCTCCCGGGTAACCCGGTCGTAGGGACAGAACTGGGTGTTCTCCGGGGGGTTGCATCCCTTGGTGATGCCCGCTTCAGCGAGGATGGCGATCTGAGTCTCGAAGATCGAGTTGTTGTCGTCGATGAAGTTGTTCCCGCCACCGTCGTCGGTAAGCCCGAGCGCGCGCACCAAAAAGGCAGCCATCTGCTCTCTGGTCACGAAGTCGTTGGGACAGTAGTTGTCGTTGATCGGCGGGTTGCAGCCCTTGGTCACCCCGGCCGTTGCCAGCCGATCTATCGAGGGCTCGAAGATGTTGCCGTCGTCGTCCGTGAAGAGGTCGCCTCCGCCGTCGTCGGTGTAGCCGAGCGCCCGAGTCAGGAAGGCGGCCATCTGCCCGCGGGTGACGTACTCGTCGGGACAGAAGCTCGTGTCGGTGCAGCCCTTGGTGATCCCGGATTCGGCGAGCCACAGGATGTTGCCGAGGAATACCGAATCGGCGACGTCGTCAAACCCGATCAGCTTGATCTGGAATCCATCAGCAGTTTCCCCCAGCACCTTGAGCAGCGTTCCCTGCGCAAGCAGCTCCTCGCCCTGGTCGACGTCGAGCGTCGCTTGCTCACCGACCCGGGTCACGTGGTCCAGCGAATCCGGTGACGGGGGATACGTGTAGACCCGCGACAACGCCCCACCGACGGGTTCGACCACATCGGTATCGGGGTTGCGCCACCATTGCTCGATGTAGTGCGCACTTATGCCGGCGAAATTGGAAGGGACCGGGTCTAGCGACGAGTTGGCGCGGGCATCGAGGGTGACGAGTGAGTACTGGTAGCCGGTGGGGAGCACGACCATCTGCACCCCGTCGACGCCGACGGGGGCGAGGGTCAGCTCGGTGACGCCTCCCGCATAGAACACAACGTCGGACTCATCGACCCATCCGGCTCGGTATCGGTTGAACGCCAGCGTGGAATACGGATATTCGACCCGGCGCCCCAGCAATCCGCCGGGCATGTTGCCGCTCATGTAGTCGATCGGGTTGTCGTACTCGTCGACGTACGGCTGGCCCTGGAAGTCGTAGAGGACCACGCCCGAGTACGAGTGGGGGAAGTTGATGGTGTGGCCGACCTCGTGGGCGGCGGTGGTGATGTGGGCGTCGTACACGCCGAACGACTTCACCGACTCACCTTCGATGATGGCCCAGCGCTGATTGTCGGGAAAGGTTGTGCCCCACGAGCACGTTTGGCTGTTGAGACAGGACGGCCCCGGCGTAGCGAGACCGGCGTTTGAGTCGTTGTCGAGGATGCCGAGTGCGGCGTTGTCGCCTGTGGCCGCATTGTCCTTCATGGCCTGCTCGCAGTCGGCCCACGGCGAAACACCATCGTCCAGCATCAGCGTCGTGCGCTTGATGAACGAGGGCAGATAGGCGCCGCCCGAAATCTCGAAGTAGAAGTCCGTGACCTCCGCATTGAGAGTGGATACGGCATCGGTGAGGTTGATGCCGCCCAGCGCTCCCGGCCATGTGCACAGGTAGACGCCGATCTTGTCGGTACCCACCGAGTAGCGGCGCGTGTCGTTGGGCCACACGATGATCTGGAGAGGGTCGCCGGAGAACTCGGTGAAGGCGTTGACGCCCTC
>JASJBC010000194.1 GCA_030066715.1 Acidimicrobiia bacterium
CTCGTCGAGTACGCACTGCTCGTAGCGCTCATCGCCATCGTGGCACTGCTCGCCATCACCGCCGTCGGTGAATCGGTCTCCAGCAACTTCGACTCGATCTCCGGCGAGCTCTAGAGCAACGCAGAGACGACATCCACAGAACCAGAGAGGGGCCCCTCGGGGCCCCTTTTCTAGTGCCCAAGACCAACCACCGAAAATGGCCGTCTAGAACACTCTGGGTAGTCAAATGGGTCGTGCGGCCTATTGGCTCAGCACCCCATTCTCTCTAGATTGAGCGCTGGATCACCTTGCCAAGGAGGTACGAAACCATGCTCCGTATGTGGACCGCACTTCAGACCCGCTTCAACGACGAAGAAGGCGCCTCGCTCGTCGAGTACGCACTGCTCGTAGCGCTCATCGCCATCGTGGCACTGCTCGCCATCACCGCCGTCGGTGAATCGGTCTCCAGCAACTTCGACTCGATCTCCGGCGAGCTCTAGAGCAAACCCGAGAGAGATAGAGACCATCCACAGAACTAGGAAAGGGGCCCCTCGGGGCCCCTTTCCTCATGGCTCGGGCGGGTTTCACCCCGTGGCCATCACAACGAAGAACTCGTCCTCGTAGCGTCTGTCCCAACCGAGCAGGTCCAGGTGTCCCACGATCGGCCAGTCGACGGGAATGATCGCCTGTTCGATGCCGTAGGCGGCGAACCCCTCCTCGACGCCGATCCCCGTCTTCATGTCGATGAACTCCCGCACCCGGTCCTCCCCGTAGAGCTCGGCGCGGTCGTCTGTGAACACGAGACGCTCGGGTCCCTCGAGGTAGATCAGGTAGCCGCCGACTGCGCTGTCGTTCCATTGTGGCCCATCCTCGAGCGCGGCAACCGCTTCGTCCCCGGGGAACCGGTCCTCCAGCAGCGGGGCTTCGCGCCCAACGCCGATCACGGCCGCGATCACGAGCACGGCGGCGATTGCCCAGTTCAGCGCGTAGGGCTCTGCGCTTGCCTGACCCAACTCGCGCTCGTAGCTGCGGTCGATGGCGACGATGGGAGCCAGAGCCATCACCGCGGGCCACACGTTGCGGCCGGCCATGAGGCCAAACACGAGGAACGGGATCAGAATCCAGAGATCACCCGGCCGAAGACGCCCCAACGTGGCCACGACCAGAAGGCCGACGATGACGATCAGGAAGGGAATCACCATCGGGCTCGAGAAGTCTGGTGGCTGCCATTCCGAGATCAGGCTGAGCGCACCGCGCGACCGCAGGAACTGAACGAGGATCCCCCACACCCCGAGTCCGTGTGCGGTCGCCGCTGTGGCCACGCCCGAGATGACGACGGCGAGGATCTGGCGGCGGGAGCGGCGCCGGATCCCGTCGAGGAACACGTAGCCGAGGCCAACGACGAACATCCCGTGTACTGCCGCCCACAGCCAGAAGACAAGCGGGAGAGCCCACAGCGGACGGCTGCGGCTGTGCACGGCGGCGATGACAACCGCAAGCAGGAGGAACCCGAGGAGTGCCGGCCGTGCGATTGCAAAGGACGCGGCTTGCCAAACCAGGATCAGCATCAAGCCAAGTGTCACCGCGTTCCGCCGCCCCGAGACCTTGTGCACAACCAATCCGAGCAAAGCCACGGTGAGGCTCATCGCCATCAGCTTCATGACCGGCACCCAGCCGATCCCCCCGGTGAGGTTCTCCAACCATCCGTAGCCCAGCTCAGCCAGCCAGGATTGTGTTCGCCACGGCTCACCAAACGCGGTGAAGGAGAACGGATCTGTCGTCAGCACCTGACCCCGGTCGAGCTGGAGGGTTCCAGCGCGTACATGCCACAGGAAGGAGTTGTCCCCTATCGGCATGCCTGCGCGCCACGCGATGGCAACAAACGGAACCAGGAACCGCAGATGGGATACCCGCAGCTTGGGCATGTCGGCTACAGAATCGAGCCGGAGATCTGAATGGCAGCGGGTCCGAGCAGTACGACGAAGATGCCGGGGAAGATGCACAGCACCAGCGGGAACGTCATCTTGACCGGTGCCGCAAAGGCACGTTCCTGCGCACGCAACCGGCGTCTGATCCGCATCTCGTCTGCCTGCACGCGGAGCATGCGGGAGATGGAGACACCAAAGGCATCAGCCTGGGTCAGGGCCATGATGAAGGTGTTCAGGTCATCGACGTCCGTGCGTTCGGCCAGCGACTTCAGCGCGGCATTGCGACTGACACCGACCCGCGTCTCCTGGAGCATCCGCGAGAACTCATCGCTGAGCTCCCCGGGCACGTTCTGGACGACACGACCCAGCGCTCCCTCAAAACCGAGACCGGCTTCGACGCTGATCACGAGCAGATCGATGACGTCGGGAAGGTCGCGCTCCATGGCTGCCTTCCGCTCGTCCACCCTCCGGGTCAGGATTGCCTCAGGACCGAGGAGGCCGATCGCAAGCGCACCAAACATGCCGGCGATCCGCGCCGTGCCTTCGAGCTGCGAGTTCACGAAGAACATCAACAGCACACCGAACACCAGCGAGAGGACCCGGATAGCGGCCCACGAGCTGGCGTCGAGCCGGGGCGACCAACCGGCGATCATCAGCCGCTTCTCCACCCGCGCTCCCCAACCTTGCGGGGTGTAGCGCATGAAGAGACGGCCTACTCCTTGGAACATCGGGGCAACGGCACGCTCGCCGAAGCCCTTCTCCAGCACCTCGGAGCGCGTCTCGCGAAGACCGGCAAGCCGCCGGGTGGCGCTTGCTCGTGCCTTGAGCACGCCGTTGCCGACGAAGACAACAGCAAACAGCATCGTGGCGCCGACGGCAGCGGCAGCAACTAGAGCGCTATCGAACATGAGAGTTCCTGAACATCAGACGTCCACCTTCACGATCTTGGATAGCCAGAAGATGCCGACGCCGAGCATGAACGCTGCGGCCCCGAGCGCGGCCAGGCCCATCGTCGAGTCCAGCATGGGCTGCAAGTAGTCACGACGGGTGAGGAAGAGGAAGGCGAACAGGAACAACGGGAGGGTTCCCAGCACGTAGGCCGATACCCGACCCTCGGCGGTGAGCGCCTTCATCTCTCGGCGCAGACGGTTGCGTTGCAGCATCGTGTCCGCCGCAGTCTGCAGAACCTCGGCGAGGTTGCCGCCGACCTCACGCTGAATGCTGATAGCCAAGACCGCCCAATCGAAGTCCAGCGACTCCATGCGATCCGCTACCTGCTTGAGAGCAGCCACCGGAGAACGGCCCAGGCGGGTCTCGTTCATCGCCCGGCCGAACTCGCGAGCGGTCGGTTCCGGGGCTTCCGCAGCCACGGCCTCGACGGCCTGCAGCAGCGAGTATCCCGAACGCAGCGACGTCGACAGCAGGTTCAGCGTGTCCGGCAGCTGGTTCTCGAATTTCGCTTTGTGCCTCGCCGCCACACCTTGAATCATCACCACGGAGACACCGAGCACGGCCGCCGCCGTGATGCCACCCCAGATTGGGCTCTGCTGGTAGACCATGACCAGCAACCCGGCGATGGCGGCGATGCCGATGATGCCGGCGATCGCCTCACCAGGCCGCAGAGGCATGTTCGCCTGGTCCAGCGCCGTCTCGATCTGGTTGATGAACCCGCGATCGCGGGCGATGTCCTCGGCCCCGGTGACAAACCGGCGGAGCAATGGGATGCGGGCGAGCCGGCCGCGGTCCTCGTCATCCCCGGATAGAGCACCAAGGCGACCCCGCAGGTCGCGCTCCACTCCGGCACTGGATCCGAAGAGGATAATGATGAGGAGGAAGAGGGCTACACCGGCGCCGATCGCTCCGGCCAGGATGAGGGCAGACTGACGGCCGCTGCTCTCGCCACTCTGCGCAAGCGCCGGCGCGGCCGAGACCAACAGCATCGCCATGGCCGAAGAAACAACGGCGAGTAGGCGTCGCATCGCTACCGCCCTGCGAACGGCTCGGGAGCGAACAGCTCGGCCGGCAGGTTGATGCCAAAGTCGGTGAGACGGTCGCTAAAGGAGGGCCGGATGCCCGTCGCCTTGAGGCGACCCTTGAACATGCCGTCCTCGTCCATGCCCATGCCGTAATCGAAGAGGAACAAGTCCTGGGTGGTGATCACGTCACCCTCCATACCGACAACCTCTGTCACCTGCGTCACACGACGTGATCCGTCGCGGAGCCGGTTCAAGTGAACGACGAGATCGACGGCCGACGAGACCTGTTCCCGGATCGCTCGCACCGGCAGCTCCATTCCGGCCATCAATACCATCGTCTCGATACGGGACAGCGTATCGCGTGGGGTGTTGGAGTGGACGGTGGTAAGCGAGCCGTCGTGACCGGTGTTCATGGCCTGAAGCATGTCGAGTGCCTCACCACCACGGACCTCACCGACGACGATCCGGTCGGGACGCATACGCAGCGTGTTGCGGACGAGGTCACGAATGGTCACCTGGCCCTGACCTTCGATGTTGGCCGGCCGGCCCTCGAGGGACAGGACGTGCATCTGATTGAGGCGAAGCTCGGCGGCATCCTCAACAGTGATGATGCGGTCGGTGTCGGGGATGAAGCTGGACAGCACATTGAGCAGCGTCGTCTTGCCGGAGCCGGTACCGCCGCTGACGATGATGTTGAGGCGCCCGTAGACGCACCGCCTCATGAATCCGGCCACCTGCTCGGTGAACGCACCCATGCCGACGAGCTGGTCCGCAGTGAAGGGATCGGCCGAGAACTTACGAATCGTCAGGAACGGCCCCCCGATCGCCAGCGGGTGGATGACCGCATTGACACGGGAGCCGTCGGGAAGACGGGCGTCCACCATGGGAGTGGACTCATCGATGCGACGACCGACCTGGCCGACGATCTTCTCAATGATGCGCTCGAGGTGGGTCGCATCGACAAACCTCGTGTCGGAGAGGCTGAGCCGGCCGGCGCGCTCCACCCACACCTGGTGCGGGCCGTTGACCATGACCTCAGTGATGTCCGGGTCGGACAGATACGGATCAATGGGTCCGTAGCCGAGGACGTCGTCTGCAATCTCCTGCAACAACGCAACACGATCAGCACGGGCAAGAGGAACCGACTCCTCCTGGTCGAGCGCCCACTCGAGCATCTCCATCACACGGAGCTTCAGCTCGGCATCGCTCATCTGCCGGTCGTAAAGCATCGGGCCGAGGCCCTCAACGACCTTGTAGTGGAGCTTGCGTCGCAGCTCCTGGACAATCTCTTCGCGGTGACCTTCTACGGTCACCTCAGCGGCCTTGGCCGCCTTGACACGATCGGCGAGACTCATAAGTCGTCCCCTCCTGGTCGGTTCCTACTCATCTGAACCATCGGCGCTTTGCGCCCTCGCCTTCACCTTCTTCCAGATCGCTCTCATCGAGAGCCAGCTGGGCGACCCCGCGCAGGTCCCTGGCTACGCGACTGCGGGGATAGAGGGTGACGACTGGTTCGCCTTCATTGACCGCACGGGGGACGAGCTTGTCCGACGAGACGGCAGCCTGCACCTCGAGACCGAGCGAGCGTTCGAGCTCACCGATGTCGAGACGTGCCTTGGAATTCACGCGATTGAGAACCAGCTTCATCTTCTCGAAGGGGAACTTGATCAACCGCAGCGTGTCGAGCGCGAGCTTGGCGTTCTTGACGGCCGGCAGATCCATGTCGACAACCAGCAGAACGACGTCCGATCGCTCCAGGATCGAGAGCACCGGCTCGTCGAGGAAGGGTGCGGTGTCGATGACGATGTAGTCGAACATGCGCTTGAGCATGCCGATCGACTTGACGACGACCTGGGTCGAGACCTCGTCGGCGAGCGACGGCTCCAGAGGTGCGGAGAGCACCCGCATCCCAGAGGCGTGCCGAGCCAACAGGCTTTCGAGCAGGTCCTCGTCGAGCTTGTCGATATCCCTGGCAACATCGACGATGGTGTGTCGCGGATCGATTTGCAGCGAGATGCAGACGTCACCGAACTGAAGGTCGGCATCGAGGATCACCACGCGCGACGGGTCGCCCCACCCGGCGAGCGTCAGCGCAGTGTTCACCGTCGTCATTGTCTTGCCCGCACCACCCTTGGGGGACATGATCGTGACGACCTTGCCGATCTTCCTCTTGGCGGGTCCTTCTTCTTCGCGCCGGTGGATCTGTTCGATCAGACCGAATGCGTCCTCGATCTTCGAGCTGGTCAGCGGAACCTCGATGACATCCTTGATGCCCGCCCGCAGCGCCGCACGGAGAACATTGGTGTCAACGGCATCGGCGACGAGAACGACGGGGAGGTCTGCGCG
>JASJBC010000038.1 GCA_030066715.1 Acidimicrobiia bacterium
ACGGTGCTGGCAACGGCCGAGGTTGACGATTCCCGGCCAACGGTCCTTCAGTCGGAAGGTCCGATTCTCACGGTGTTCTCCGGGAAGCTGAGCACCCTGTTCGATCTGGAGGCGGTTGTATGAAGCGGCACGAGTTTGTCTCGGCGGTGATGTACTTCGAGCGCGGGGCGGATCCCGATGATTGCCGTGATCTCGTCAGGTTGATGGCAAGCTTCCTTCGTGAGGGGTTCAACGTCGCCGAGATCGTCGCAGTCGACGACACCGGGCAACGAATTCTGGATGGTTTGGACGTCGATGCCCTCTCGTGCCCGATCCGCATCGTCGAACTGGCGCACCACCACGGCCCCGAAGCGGGAATGGTCGCCGGTCTCGAGCGAGCGGTGGGGGACTGGGTGTTCGAGATCGAGGGATCGACCGGAGGCTTCACCTCGGTAGAGCTATGGGAGATGTTCGAGAAGGCTCTGAGCGGGAAGGACATTGTGGCTCTCATCCCGGCCGCACCGCCGCGGAGCAGCCGGGTCTTCTACTGGCTGGTCAATCGATACTCCAACCTGGGCCGGGA
Organism: Acidimicrobiia bacterium; assembly: GCA_030066715.1. Lineage (GTDB taxonomy): Bacteria > Actinomycetota > Acidimicrobiia > Spongiisociales > UBA5794 > JAAETI01. Next base: position 563 of record JASJBC010000038.1, read on the forward strand.
CCTGACCAGCGAACGGGTGCGGCTGGTCTCGCGGAGAGCTCTCAACGCACTGATGACTCTCGGCGAGAGGGTTCGGCATCGCAAGGCGCTGTATGCCCTCACCGGGCTGCCCTTTGCCGGCGTCAGATACAGGACGGAGGTCTCGCTTCCTCGCCGTCGCCTCAACCGGGAGAACATTGGTTTGGCGTTCGATGTCTTGCTCGCCACATCCAATTTCGGCTTGAAGTTGGCCCATCTGCTCAGCCTCTTCTTCTTCCTATTCTCGGCTGGTGCGGGCCTGTATGCGCTGATCGTCAACTTCGTCAAGAACGATGTCATCGAGGGGTGGACCACGCTGATGATCCTGACCTCCGTAGGGTTCGGCGGGCTCTTCCTCGTGTTGGCAGTTCTCGGCGAGTACGCAGCGAGAATCCTTGCCGAGGTGCGGCGCCGTCCGCTGTATGCGGCGAGCCGAGATATCCAGCACCTGCCTGCGTCCGGCGAGTTGCTTCCCGAGGTGCAGATGCAGCACAGCGGACGAATGAGCAGCGAGTCAATGGAGGCGTCGCAGGCCCCCGAGGATCACGTGGCAATCGGCGCAGAGGCATCGGAGCCCGGCTGAGCATCTATCCCGGTCGTGGGTATGGTTGTCGGATATTCCAGGTCGTAGTGGAGGACCACCTGTGAAGGATTACGTGAGGTCGCTTTTTGTCGACGGAGCCATCAATCAGCTCTTCAAGGTCGGCTTGGTCGGCGTCGTCAACACTGTTGTGTCGTTTGTGCTCTTCAATGTGTTCCTCACCATCCTGGGCGGAACCAAGACGGTCGACGAGGGCTTCAACTGGGAGCAGTTCTGGTCTATAGCCATCTCGTTTGCGATCGCCACCCTCGTCTCCTATGTGCTCAATCGCAGGTGGACCTTCGAGCTGACCGAGAAAGGCGACGCGAGGCGTGAGACCATGCACTTCTTCGCCATCAACTTCGTAGCTTGGGCCGTGACGCAGGCGTTCGTCGGCGGAGCCGACCTGCTCTGGGGTCCCTTGAGTAGGACCGCACAAAACGTCGCCTACCTTGCGGCTGCGGCAGTGATAGTTGTGCCGAAGTTTGCGGGCTACAGAGACATAGTCTTTCGCAAAGCCATTGATGCTCAGGCAGGCAACGGCCTCCAGGAGCACCCTGATGAGGATCTGGCACAGCGCAGCCGGGACTCGTAGCGCCGATCGGCTTCTAGAAGGTTCGCTCCACCGATGTGCCCTCCAACCGCATCATGCTGCGATGCAGCGCTTCCGCCATCCGGAAGTCCTTCTCCTCGTCGATGTCGACCGACTCGTAGGGATCCATCTCCCACATCATGGTGCGCGACGTGATCCTGGCGTCCTCCTCGAAGAATGCCTTTCGCTCGAACAGATAGAGGTTTGAGTTCTCCAGGTAGATGGGGTCGAGATCCTGTGTTGGCAGAAGCTCCTCGGGGTTGTGGTTGAGCGCCTCCCCGGCCTTGTCGTAGAGCCGAGCCTGGATGCGATCCACTGTGAACAGGCTGGTGACGGCGTCGTTGGCGAAGTACGCATCGACTGCGGCGTCGATCGTGGCAGCAGACAGCAAAGGGTTCGTGCAGTGTGTTTGCCCGAGGTGCTCAACGTGGGGATGGTCGACCAGGAAGTCCTTGATGAGCCAGTTGACCGAGATTTCGTGACCGAGCAGTTCATCTTTGCGCCTGACGACCGTGACCGTATCGAACCCCGCCGCAGACTCTGCGATGACGTCGCTGTCGGTGTCGATGTAGATGCCCCCCACCCGCTCGGCCGCCTCGAGTGTCGCCACAATCGTGTGAAACAGCGGGCGCCCGCCGAAGGGGCGCATGTTCTTGCCGGGCACGCGCTCCGACTTGCCCTTCAGTGGGATGAAGATGTCGATCGTCCTCACGCTGTTCCTCCCCGAAGTCTGCCGATGTCGTTGTCGACCTTCCTCATGTGATGGGCAAAGAAGAGCATGTCGGACGCATAGGCGATGAACCTGTACCCGTCGTCGATCATTCTCTCGAGACGCTCCGGTTCGGGCTCGACCACGTGGACACCGGCGAGCACCTTGGGTCGTTTCACGATGGCGGCGACTCTGTCCATCGCAGCAACGACGTCCGGGTGATCGAACTCTCCGGGATGACCCAACGAAGCCGACAGGTCGTAGGGACCGATGAAGAACCCATCGACACCGGGGACGGCCAGGATCTCCTCGAGATGATCGACACCGTCTATGTGCTCGACCTGCATGATGCAGACCAGTTCGCGTCCCATCCGCTCGAGATAGTCGGGGAAGCCGACTCCGTACTCCTGCGCCCTGGCCAAGCCGACGCCCCGCGTGCCCTGCGGTGGGTAGGTGGCCGCGGCGACGATCTCGGCGGCTTGCTCCGGTGTGTTGACCATAGGGGCGATGATCCCGGTGGCTCCGGCATCGAGCACCCGCTTGATCTGGGCAGGATCGTGAGAGCTCAGCCGCACCAGGACGGGGCATCCGGCCAGATCGGCGATGCGGATTACCCGGCCGGCTTGGTCGATGCCGATCGTCGTGTGCTCCAAGTCGATGCACAACCAGTCAAACGGCCCCGTGGCCAGCATCTCCGTCAGCGCCTCGTCGCCGAGTTGGATCCATGATCCGATCGTCGGCTCACCGGTTTCGATAAGGTCTCTGAGCGTCGCCATCAGGCTCGTTTCCTCGGTGTGACAACCGGTCTGAGGAGACCGGGCCACCGTAGGGTAGCCTATTGCAATACCTGCTCTCCTTCCGCCGAAAGGACCCGCGATGGGACAGCGCGCAGTCGCGATCACTACCTCCAACTTCAACATGGACGCCCCTCTGCTCGATGAGTTTCGAGCCGGGGGATGGGAGATCGTGAGGAGCCAATACGGGCGCAAGTTGACCGAGCAGGAAGTCACCGAACTGCTCGCCGACGGTGGCGTGATCGGCATGGTGGCCGGCGTGGAGCCGTTGACGAGGGCAGTGTTTGCGGCGAACCCGCAGCTGAAGGTCATCTCGCGATGTGGCACCGGCTTTGACTCCGTGGATCGTGATGCCGCCGCTGAGCACGGGATCACTTGTGTCAACACGCCGAATGCGCCGGCCGCGGCGGTGTCGGAGATGACTATCGGGATGATGATGGCAGCGCTGCGGCGCATCCCGGAGACCGATCGTGCGATCCGTGGCGGCACCTGGAAGGCATTGATGGGCTCGCTGCTGGCCAAGCGACACGTCGGCATCGTGGGGTTGGGACGTGTCGGCCGGCGGGTTGCCGATTTGGTGTCGGCTTTTGGCGCCGACGTCACCTACTACGACCCACACGTGGCGACGGCCGAATACGACCGCGCTTCGTCGGTGACCGAACTGGCGGAGCGTGTCGATCTGCTCACCATCCACATCCCTCTGGCGGCCGACACCCGCAACCTCATCAGCGCAGATGTCATCAACGCGCTGCCTGCCGGCTCCATCGTCGTCAACGCCGCGCGCGGCGGGGTGCTCGATGAGGAAGCTCTCGCCGCTGCTCTCGAGTCGGGACGGCTCGATGCGGCCGCCATGGACGTCTTCGCCGAAGAGCCCTATGCGGGCCCGCTGTGCGGCGTCGAGAACGTCGTGCTCACCGCTCACATGGGCTCGTATGCCAAAGAGGCGAGACAGCTGATGGAGAACGAGGCACTACAGAACCTGCTCAACGCCCTCCAGGAGTTGGACGTATGACCGACCTGGCTGATGTCGTCGATCTGATCGTCTTTGACTTCGACGGGACGATCTGTGAGTCGGCTGACGTCAAGACGGAGGCCTTCTACGAGCTCTATCTCGACGAGCATGGCGAGGAGTTTGCTACGCAGGTCCGCGACTACCACCTGGTGCACGCAGGCGTCTCTCGCTACGACAAGATCAGGTACTACGAGGAGGAGTTGCTCGGTCGAGAGTGCACTGAGGAGCGGATGAGCGAGGTGGCAGATCGATTCGGCGGCATCGTGCGGGACAGGGTCATCGCCTCGCCGCTCGTGCCCGGTGTTGCCGCATTCTTCTCCCGGTATCGCAACGCAGTTCCGATGCTGGTCGCTTCTGCGACGCCGACCGCAGAGCTGCGTCAGATCATTGCTGCGCGCGATATGACCTCCTGGTTCGACGCAGTCGAGGGCAGCCCGGCGCTCAAGGGTGACATCATCAAGCAGTTCCTGGCCGAACGGGGTGCCCTCCCCCAGCGGGCGGTCATGGTGGGGGACCAATTCTCCGACCTCGACGCCGCTGTCGCCGCAGGTGTGCATTTTGTCGCCTATCGGCCACCGCATGAGGAGCGGCTGTTTGACGGAGAAGTGCTAGTGGTCGGGCACTTCGACGAGCTCGCCGACGCAATCGCGACGTTGGCAGGTGGAGGCCTGTCGTGAAACTCAAAGGGCTGCTCGGCTACCTCGTCGGCTGGCGTCTTGCAGTCGTCGGTGCCGGTCTTCTCGTGGCTTGGATCGTGGTCGTGGTCGGCTTTGACGTCACTTTGGCCGACTCATTGCTGATGGTCGTTGTTGCCGTGATGTTGCTTGGGCCCGTGCTGCTGCTTCTGGCGCGGCAGGGCACTCTGGCCGACGAGCGCTACGAGCGGCTGACGGCCCGGGTGGAGAGAATCGACGGCGTGCTCGGGTCGGGGGCCGGGTCGTTGCGGGATGTCGCAGCTCGTCTCGACAAGGTCGACGAGGTGCTCGCGGACTCGGTGCGCAAACCGCTCGACCCGACGGCTCTGCCCTGGCCGACACCGGTGGGGAAGTCGGCTCCAATCCTGCTGTTGCCCAGCGCTGCGTATCACCTGGGCGAGATCATGCCTTTGCACGATGCGCTCAACCGCCGCGGCTACGAGACGATGGTCGCCGTCGGCGATGCCCATTGGCCGCGTATCGCCACGGGACTGAGCTGGTACGACACGCCCGTGTTTCGGCTCCCCGATCCAGAGCTGGCCGCCTCCGGGCTCCGCGCCGTGGTCTCCATGAAGGACTGGGCCGGCTACGGCGAAGTGGTCGCAGCCGCGAAAGAGGCGGGTGTCCCGACGTTTGCGAAGGTAGAGGGCGCCCAGGACTTCAGTGACGCCGACACCCCGTACGAACGGGCGGCATACAGGCTTGCGGATCACATCCTTTGCCAGGGCAAGAACGACTTCGATGCCCTCGACGGCAGCCGGTACATCGTCGGCAGCAGCCGTCTCGAGCGCCTCTTCCATGCGCCCGTTCTCCCCCAAGACGGCGACCACGTCGTGATCAACCTGAACTTCACCTACGGCGTCTTGGAGGAGGAGAGAGCAGCTTGGATCGAAAGCGCAGTCGCCGCCTGCGAGCAGCTCGGGCTGCCCTACACGGTGGCGCTCCACCCGGCAGAGCGGCGTACCCGCAGCGTGCCCCATGCGAGCACGATTCCGATATCGAGACTGTTGCTGCGGGCGACAACTCTGGTGAGCCGCTTCTCAACGGTGCCTTTCGAGGCGATGGCACGCGGGATTCCTTTTGTGTATCACAATCCGCACGGAGAGAGGGTTGCGACGTTTGCGCACGGTGGGGATGCTTTTCGGAGAACCAACGACACTGTGGAGCTGGCGGCCGCGCTCGAGGAAGCGCGCGGGTGGAGGGACGACTACCGGGACCGTTGCTCTGTGTTCTTCTCCCGCCAGGTGGACGTCGATCCGGAGGTGTCCTCCGAGGATCGTGCGGCAGATCTGATATACGGGATGCTGGGTTAGGACGCAAAGCTCCGGAACACATCTAGCATCCGTGGTTCCGTGATGTGAGGAGTGGAGAAGTGGTCGACGAGCAATCGCCATCCGGTGGGTCCGGATTCAGTGGCCTGATCGAGACGGTCAAGAAACGCCCCGTGTTGTTCGGTGGCTTGGGTGTGCTCGTGCTGGCGGCCATCGTGGCGATAGTCGTGGTGGCCATGGGTGGGGGTAGTGACGATGAGCCTGGGGATGATGTTGCTGCGGACGCTACGACATCGACAACCGCCGGGGCGCCGGCGGTGGCTCCTCCCACCGGTGGGGCGACCGCGCAGGACACGCTCCCCGGCGACGATGACACCCCGGCCCCTGCCCTCGAGGTCGATCGCAATCCGCTCACCGGTGCGCCGCTGAGCGCAGCCAGCGCCGACCGCGTTGTCGCCGTCAAGGTCGACAACGCTCCGGAGGCGGGACCCGCGATCGGGATCCAGGATGCGGAGCTGATCATCGAGGCCCCCGTCGAGGGCGGTCTCACCCGTCTCACTGCGATGTTCTTCGAGAACGAGCCGACCGTCATCGGGCCGATCCGCTCCGTACGCCCCATCGATGCCGATCTTCTCTCCCCGTGGCGTCCCTTCCTGGTGACAACCGGCGGACAGAGCTTCGTATACCGGGAGATCCTCGCCGCCGGTGTGGAGATTCTCGATGAAGGCACCGACGGCTTGTTCCAGCAGATAGAACGGCGCCAGCCGTATCACCTGGTGGCGACGATCCCGCTGATCGAGGCAGAAGCCGGCCAGGGTGCGCCCCCGGTAGCGGCCCTGCCGTTCGGCGACGAGGAGCTTGGCGGCACTGCGGCTGCTTCGGTGGCCATCCCGTTCTCCGGCGTGGCCGACGTCGTATGGGAATACGACTCGGCCACCGACCAATACGCTCGCATCGTGAACGGCGAGCCGTATCAGATCTTCCCCGAATACGACGCCGAGCTCACTGACTTCGGCACCGATACGGTGATCGTCATGAAGGCGGCGCAGCGTTCGGCCGGCTACACCGATGCAGCGGGAATGGACGTACCCACGTTTGACGTAATCGGGTTCGGCGACGTCCTCGTGTTCCACGGTGGAGAGGTCCGCACCGGGCAGTGGTTGCGGGCTGCCCAATCCGATGGCTGGTTCTTTCTCGACGACTCCGGGGCGCAGTTCACGATCCCGATCGGGTCCGTGTGGCTCGAAATAGTGCCTCGCTTCGTCGATGTCACGGTGAGATAGCCCCCGGCCCGGTTTAAGGTTTTTCGTGCTGTTGCCGATAAACGCGGTTCAGCAACGAGCGAAAGGGGCACCGTTGCTGAGACGAGGACCGATGAGGTTCTCGTCGCCAATCGCGAACGCTTCCGTGGTGTAGCGGTTTCGGAAGCGAGTGAGAGAAGTGAAATGAACGGCATGATGCGAGCCACGCTCGCGTTTGTGCTCGTAGTAGGGGCGCTGGCCTCTCCGGGCACTACCGCACCCAAGGCAGAAGCCGACATCTACGGCGACACGATGTATTTCCCCGTTGTCGGGGACAACCACTATTCGGACACCTTTGGGGCCCCGCGCGGTAGTGGTCGTGTTCACCACGGTGTCGACATCATGGCGGCCAAGATGACACCTGTGGTTGCCGTTGCCGACGGGACCGTCGGTTGGATGCACGACGACCAGGGCGGGAACTGTTGCGCCATGTCGCTTCGCCACGACGACGGTTATGAGTCGTGGTACATCCACCTCAACAACGACACGCCCGGCACCGACGATGGCAAGGGCTGGGGTTTCGCTCCCGGGATCGAGTCCGGAGCCCACGTCTTCGCCGGGCAGCTGATCGGATGGGTGGGGGATAGCGGCAACGCCGAACATGTTTCTCCGCATCTCCATTTCGAGCTTCACGACCCGAACGGCCGCGTGCTCAACCCAACCGACCACGTTGATGCTGCCCACGTTCTCGACGAACCGCTGCTCGCCCCGTACACCGGGTCCTTCCGCGACGACGAGTTCTCGGTCCACCAGGCCAACATCGACAAGATCGCCGAGGCCGGAATCACCAGAGGCTGCAACCCGCCCGACAACGACAGGTTTTGCCCGGAACGCAAGATCACCCGCGGCGAGATGGCGGCATTCTTGCGGCGCAACCTCGAGCTCCCCACCCCGGAGGGCGACTTCTTCGCCGACGACACCGAAAGCATCTTCCACGCCGACATCAACGCCCTGACCGCGGTCGGGATTGGGTTCGGTTGTACGGACACCGACTACTGCCCGGACCGACCGCTCCAGCGCGACGAGCTGGCGGAGCTGTTCGTGAGGGCATATGGGTTCGAGAACCCGGAGGGGACGGACTTCTTCAGCGACGATGACGGGAACCCGTTCGAGGCTTCCATCAATGCGATGGCTGCGAATTCGATCACGATGGGCTGCAACCCGCCGGACAACACCGAGTACTGCCCGGATCGTGAGCTGAGTCGCGAGGAGATGGCTTCGTTCTTCGCCCGGGCGCTGGATCTGTAGTCCGGTCGGTCAACCAGCCAGCTTCGCCGCCGGAACCGATGCAGTGACGCGAGCCTTGGCGTCGTCGACGTCGGCGTGGACGGCGGTCAACGCCATCTGGATGCTGAGCCCGGCGTTGAACCAATCGATCGGCGACATGGCTCCAAGAAGCGGGTTCGATCGTGACAGCCAGTCGGCGATCGCGGCGCCCGGCAGTTCTTCGCCGACCGCGGCGACAATGGTTGCGACCTCAGGACGCACATCGTTGTCGCGGAACTGCAGCGCAGGGTAAGTCTCCTCGAGCCAGCGGCCCTCGAGACGCACCACATCCGTTCGCTCGAGCAACTCGTCGCCGGTGATGCCGAGGTAGGAAGCAGCCTCGGACCTGGTCCAGAACGGACCGACCAGTACAACATCGCTCATGGCACTTGTCCTTTGCTCGCCGTGTGCCTATCTAGACACGGTCGGCGGCCGGCGGGGCGCCATAAGAACTCCCGCTAGGTGAAGTCTCGGTATACGCCGAGCAGCTTCTGCTCTTCGATGGCCCAGTTGTACTTCTGAGCTGCTGCCTTGGTGGCGTGGCGGTAGGAGTCGAGATCGCTCAGGATCGTGCGGGTGGCGGCGGCGAGGCTCTCGGGATCGATCGGGTCGGCAACCTCGCCCACCTTCTCTTCCTGAACGATGCGGCCGATCTCGGGTGAATCGGAGCCGAGGACGGCGATGCCGGCGATGATGTACTCGAAGAGCTTGTTGGGAAGCGACGTGTAGTAGCTCAGCGACGAGTTCACGATGTTGCACAGCCCGATGTCGGCGGCTGCCGTCCACCCGAGAAGGTCGTCGTTGGGGATCGGGCCGAAGAACTTCACCCGGTCGGTCAGGCCACGTTTGCGCACATCCGCCTCCAATGCGGGTCTGTGATACCCGTAGCCGATGACGACCAGAACCGCTTCGGGGAGGAGCGTGATGGCATCGATTGCCGGCTCAATACCCCTGTTCTCCTGGATCGAGCCCTGATAGAGCAGGATGGGGGTCGTTGCCGGGATCTCCAACTCACCCCGGAGGTCCTGCGGTTGGTCGATGACCTCGAGTTCCGGCGTGTTGATGATGCTCACGGACGGATCGGGGACCTTCCCGTATTTCTCTCGGTTGATGTCGATCCACGACGGCGAGGCGACGATCATCGCATCCGCATAGGGGAGCCAGCGTCTCTCGTTCCACGCCGCCCAGCGGCGCCACCACTTGGTCATTCGGTTGCGCTCGGTCTGCAGTTCGTGCGAGTCGTAGACCAACTTGGCGCCGGTCTTGCGTTTGCACGTCGCCCCCACATACAGGGTGTTGAGGTCATGGGAGTGATACGTGTCGGCTTCCAGTTCGAGGCCGACCTGGATCATGCGCCGGTTGATGGCCCACGTCTTCAGGGCGCGACCCTGCTTCCCGACCAGGAACTTCACGACCTTGAAGCCAAGCCGTGCTGTCTTGGCGACACCGCGCAGGATGGGTGTCGTGAGTCGTCCCCAGAGACGGGAAGCATCGCTGGATTCGTTGCCACTCGAGCGCTCGACCACTACCTCGACCTTGTCACTCGGGGTGGCGGTGGAAGTAGGCATCCACTCGCTGAGCTCGCGAGCACGGGCCTCGTCGACCTCGTCGCCGGTGAGCCGGGCATGTCGGGACTCGATCGACCCCGCATAGCGGGCGGCGATCTTGTTCATCGTTCCCAACCCAAAGCTCAACCTGCTGACCCGGATGACGTTGATCCCGTCTGCGGTTGTCTCCCGTTCCGCCGTCTGGTCGGGGACGTGAATGGCGACCACGGTGACGTCGTGCCCGGCCCCGATCAGGGTCTTGGCTTCTTTGGTCACCCGGGCGTCGTACTCGAAGGAGTTCTTGACGAACATACAGATCTTCATGCGGCCCAGCAGGGTAGCGGTCTCCACCAGTCCCCCCGCTGCGCAAGCAGCGGCGAAGCCGCTGGGGTAGGGGGACTGGCGCGGTGAGGTGAACTACCATCCCTTGCTATGCGAATTTGCCTGGTTGCAGTTGGCCGGTACTGCAACGATCCCCGTGCCAGAACCCTTGCCGGCAGCCTTGCTCGCGTCGGTCACGAAGTGACGGTGATCGCCAGCGGGCGGGAGACAGATTGCGCCGCTGAAGGTGTTGACGTGCGGTTCATACCCACCCGCTACCCGGTGGGACGAGGCCGGCTGGGGAAGCTCCTGCGCCGGCTGCAGACCCGGGGGATGCGGGAACGGCTCCATCACCGGAAACTGGCGGCTGCGGTCCGTGACACCAACCCGGACATCGTGTACCCGACCTCGGAGCCGGCTGTGGCCGTGGCGGCAGCGGCGGTCGAGGGAACGCAGGGAACCGTTGCCCGCGACCCGCGTTGGGTAAACGCCGGACCGCGCGACCTGGTTGATCTGGCTCCGCACAATCCGGAGTTGAACGTCTCCCCGGCGGGTCGCGGTGGTCCCTATCTGACGCCAGATGATCCCCGTAAGCCACATACACCCGAACCGGGGCGCTACCAACATCTGCGGGTGGCGCTGTGCTACCGCAAGACCGATACCAACCCCGGCAAATACCTCGAAGCCGCAATGATTCGCTCGGGAATGAAGGTCGACCTGCATACCGAGGAGATCGACTGGAACACGATCCCTGCGGACACCGATGCGGTGGTTTTCGTGGAGGGCCCGTATCCGGCGTTGACGGTCAAAGGGCGGAATCCCGGCGTGCCCGTCTTGTTCTGGGTGCACCACGGTGAGCACCACATCCCAACGAACTTGCGGCTGGTCGAGCGCTACGGAGCCCATGCCGTCCTGCTGGCGCACTCCTGGCACCTGGCCCACCGTTTCCCGGTGCCGGTACACAGATTTACGTTCGGGGTCGCCCCAGAGCTCGTCAAGGCAGCGGTGCCGTGGCCGGACCGGAAGTACGCGGCGTCGATGGTCGGCGGGCAGTTGCGCCGCGAGGGTGGTACCTATGCCCGCCGGCAGCAGCTCGTCCATGATCTCGAGACTGCGTTGGGGGAGGAGAACACGGCGTTTGTCTCCGATGTGACCGCACTGGAGATGGCCGATATCTATGCCGAGGCGAAAACCATCATCAACGAGGGGGGCACTCGCCACTATCCCATCACCATGCGGGTTCTCGAGACCATCGGGTCCGGTGCGATCCTGATCACCGACGATCTCCCCGGCACGGATCTGATCGTCGATCGCAAGCACTACTTCGTGTTGCAGGACGACGTGGTCGCCCAGGTGAAGGAGATCGTTGCCCAGCCCGACAAGATGGCCGCCCTTGCCGCCGAGGCAAGGGAGCAGGCGCTTGCGCTCCATACCTACGACCACAACGTGGACGACATGGTCGAGATCCTCGGCTCCATCGACGCAGCCATTCCGCCCGCAGCAAGGCCCACCCTGAGTCCGATGGCTGCGCTGATCGACGACGACGTCGAGGTGCAGCGGCTTGCCCAGTTCGGTCTGTCCGACCTTGCCGGCGAACTCAGCAGCAGGGAGGTCTGGGACGGTGCGGAACGCATCAGCCGGCTCAACCCCGACACGATGGAGGCGGTCGCCATTGGTAGCGACGGGACGGAGCACCTCGATCGGGCGCTTCGTGCGGCGCGACGGTACATCTATGCGGCGGGCGACATCGATGCGATCGAGGAGTATGTGGCCGGAGAACTGCCGGACGCCACGGTGACGAAACACGGCGATCTGATCCGGGTCGACCTCAACGCTGAGTCCTACCGGGTTCTGGCCCACGAACGTACTATCACCACGTGACCTGGCACGTTGCCCCCGAGAACGACTACCGCGGTGTGCGCCAGCTGTCGCCGGGCCCTCCGCCAAAGGTTGCGGTCGTCATCCCGGTGTACAACCGCATCGAGCTGCTTGCGAACACACTGAGTGCTCTGGCCGCCCAGACGTACGAGTCGTTCGAGGTCGTAGTCGGCGACGACGGGTCAGAAGAGGATCCCGGCACGGCGGTAGCTGCCGTCGCAGGTCGTATCGACGTGAAGCTGGTTCGGCAGGAACACCGCGGCTACGGGGCCGGTCGAGCCCGGAACCTCGGCGCCTCCCACACCGATGCCGACGTGCTCGTCTTCATCGATGCCGATTGCATCCCTGACCCTGAGCTCGTCGCCCGCCACGCCGACTGGCACCGTCATGCGGACAACCTCGTCGTCATCGGGTCACGCCACCACCTGGACACGACCGATGTCGACAGAGATGACCTCGTCGCCGGAGCCGCCGCGCTCCGCGACCGTGTGGCTGCGGAGCAGGATGCGGACGCCGCACTGGTGCCCGATGACTTCCGCCGGGTGTTCTACCGCCGCACCGCGGGGCTTCGCCTCGGTGACGAAGCTTTCCGGTCCTTGGTTTCGTCGAATTTCTCCATCAGGCGCGACGGTTTCCTCGAAGTAGGAGGGTTTGCTGAGGACTTCGGGCGCTGGGGTGGCGAGGACACCGAGCTGGGATGGCGCCTGTTCAACGCCGGCTTCTTCTTCGTCCCGGAGAACGAGGCAATCATCTATCACCAGACCCAGCAGGACGAGGGAGACTCGCCGGATTGGCGGCAGAAGGCCCGTGCGGCCAACGACGGCATCATCCAGGCCAAGATCCCGCACAGGTTCTATCGCAAGTCCGAGCGGGGGTACATCTACGAGTCGCCAAAGGTCAGCTGGATCGTGACCCCGACGGTTCCGGAGCGGGCCGCAGAGCTGTGGCACCAGCTCCTCAAGCAATCTTTCACCGACTTCGAGGTGTTCTTCATGGGTGGGGACGAGCTGGTCGACCGGCTCGGCGAGACCCTCGCCGGGGATCCTCGCCTGCGGGTGACCCCACCGGGGAATGATCAGTTCGCCGACGCGTTGCGGGCCGCCCAGGGCGAGTACGTCGCCCTGCTCCACGGGTGGGCGTCTCTGGACCATCGACTCCTCGGCCGTGCCGTGCGCCGACTTGATGCCAATCCGCGCAGCTCGATTGTGCGCAGCGGCTACCAGATCGTGACCGGCGATGGGAACACCGTGTACCTGTACGACGAGGCCGTGCACGATCTCGATGCGGAGTGGGGTGAGCTGCCCGTGTTTGCGCTGACACGCCGCCGCGAGTGGGCAAAGGTCGCACCGGCGGGAGGTTCGCCATCCGACCTCTGGGAAGGTGTCGTCACCCTTTCCGATGTCAAGGCCGTCCGCGACGGCATGGTCGCCCTGCCGGCATCGAGTCCGCGCGACCAGCTCCCCGACGAGTTCCCTGCGATAACCGGGGAGCGCACCCTGTTTGTCGAAGATCTCACCAAGGGCGGGGTGAAGCGAAAGGCGACAGCGCTCGCCCGGTTCGCGACGGCCAAGGCGCAACGCAAGCCATATCGGGCTATCGGGTTGACGTCCGGGGCGGCACAGAGTCTCCCCACCAGGCAAGCCGACGAGCAGAAACCCGGCGTGTCGTACATCGGCTGGTTGGGACGAAAGAACTTCGGTGACGAGATCATGCTCCAGGCAATCCAGGAGCTCCTCCCCGCCGCGCGGGTTGGCTACGAAGCGCCCGGAGCAAAGCTCCTACTGCTCGGGGGCGGGACACTCATCAACCGGTTGACGTACCTGGAAGCCCTGCGTCGTCACGACAGCCCGCGGGTGGAGCGGGTGGTGTTTGGGGCCGGTGTGGCCGATCCCGACTACTGGGGTTTGACCGAGCCTGTCGATCAGTGGATCGACTTCCTGGATTCGTGTTCGTACGTGGGTGTGCGCGGGCCCCGCTCCAAGGCGATTCTCCGCGAGTGGGGATATGTGGGCGATCTGGAGATCATGGGTGACCCCGGGCTGTCGGTGCGGCCGACGGGCTCCGTCGTTGTCGATGACGGCTTGGTGGTCATCAGCCCTGCCTTCACGGAAGGTGAGCTGTGGGGAGAGAGCGACGAGCGCGTGTTCGCCGCGATGAGCGACCTAGTGGAGTCCTTGCTGCGGTCGGGTCGTCGCGTCGCTTACCTGTCGTGCCACCCCGGGGACGATCGTTTCATCATGGACATCATGCGCCGCTCGGGTTCTGTCGACTCGCACTACGTGGCTGCGTATGCGGACCACGAGGCCGGTCTCGAGCTGCTGAGCCAGGCAGCGGTGGTCGTCGCCGAACGGCTTCACGCCGCCGTCATCGCCGCTGCCGGTGGAACACCGTTTGTGGCCATCGAGTACCGGCCGAAGATCCGCGACTTCGCCCGATCGGTCGATCAGGACGACCTCGTGGTGCGCAGCGACGAAGTGACAGCCGGAAGGCTGATGGAGCTGGTCGAGCAGGCAACGTTCGGTGACCATGCCGAATTGCTGCACCACGCAGTCGAGAACTACCGCAGCCGGCAACGGCGCGTCGCCGGGGAACTCATGGAGATCCTCCAGAAATAGTGCGGCTTTGCGCCCGAGCCCAACTATCGTCCGAAGTCATGCGCACACTCTTTGCATCTGCAGTGATAGTCGCCTCGGTTGTGGCGATGACGGCAACGGCTCTGGCCGATCTTCCCCCAGGGGGATCGTTCCGGGATGACAACGGCAACGTCCACGAGGGGTACATCGAAGCGATCGCCGCCGAGGGGATCACCCGCGGCTGCAATCCTCCGCTCAACGACGAGTACTGCCCGTCCGACTCTGTCACGCGCGGGCAGATGGCTGCTTTCCTGGTTCGCACGCTCGACCTCAGCGATGACGGCGGCACCGACTGGTTCACAGACGACAACGGCAATATCTTCGAGGCGGACATCAACAAACTGGCGACTGCCGGTATCACGCTCGGGTGCAATCCGCCCGACAACACCAACTTCTGCCCGGCGGACAGAGTCACTCGCGGGCAGATGGCGGCATTCCTGGTGCGGGCCTACGGATACACAGATTCCGGCTCCGGCGACTACTTCACAGATGATGACGGGTCGGTTTTCGAAGCAAGCATTGACCGGCTTGCAGCCGCCGGCATCACCCTCGGGTGTAATCCGCCAGACAACGATCTCTACTGCCCATACTCGTATGTGCAGAGAGACCAGATGGCGACTTTCCTCGGACGGGCCGAGGGCTTCACGCAGATGGTCCCACCGCCCCCGACCGTGCCCAGGGTCGAGACCATCGTCTCCGGGCTGAGTTTCCCCTTGTATGCGACCTCTCCCGACGGTGACGATCGTCTCTTCGTCGTCGAGAAGGGCGGTTACATCCGCATCGTGGAGAATGACGTGCTCCAGTCCGGTGCGTTCCTCGACGTCAGCACCCTCGTTTCCCTCGGCGGGGAGCAGGGGCTGCTCGGGCTGGCGTTCCACCCGGAATACTCGAGCAACGGCCTCTTCTACATCTCGTATACGGACAAATCCGGAGACTCGAAGATCGTGGAGTACTCGGTGTCCGCCGATCCAGATGTGGCGAACGCCGGCTCGGCCAGGACGATCATTGAGGTCAACCAGCCCTACTCGAACCACAACGGGGGGATGATCCTGTTCGACCAGGACGGCTATCTGCTGTTCGGTCTTGGTGACGGCGGATCAGGCGGGGATCCCTTGGAGCACGGTCAGAACGCAGGCACGCTGCTGGGCTCCATGCTTCGGATCGACGTCGATGGGGACGACTTCCCCTCCGACTCCAGCCGCAACTACGCCATACCGGCCGACAACCCGTTCGTGGGCAAGAGCGGGGCCGATGAGGCTTGGGCCATTGGTCTGCGCAATCCCTGGCGATTCTCGATCGACCCGGATACCGATCTGCTGTACATAGGCGACGTCGGCCAGACTCGGTGGGAGGAAGTCGATGTCGCTCCGATGTCGGATGCGGGGCTCAACTATGGCTGGAACCCCTTCGAGGGCGACCAGTGCTACGACACCGGTGACGGCTGCAACCCGGCCGGTCTGACGTTCCCGGCGGTCGCCTACCCGCACTCCCAAGGTTGCTCGGTCACAGGTGGGTACGTCTACCGGGGCGATGAGATGCTCGATCTCGTCGGCCACTACTTCTACGCCGACTACTGCCGCGGCCAGCTGCTCAGCTTCCGATACGTGGACGGTGTGGTTGGGGCCGAGCGCAACTGGACGCCCGAGGTGGGTGCGCTCGGTGCGGTCACGTCATTCGCCGTCGACAACTCCAATCGTCTTTATATCTTGAACAGCTCGGGAAGTCTCATGCGGCTGGCGCCGACGCCATGAGGGCCGGTGCAGTGAGGTGGGTCTTGGCGGCGCTGATGGTCGCGGCCTTGTTGCCGGTGGCAGCACCGGCCGGCGCGGTCGTTGGGGAAGGCACTGCCACCATCTCCACCAACGAGTCATGGGGCTGTGGCCAACCGTCCACCGATGGCAGCTACGCCTCCAAGACCGGGAGCCTGGCCAACACCGAGCCGATTGGCGGACCCCGTGCCGAATTGCTCGGGCGGAGCATCGGCGAGATTCGCGACGACCTGGTTTGGTGGACCGTCCCCATGTCCGGTGGCTATCGAGTCCTCATGCATGAGCGTGCGCTGCCTGCTCTCGATCAGGTCACGGCCAACCTGGCTGCGGAGCAGGCCAAAGGCAACTATTACGCCATCAAGCCGAGCCAGACATACGGCTTCTCGCCCCGGACCATCGGCGGCCGGTATCAGCTCTCGCTGCATGCTCACGGCATCGCCATCGACATGAACACCGCATCCAACCCGTATCGAGGCGACAACGTCCTCATCACCGACATGCCGGCGTGGTTCGTGAAGGCGTGGACCGATGCCGGGTTCTGCTGGGGCGGCGATTGGAAGTACGTGAAGGACCCGATGCACTTTGCGTGGATGGGCCCGGCCGCCACACCCGGGTACGAGGCCGTCCCCGATGCCTATCCGACCCGGACCGCGGCTGCGGGTTTCTCCGAGCAGGCATTGCGCACCACGACCGAGTTCGGGACGGTCAACGCCGACTATCGATACCTTCTCGGCGACGGTGACAGCGACGGCGTGGCCGATGTCTTCCAGCTGGTACCCCGGGAGAATGGGACTCGCCTCGAGTACTCCCAGAGCGATCGCAACCACGATTGGTGTTCCGTCGGCAGAGACCACGCCACGGATGTCCACCTCGACGGCAGGGTTGCCCTTCTCGGCGACTATTCGCGAGTGGGGCGCAACGATCTGCTGCTCCTCGACACAGGTGGGCCGACCCTGGACATCGAGGTGTCCCTGAAGCCGACGGGATTCGCCGAGTCGATCATGATCGCAACCTCCATCCCGGTGGAACCTGGTGACGATTACCTGCTGGGAGATCACAACGCCGACAGCCATATCGATCTCTACGTCGTTCGCCGCGATCTCGAGGCAACGAGCCTGGAGATCTACAGCGGTGCCGATGACTTCGCCACCCTTCTCGCCGAGGTGAACACCAATCTCGGGGACACGACACCCAGCCAGTTCACGCTGGGCGACACCAACCTCGATGAGCTCCCGGATCTGTTCGTCATCACCCCGGTTGGTTCGTCCACCGAGGTCGAGGTCCTACATAATGGCTATCTGACCGTGGATCACACGTTCTCGGTAGACATCTCTGGCACCTTCATCGACGTCTTGGTCAACGACTACGACGGGGACGGGCGTGGCGATCTGTGGTTCTGGGATGACACTGGGACGTTGACGGTGCGCTTGGGCAACACCCGTCTGGCCGGCGTTCCGGTGAACTTCTGGCACAACGATCCGAATTGGGAGTGCGACCCGGATGCCCAGGCGTACGCCCATGACGGGATCTTCCGCGACGACGACGGCAACCTCCACGAGAACAACATCGAGAAGATCGCGCTCGTTGGGGTGACCAAGGGATGCAACCCGCCATTCAACGACGACTACTGCCCCGACAGCTACGTGACCCGCGGCGAGATGGCTGCCTTCCTCGTCCGTGCCTTGGGTCTCAGTGACGACGGTGGTCGCGACTGGTTCGGTGACGACGACGGCTCGGTCTTCGAGGCCGACATCAACAAGCTCGCTGCGGCCGGCATCACCTTGGGATGCAACCCGCCTGCAAACGACAGCTTCTGCCCGCAGGACCGCGTGAGCCGAGAGCAGATGGCGGCGTTCCTCGTCAGGGCATTGGGCCTGACCGACGGAGCGGGCAGCGACCGGTTCACCGATGACGACTCTTCGATCTTCGAGGACCATATCGACCGTTTGGCGACCGCAGGCATCACCCAAGGCTGCAATCCGCCGACCAACGACGAGTTCTGCCCAACGAACAACGTCCGCCGCGACGAAATGGCCAGCTTCCTGGCCCGCGCGCTGCCGTGATCTCCGTTCTTGCGTAACTGGCGGCCTATATGGGCCGTGGCTTACGCAAGAACGGGTCTGTGGCCCCAGTTAATGCCAGGAGGGTATTGGGCATAGCGCAGGAGTTATACGATTATTGAGCAATCCCGGTGGCACTCAAGGTGTATCGCCGGACGTCGATAGCTGGAAGTATGTCTGTGAGTAGGAGTTCCCGTTGGTGGCGCGCGGTGGCGTCGCTGGCAATGATCACGTCGCTGGTGGCGCCGGCAGGTTCTGCCGCGGCCGCAGAGGACGACACGGTCTCGTTTGTCGGGGCCGGTTGGGGCCATGGCGTAGGTCTCAGCCAGTACGGTGCCTACGGCGCATCTCGAGATGGCTGGACCGTCGATCAGATAACCGGTCACTTCTACAAGGGGACCACGCTGACGACTCTCGGTGAGGATGGAACCAGCGTGGCGGACGACATCTGGGTCAGCCTGCGTCGCAACCAGGAGTCGATCACTCTCATCGCTCGCAAGATCTTCTACTCCGACGAGAACCCGCCGACGGCCGATGTCGTGGTCAACCCGGCCACCGACGCTTGGGTGATGGGGATCAACGAGAAGCTGCGAATCGACAGGATCGCGAACACCCGCAACTGCGACCTTACCTTCACCGACTCCGGCGGAGGCCTAGTGCGGGCAGTCGAGAACGTGTCCTGCGACATCAAGATCGAATGGGACGGTGCCGAGGACAAGCCCACCCGCAAGATGGCCGTCGAGGGGTGCGAGTTCGCCGATTGGAACGGTTCGGAGAGCGCCTACCCGTCTGGGTCGCTGTACCGCGAGTGCCAGTACGGGCGTGGCTACATGGTGATCAAGCCACCCGGCGACGGGTCGACGGGCCCGTTCGACGTCACGGTGATCCTCGATCTCGAGTCCTACGTGCTCGGCATCTCCGAGATGCCCTACTACTGGGGTCTGGCGCAAAACGGCGGGATGGCCGCCCTCGAAGCTCAGGCGATCGCCGCCCGCTCCTACGCCCGCGAGCTCATGCTGTACCGCGGTGAGGCCGGGAGCAACTCCTGCGGCGGATGGTGTCACGTTCGGGACGACACCTCCGACCAGCGATACATCGGCTGGGGGCACGGTTGGTCGACCTGGACTGCGGCGGTCGAGGCGACGGCCGGGAAGGTGATCACCCACCCTGATGCGTCGGAAGACGAAGAGTTCATCGTGCGCGCCTACTACTCCTCATCGAGCGGAGGTGCCACCGAGAACGTTCACGAGGTGTGGTCGAGCTTTGACGACCCCGTTCCCTACCTCATGACGGCGGACGATTCGTGGGCCCTGACGTCCATCAACCCTCACGCAGATTGGACGGTCACCAAGAGCGCCGACTACGTCGCCGGGAAGGTTGGGCTGGATACGCTCACCGGCGCCGCGGTCATCGAGAGACACACGTCGGGTAGCGCCAAGACCGTGCGGTTCACCGGGCTGGATGGCGGTGTCGAGACCTACGTCGACAGGACCAGCGTCTGGGTGGATCAGACCATGGGGCTGCGGTCCATCTACTTCGACGTTCAGTTCGGCGACGTCGAGGTGCCTCCGTTCGACGACATCGCCGGCTCGGTCCACTACGACGACATCGCCTACATAGCCGACCTCGGGATCACCAAGGGCTGCAATCCGCCGGCGAACACCGACTTCTGCCCGGACGACAACGTCACCAGGGGCGAAATGGCGGCTTTCATCGTGCGGGCGCTGGGTCTCACCGACGACGGTGGTCAAAACTGGTTCACCGACGACGACGGCTCGGTCTTCGAGGCCGACATCAACAAACTGCGGGCGGCCGAGATCACAGCCGGCTGCAACGGCGACGGCACTGAGTTCTGCCCGAACGATCCCGTGAGCCGAGGAGAGATGGCGGCGTTCCTCGTCCGCGGTCTCGGCTACTCGGATCCCGGTGCCGGGGATTGGTTCACCGATGACGATGGCTCGATCTTCGAGGACAATATCGACCGACTCAAGGTGGCCGGTGTCACCGTCGGCTGCAATCCGCCGGCCAACGACAAGTTCTGTCCGGACGATCCTGTGCAGCGCGACCAAATGGCCTCATTCCTGGCCAGAGCCCTCCGCGGCTAGCCGGCGCCCTCTACACTCCGCACACATTCGCAACGAGGTTCTTATGGATAACGATCGTGCCCGCTTCTTTGCCGAGGAGAGCTGGACCGGGGGAGTAATCGGTCTCGGCTACGTCGGCTTGCCGCTGGCCGTGACCATGGTCCAGAACGGCTTGCGGGCGATTGGGTTCGATCGTTCACCGCGCCGGGTCGAGATGCTGCAGCGAGGGATTTCTCCCGTCGAGGATGTCACCGACGAGGAACTGAGTGCGGCGCTTGCGGGGGGTCTGCAGATCACCTCCGATGAGAGCGATCTGGCGCAATCGGATGCGATATTCATCTGTGTGCCGAGCCCGCTTGGTCGCCATCGCGAGCCGGATCTGTCGTTCATCAAGTCCGCCGCCGCCACGGTGGAGAACGTCGTCGGGCCGGGCATGCTTGTCTCGCTCGAGTCGACGACCTATCCGGGCACGACTGAGGACATCATCGTCCCAGCCGTGACCGGCAAGGGCCTCGTTGCCGACGAGGACGTCTTCGTTGCCTTCTCCCCGGAGCGCGTATCGCCCGGGGCCGAGATGAAGACCGGCGACATCCCCAAGGTGGTCGGTGGTATCTCGCCGACGTCGACCGAGGTGGCGGCTGCCGCCTACGCCAGGGTGGTCGCTGCGGTGCACCCGGTCTCGTCCGCCCGGGCTGCGGAGATGGCCAAATTGCTCGAGAACACGTACCGCGCAGTAAACATTGGGCTGGTCAACGAGATGGCGCAGCTCGCCCACGAGCTCGACATCAATATATGGGAAGTCGTCGATGCCGCGGCCACCAAGCCTTTTGGGTTCCACGCGTTCTACCCGGGCCCCGGAGTCGGCGGCCACTGCATCCCCCTCGACCCCCAGTTTCTCGCCTGGCGGGCGAAGGAAGCGAACTTCTCGACACGCTTCATCGACTTGGCGGAACAGGTCAACACCAAGATGCCCGAGTACGCCGCCACCCGCGTAGCCGATCTGCTCAACCGGCATGGGAAGCCGGTCTTCGGCACGAGGATCCTCGGCATCGGCATCGCCTACAAGCCCGACGTGTCCGACGACCGCGAATCCGCGTCGATCGAGGTGCTCAAGGAACTGGAGCAGCGCGGCGCCCACGTGTCGGTCCTCGACCCGGTGGTCGGCAAGGCACGCATCGAGAGCCACGGGTTCCCCTCGGTCGGGGAGGACGACTCGCTGGCCGACTTTGCCGTGGCCGTCCTGCTGACCGACCACGCGGTACTCGACTTGAAGCGGATTGCGGCCGAGGTGCCGCTCGTACTCGACACGAGGGGAGCCTTCCGGCGCAGCGGCTACGAGCCGGACAACGTCGAGTTCCTGTGAAGCCCCGGCTGCTCGTCGTCTCGACAGTCCATCCGGCCGATGACCCGCGCATACGGAGGAAGCTCATCGGCACTCTTCAGGAGGATTGGGCAGTCACGTTCGCCGCGAAGGGTCGTGGCCCGGTCGACCGGACGGGGCTGGAGTGGCGTGAACTGAGCGGCGGCCGGGTGATGCGCTGGCTGCGGGCGGGACGGCTCTTGGTGACCGGCCGCTACGACGTGGCCTCACTGCACGATCCGGAGTTGCTGCCGCTGGGTCTTCTGGCCTCGCTGCGGAAGCGGCGGATCGTCTTCGACGTCCACGAGAACATCCCCGCCCAGCTGCGGACCAAAGACTGGCTGCCCCGGTGGCTGCGCCGCCCCGTTGCCGCACTGGCGGCACGGCTGCTGCGGTGGGGGGAGCGGCGGTTGGATATCACGCTCGCCGAGGCCGGCTACGCCGAACTGTTCCGCAGGGAGCACCCGGTGTTTCCGAACTATCTGGCGGGCGACCCGCCGGCCCCGCGGTCCGTTGATGCGGAGACCGGCATTGTCTATCTCGGCGACGTGACCGAGGCGCGGGGAATCGCCCTTGCGGTGGAAGCTGCGGGCCGGGCTGGGGCGGAGCACTTCACGGTCCTGGGTCGTTGCACCCCAGATTTTCGGGCGCAGCTAGTGGCGATTGCCGCCGATCATCAGCTTCATCTTCGCTTCCACGGGTTCGTCACCCCTGATCGGGCTCTGGAGATCGTGGCCGGTGCCGAAATGGGCCTGTCCCCGCTACTGGACCTCCCCAACTACCGCCGGTCGCTGCCGACAAAGGTCCTCGAGTATCTCGCAGTCGGGGTCCCCACCATCGCTTCGGATCTGCCCGGGACGAGGTCGGTGGTAGCCAACAAACCTGGGGTACTGCTCGTTCCGGCGGGGGACCTCGAAGCCTGGACCAAGGCAATCGCAGAGGTCGGCGCCGACTCTGCACTCCGCAACGCAGCGGCGGCCGGGGCTGCGGCCATCCGCGACAGCTATGCATGGCCCGCAGACGAGGTTCGGGCGTTCTACGCCGGGCTGCTGGCGAACTAGCTCCCCGCCAGAAAGCCGAGTCCCCAGGCCAGGTGCATCGTGGTTATGGCAGCCGGCATGGCAAGGGCAGCCCGGTCACGCGTCCTGACGAGTTGGGCGGCGGTGGCGAGCACCAAGGCGAGCGCGTAAGCGGCGGGCACGACGAGGGCCAGCGGACGCCACGGGGTGAGCGCCAGGATGGCCGAGATGAGCAGGGCGATCACGAACAGCGGGGGGATGAGTTGCCGGAGCCGGGTGGACTCGGGGTGCATGCGGACGACACGCCGCTTCCAGGTGCCATATTGGTAGTACTGCCTGGCCAGCCCCCTGAGGTTGCGCCGGGGCCGGTAGACGACACGCAGCCGCGGGTCGAACCAGACGACCCCTCCGTTGCTGCGGAGCCTGATGTTGAGCTCATAATCCTGGTTCCTCGTGAGCTCCTCGTCGAAGAGACCAACGGCAAACAGTGCATCCCTGCGGAACACGCCCAGGTAGACCGTGTCGACCGGCCCGGCGTCGCCCCCGTAGTGGAAGCGAGCGTCACCGACCCCGAGGCGCGATGTCATCGCATATGCAATCGAGCGCTGCAGCCATGTCTGCCCGACGGCGTGCTGGATGCCTCCCACGTTCACCGCACCCGTTTCCTCCATGATCTCAACCGCGGTGCGGACGTAGTCCGGGGAGAACTCGGCGTGGCCGTCGCACCGGACGATTATGTCGCCGTGTGACGCGTGGATCGCCAGGTTGAGCCCGTTCGGTGTCCGGCCGGTGGGGCTGTCGACAAAGCGTAGATTCTCATGCCGCGCAGCCAGGTCGGTGAGCACTTCACGTGTGCCGTCGTCGCTCATCCCGTCGGCGACGACGATCTCCAGAGGTCCCCCGTAGTCCTGGGCGAGGATGGAGTCGATCGTCGCCGCGATGAATCGGACCTCGTTGCGAACCGGAATAACGACCGAGACGCTGGGATCAGCCATCACGACCCTCTGCGAGTGATACCGCCTTGGCCATCCAGCTCTCGCCGACGGCTCCGAACGGTTCGTGGCGCGACTCGACGGCGAGCGCAATCCGAGCGGTGGTCGCCCTTGCGGTGTCGATCAGCCGCTGTGGGTAGTCCATCTCTACCTGATGCTGCTCGAACTCGTCCTCGTCCTCGATGGCAACACGTCCGTCGGCTGCCCGCATGATGTCGAGGTCGACGTCGACCATGGTGACGGTGCTGCCGTTCCAGCTTGGCGGCGTGATGATGTCGACGTACAAGTCGACCTCTCGTTGCCACGACCAGATTGCGGTCCACCACTTGTTGTCGGGGATCAGCTTGACGTTGATCGAGCGCGACTTGCGCACCGGCTCATGCCCGCGCTGCATGTTCGAACCGGGGGGCGACCACAGCCAGAGGCCGTGTTCGTCCTCACCAAGGCGGTGCATGGCGAACTGCCAGTGGCGACTTCCGTCCCACTTCCTGAAGTCGATGTGAACGAGATCCATCCGAGAACGGACTCTAGGTGGCTTCCTACTCGACGGTCCAGGTCCCGTGCTGCTGCACGAGGTCGGAGATGGACGTAGCCTTGTTGCGAGCCTTGGCGTCATCGATCTGGCTCACCATCAGGTCACCGTATGTCGCGCGCTCCACCTGGCGGAACACGCCGATTGGTGTCGGCCCGGATGGGCCATGAGCCAGCCGGCTCAGGGCGAAAGCTACGCCCGGGCTCGGCCGTGCCGGATCGTGGATCTGGATTGCGTCCAGCCCCACGTCTTCGACCTTCACGATCTGGGCCCCGTCGATGCCGACCACGACGCCCATTTCGTTGTCCTTGCCGAACACGATGGGCTTGCCCGCCTCCAGGTAGATACGGTTCGCCTCCCGCTCCTGGCGCCCGGTGAGGATCTGGAACGCCTTGTCGTTGAAGACGTTGCAGTTCTGGTAGATCTCGATGAACGAGGTCCCCTTGTGCTCGTAGGCTGCCTGCAGCATCTCCGTGGTGTGTTCCCGATCCATGTCGATCGTTCGCGCCACGAAAGTGGCTTCGGCTCCCAGGGCGAGGCTGACGGGGTTGAACGGATGGTCGAGCGAGCCCATCGGGCTCGTTTTGGTCCGCTTCCCCGCTTCGCTCGTCGGCGAGTACTGGCCCTTGGTCAGGCCGTAGATCTGGTTGTTGAACAGCAGGATCTTCAGATTGACGTTGCGACGAAGCGCATGGATCAGGTGGTTCCCGCCGATCGAGAGCCCGTCGCCATCGCCGGTGATGACCCACACGGTGAGATCCGGGTCGGCGAGTGCAACCCCGGTTGCGATGGCCGGGGCCCGTCCGTGGATGGAGTGCATCCCGTACGTGTTGACGTAGTACGGGAAACGCGACGCACAGCCGATACCCGAGATGAAGACGTGTTTCTCCCGATCGATGTCGAGAGAAGCCAGGAAGTTCTGCACCGAGGCCAGGATCGTGTAATCCCCGCACCCGGGGCACCACTTGACCTCCTGCCCGGACTGGAAGTCCGCACGTGTATAGCGAGTGTCTGTGGTCATGACGGGTCCTCGAGTAGGTCGACGATCTTCTTGGTCACTTCGTTCGCCATGAACGGCGCCCCCTGCACCTTGCTCAAGGTGACTGCCGGGGTGAGATACTTCGCTCGTAGCACCGCGGTCAGCTGCCCGAGATTCAGCTCAGGGACCAGCACCTTGTCGTAGCGGGCCAGGATGTCGCCGAGGTTCTTCGGGAACGGGTTGAGGTGGCGGAGATGCACGTGCGCTGCCGAGTAGCCGGCCTTGTTTGCGTTGTTCACGCCGGCCCGCACGCTGCCGTATGTCGATCCCCAGCTCACCACGAGGATGTCGGCGTCGTCTGCACCGAACACCTCGAGGTCCGGGATGTCGTTGGCAATCCCGTCGACCTTGGCCGCTCGGGCGGCGGTCATCATTTCGTGGTTGTCGGGATCGTACGAGACGTTGCCGGTGAGAGCTTCCTTCTCGAGACCGCCGACCCTGTGCTCCAGCCCCGGTGTTCCGGGAATCGCCCAGGGGCGGGCCCCTGTCACCTCGTCCCGAGCATATGGATAGAAGACGCCGTTGGGCCCGTTGGGCTCGGTGGCGTGTTCGATATCGATCGGGGGCAGGTCGTCGAAATCCGGCAGGCGCCAGGGCTCTGCCCCGTTGGCCAGATAGCCATCGGAGAGCAGGATCACCGGAGTCATGTACTTGAGCGCAATCCGGGCCGCCTCCATTGCAATGGCGAAGGCGTCACTCGGTGAGGACGGCGCCAGCACCGGGAGCGGGGCCTCTCCGTGTCTGCCGTACAGCGCCATCATCAGGTCGGACTGCTCCACCTTGGTGGGCAGGCCCGTCGACGGGCCTGCACGCTGCACATCGACCAGGATGAGCGGGAGTTCGGTCATGAGGGCGAGGCTCATCGTCTCGCTCTTGAGGGCCACGCCGGGGCCTGACGTCGTCGTCACGGCGAGATGGCCCGTGAAGGCAGCGCCCAACGACACGCCAACTCCGGCGATCTCATCCTCGGCCTGGAACGTCTTGACTCCGAAATGCTTGAGCCTGGCGATCTCTTCGAGAATCGAAGTCGCCGGCGTGATCGGGTACGAACCCAGGAACAGGGTGAGCCCGGCCGACTTGGCTGCGGCGACGAGACCCCAGGCGAGGGCCTGGTTTCCTGTGATGTTGGTGTAGGTCCCGGCGGGGAGCTTGGCGGGGAGGATCTCGTAGGTGTGGTGGAACTCCTCGGTGGTGTTCCCGAAGTTGAATCCGGCGCGGAACGCCTCGATGTTGGCTTCCGCAACGGGGGTGCCTTCGCCGAATTTCTTCTGGACCCACTCGTAGATGGGCTCGGTGGGGCGGTTGAACATCCAGGAGATGAGGCCCAGGGCGAAGAAGTTCTTGGAGCGCAGGACTGAGCGCCCCTTGACGCCGCTGTCGGCCACCGCCAGCTTGGTGAGCTTCTCCATCGGTGCAGTCATCACGTGGTAGTTGGAGAGACTGCCGTCCGTGAGCGGGTTGCTCTCGTAGCCCGCCTTGTCGAGGTTGCGTTGATCGAACGCGTCCTCGTTGGCGAGGATGAGGCCTCCGGCGACCACGTCGCGGATGTTCGATTTGAGTGCGGCGGGATTCATGGCGACGAGCACATCGGCCTCGTCACCGTGGGTCAGGATGTCCCAGTCGGCGATGTGGACCTGAAACGAAGAGACACCGGCAAGGGTGCCCTGCGGGGCGCGGATCTCCGCCGGATAGTCGGGGAAGGTGGCGAGGTCATTGCCAAAAGCCGCCGACGACTCGGTGAACCGTGTGCCGGCCAGCTGCATCCCGTCGCCGGAATCGCCGGCGAAACGGATGACCACCCGATCCCGCTTCTCGGGTGGCTTGGGGGGAGACAGGGTCTCTTCCTGCATGGTGGAAGCTCCTACAAGGGGCCGTTTCTCTAGCCCCAGATTGCCAGAATTGCCGCTCGGGACGAACCGCACGTGCGCACCGAACTGATTCGCCAGTTTATGCACATCAGCGCAGATTGGGGCGCGTTATTCAGCCCTCGGCGTGCGGAGGCCGGCGGTAGCGGCTGATGCCGATTCTCTCGAGTTCGGCACCCAGCTCGAGCAGCCGATGTTCCTCCCAGCGGCGGCCGATGAACTGGACGGACGGGGGCGGCACACCGTCCAAATCGAGCGGCAGCACGATCGCCGGAAGCCCGGTGTGGTTGACCAAAGCGGAGAATCGAGAGAGCTGGGGCCGGTACGACACCTGCTTGCCTGCGACCTCGATTTCCTCCTCCCCGATGGGCTTGATCGCGGCCGCCACGGCGGGCGTGAGCAGGAAATCACACTGCCGCAATGCCGCCTCGGCGATATGGCTGACCCGAGCCCGCCACTCTTGAGCCGCTACGTACGAACGCGGATCTATGTCGAACACCTCGCTGAGACGTTGTGACACATCGGGTCCGTAGGTCTCAGGACGGCTGTGCCACCGTTCGTGGTGCACATTGGCTACCTCCGGATAGGCGATGTGCTCGATCTCGGTCGCGGGCTTCAGATCCGGCAGGTCGAGGTCTATCACTTCGACGCCGGCGGCAGCGAGCTCACCTCTCACGTTGGCAAGGCCGGCGGCGACTGTTGCGGTTTGGGGGAGATCTACCCAGGGGTGAGGTACGCCGACGGTGAGATCCGGGAAAGGAGCAAGTTGGTCCGGGGGCGATACCCGCCGTGGAGCCGACCAGGGATCGTCGGGGTCGAAGCCTGCAATCGCCGAGTACACCAGTGCCGCGTCATGGCTGTTGCGAGCCAGGGGCCCGACAGTATCGAGCGACGGAGCGAGGGGGAACACGCCCCGCAAGGGGACCCGGCCATGCGTCACCTTCAAGCCGACCACACCGCAGAGCGCAGCGGGGACCCGAACCGACCCGCCGGTGTCGGTACCGATTGCCGCCGCCGCCACTCCCGCGGACACGGCTGCTCCCGAGCCTCCCGAGGACCCGCCGGGCGAGAGCGTGGGGTCCCACGGATTGTGCACCGGGCCGAACCAAGGGTTCTCGCTGGAGAACCCGAAGGCGTACTCATGGAGCCCGGTGCGTCCGATGATGACCGCTCCCGCCGCTTCCAGCCGGTCGACGATGGTGGCGCTGCGCTCCGGGATCGCAGTGGGGTAACTGCTTCCGGATGTGTTGGGGAAGCCGGCGTGGTCGATGAGGTCCTTCACCGCCACCGGCACTCCTGCCAGGGGGCCGACGGGTGCTCCGGATGCAACCTGCGCATCGATTCCCGCTGCGGCCGCCATCGCCGCATCGTGTTGCAACAGGGTGTAGGCGTTGAGTGTCTCCTGGCTGCGCTCCGACCTCTCGAGGTGATCCGCAACCACTGCGCCGGCGCTCAACGCGCCGCCCGCTACGGCGTGTGCGATAGCGGAGACACTCGTGAAGCCGGCGATCATTCCCAGGTGACTTGCTGCTGGCTTGGGAAGATCGAAATCCAGATGCGGCCCGGTGGCACGACGATCGGAGTGCCGTCCTCGAGGCTGAGCTCAAACCGCTCGCCGGCTGACTCCCTCTGCCAGGTCCCCTCGACGACCAGACCTTCGTAGAACACGTATGCCGCTCCGCTGCCGACCGTGTCGAGTGCGGGGACCGACGAGCCTGCCCCGCTCGATGAGCTTGCGCTGTAGCGGGGGGCCTCCATCACCACCAGCGTATCGGTCGATATCTGCGTCTCGACCCGTTCCTCACCAGTGACAGGGGCGCTGATCCAATTGTGCGGGTTCTCCCCGTTGAAGCGGATGTACTCGGTGCCGGTCCACTCCCAGCGGACGACAGGGTTGTCCGACCAGTCGAGGTTGACCTCCGTTGCCCCCGGCGCACCCTCCGTGGGGTCGCCGAACTCGAACATCGGCTGCTGGGGAGGATCATCGGGGAACCCGCGGCGATCTGACTCCTCCCTCATGAGCAGGGTCGATCCGTAGAGGTTGTGCGGGGCACTCCGGGAACCGATGCGGAACATCGTGCTGCCGTTGTCGCCGAGCAGGTTCACGTCGTAGCCGAGGATCACACCGACGACCCAGGACTGGGCCCCCGAGATCTGAAGCGGGGCATCGAGGAACTTCACCAGGGTCGGGTCGGTAGGTCGCCCGGATCGAATCGGGCCGAGGTACTCGGTGTCGCTGTGATGGAACAGAGCGATGAACCTGGTCAGACCGCCCTCAACCAGCAGTTCGTACATCGCGTCGGCCTGCTCGATGCCGGACTGGGGACGGGCGTTCCAATGGTTGTCGATCTTGACTGCGATCACCCGCCGGTCCAGAGCAGCCTCGTCGGCAACTCCCATCCCGTTCAAGGGCGAAGGGGGGAGAGGCACGGCGGTCGTGGTCGTAGTCGGGGCCGCGGTGGAACTGGTGGTGGTCTCCGGGGCGTCGGTCGTCGCCGGCGCCGTCTCCACTGGTGCAAGCGTCGTCAGTTCTTCTGCTGTTGGGTTTGTCTCGTCGCTACCGCAGGCTGCTGTGAGCACCATGAACACCGCGATGAGCGTGAGGGATCTGGATCTATTCACGAGGGGGGAGTGTATACGGGAGCGGGAAACAACCGGCATCCCGGTTACTGGTAGCCTCGCCGCTATGGGCGATCTGGTGTCCTTCGTAGCCGCCGAGTTGTCGCAACGCGCCGACGCCGACAAGGCCGGGCCGATGGCGGCTTACCTGAAGACCGACATGCCTTTCTACGGCGTGCAGAAGAAGGGGCGGACGGAGGTGCTCCGGGCCGTCAAGAAGCAGTTTCCCATCGAGAGTAACGATGCCTACCGCAAGGCAATCGGTGCGCTTTGGGCGCAACCGCACCGCGAGGAGAAGTACATGGCGATCGCCATCGCCAAGGAACATGCGGCCTTCATCAGTCACGACAATGTGAAGCTGTATCGGCAACTGATCGTCGAGGGGGCATGGTGGGACCTGGTTGACGACGTTGCCATCAATTGCGTGGGCATCGCCGACCGCGATGAACGAGACAAGATGGCGCCCGTCATCGAGCAATGGGTCGATGACGAGGACATGTGGTTGCGCCGGACGAGCCTGATTTCGCCGATCAAGCACAAGGCCGACACCGACTACGAGACGCTCTTCGATCATTGCCTGCGGAGGGCGCACGAGAAGGAGTTCTTCATCCGCAAGGCGATCGGGTGGACGCTCCGCGAGTACGCCAAGACCGAGCCGGATCGGGTTCGCGACTTCTTGCTCGAGCACCGCGACCGCTGGTCCGGCCTCACCTTCCGCGAAGCATCGAAACACCTAGACGTAACATGATGACATGAGTCAACGCGAGCCCTGGAACGAGCGCTACAACCAACGAGGCTCCGTGTGGGGCGCGGAGCCCAATCAGTTCGTTGCCGACCGGCTGGCCGATCTCCCCTCAGGGCGGGTCCTCGACCTCGGATCGGGGCAGGGTCGCAACGCAATCTGGCTGGCGCAGCAAGGTCACAACGTGACGGCCGTCGACGTCTCAGATGTGGCTACCGAGCAAGCCGCCGAGCTGGCCGCCGCTGCAGAGGTGTCGGTCGAGTTCATCGCCGCAGACCTGGCCGAGTGGGAGCCGCCGGAGGAGGAGTTCGATCTCGTTCTCCTGGCTTACATGCAGGCGCCGGAGGCGCTGCGGCGAGAGTTGCATGCCAAGGCGGCCCGAGCCCTGGCTCCGGGGGGACGGGTGTTCATCATCGCCCACCACAAGGACAACCTCGAACAGGGTATCGGCGGTCCGCCGATGATCGAGGTCCTCTTCGACGAAGGGATAGAAGCCGACTTCCCCGGGTTCGTTGTGGAGGAGAACCAAACGGTCCGCCGACACGCAGAGAAGGACGGCAAGCGCGGCGAAGCGATCGACCTGCTCTTCACCGCGACGAAGCCCTAGAGCCCAACTCTCCCCGCCGTGGCCGGCGGCCAGTAGCGAGCCACGACCTTCCAGCGGATAGCAGCGACGGCGATGGGCCCGATCGATCGGCTGTCGGCTGCCGACATCGCCCGGTTGTCGCCGAGCAGAAACACCGCATCGGGGCTGAGGTTCCACTCCCCATCGGGAA